>CAYUSG010000029.1:0-29988 GCA_964447355.1 uncultured Paenibacillaceae bacterium
CTATGGAATGGGTTTAGTGTTTTAATTCACCCGCAGGGTGATTTTGTTCTGCAATGATGAATCAATTTCATGATTAGCAATTTCTTAGATTCACTCAGCAATATATCGCGAGAAGATCTGTCGCTTCAGAGCACAGCATTTCGCGATATACAGGTGATTCTTATTCACAGAATAAAAAATTCCGATGAAACCAATTCATGCCATATGCGTATTACCAGTAAAGGAAAAAAATATATTTTATAGCTGAGGGTGGATGTTGGGGCAGGTAGATATGCACCGAAGCTTTTGACGGAGGGGTGATATGCTCGAGCTGTATTGGAGTTGTTTTGTAGGCGGTGCTTTATTCGTGCTGGTTACCGTTGTGTTCGGCGATGTGATTGGAAGCGCACTGGACGGCGTGTTCGATGCTTTTTCTGTGGACGCTTCGGGCGCGTTTAATCCGCTGACGGTGGTTGGCGGGCTGACCGTTTTTGGCGGTATGGGCATACTGCTGACGCAGTATTCATCGCTGCACCCGGGGTATGTGTTGCTTCTGGCTCTGATTGCGGCGATTGTACTGTCCGTACTGTTGTACTTTTTCTATGTGAAGCCCATGGAACAATCGGAAAACTCAACCGGTTATTCGATGGCGGAGTTAGCCGGATCCATCGGGGAGGTTAGTGTGACGATTCCTCGCGAAGGGTTTGGTGAAGTCATGATGAAGGTGAGCGGCGGCAGGGTTAATCATATTGCAAGCAGTTATGAGCAAGAGGAAATTCCTTCGGGGGCCAAGATTGTAGTTGTCGAAGTGAAGGATCATACGTTGTATGTGGTTCGCTTTGAAGAAAATCACACCACTATGGGAGGTTAATAATGCCTGACTTTTTCGTTATTCCTGTTATTATTGTTGCTGTAATTTTGTTTCTTGGTATTGCCTTCTGGGCACGTTACAAAACGGTTGGATCTGACGAGGCTATGGTCGTTACCGGCTCTATGCTGGGCAGTAAGCATACGGTTTCTGAGGATGGTCGCAAGCTCAAGATTGTGCGCGGCGGCGGGGCTTTTATTCTGCCGATTTTTCAAAGGGGGGAGTTCCTGTCACTCCTTTCCTTAAAGCTGGACGTATCGACACCAGAGGTCTATACAGAGCAAGGTGTCCCGGTCATGACCGATGGGGTGGCGATTATTAAAATCGGCGGTTCTGTTGAAGATATAGCGACTGCGGCGGAGCAGTTTATGGGCAAGCCTAAAGAGGCGCTTCAATCCGAAGCCCAGGAAGTTCTTGAGGGGCATTTGCGAGCGATTCTAGGTTCTATGACCGTAGAGGAGATTTATCGCAATCGGGATAAATTTGCTCAAGAGGTTCAGGGCGTGGCAGCTCGGGATTTAAAGAAGATGGGTCTGCAAATTGTCTCCTTCACCATTAAGGATGTGCGGGATAAGCACGGTTATCTGGATGCGCTGGGTAAGCCAAGAATTGCCATGGTGAAACGCGATGCTGATATTGCTGAGGCTGAAGCGGTGCGGGATGCCCGGATTCAGAAGGCACGTGCTGAAGAGGAAGGGATGAAGGCGGAGCTGCTTCGTGATACGAACATTGCTGAAGCTGAGAAGGAGAAGGAGCTCAAGATTGCATCGTTCAAGCGGGATCAAGATCAGGCGAAGGCGGAAGCGGATCAAGCTTACTTCATTCAAGAGGCTCGTTCGAAACAGCAGGTGACGGAGGAGCAAATGCGCATAGAGCTGGTGCGTAAAGAGCGCGAGATTGATATTGAGGAAAAGGAAATTACGAGAAGAGAGAAGCAGTATGATGCGGAAGTGAAGAAGAAAGCCGATGCTGATCGTTACGCTGTTGAGCAGGCGGCTGAAGCTGAGAAGAATCGCCGGATGCGTGAAGCTGAGGCGAAGCAATACCAGATTGAAGCGGAAGCGAAGGCGCAAGCGGAACAGAAGCGTATAGACGGTTTGGCCGAGGCTGAAGCTGAGAAGGCGAAAGGTACAGCGCAAGCCGAAGTCATTCGTCAGCAAGGTCTTGCTGAAGCGGAAGCGAAGGAGAAGCTGGCTGAAGCTTTCAGTAAATTTGGCGAGGCAGCGATTCTCGATATTATCGTTAACATGCTGCCTGAGCTTGCCGGCAAGGTGGCTGAACCGCTGAAGGGCATCGATAAATTGACGGTAGTGGATACGGGCTCCGGTGAAGGCGCAGCGAGAGTAAGCAACTATGTGACCTCGCTGATGGCTACGGCGCCTCAAATGCTGAAGGATGTGTCGGGTTTAGATATAGAGCAAATGATCCAGCAGCTCACTCAGAAAAAGTCCCTGCCGTATGAAACGGCTGCGTCCGGGTCCGCTGCTGGTCGAGCGGGAGCGACGATAGACGGCACCGCTGGGCAACCCTACAAGGAAATTGCAGCAGGTCAGTCAAGTGAGAACGTAACTGATTCTAATGCTTCGGCGGATAATGCAAAGGAATAGGAGGGAGAACATTGGGGATTTTTAAACGGATTCGTGATGTATCCTTGGCTGCATTAAATGATATGCTTGATAAAGCTGAGGATCCTGTGAGTATGATGAACCAATACTTACGGGATATGGAAGCAGATCTGGCTGAGGCTGAAATTGCGGTGGCTAAGCAAATCGCAGTGGAAAAGAAGCTTCAGCATCAGTGGGAAGAAGCTTCCGAACAGGCTGATAAGCGTGGGCAGCAAGCGCTGCAGGCTTTGCAGGCTGAGCAGGAAGACTTGGCTAGGCGTGCGCTGCAGGATAAGAAGGCGCTGCTTCAGAAGGTAGATGATTTCAAGGCCCAGTTTGAGAAGGCAAAAGCGGCGGCTGATGTATTACGCGGTCAATTGCAGGAGATGAGGCAGCAGCTTGAGGAGATGAAGCAGCGCAAAGCTTCACTTGTTGCCCGGGTGCAAGCGGCTAAAGCACAGAAGCAAATGCATCAAAACCTAAGTGGATTGGGGAACAATTCAGGCGTGAAAGGGTTTGAGCGCATGCAAGATAAGGTGATGCAAATAGAAGCCGAGGCATTAGCCAGCAAGGAATTGGTTCAGCGCAACCGTTCCTTGGACCAGGAGCTGGATGCGTTGGGTGATCCAGAGATCGAGGAAGAGCTGGAGGCATTGAAACTGAAGTTAAAGCAAGGTGAGTAGTATTGCAAATTGAAACATAGTACGTCAACGGGTGCATGAATCGGATTGATTCATGCACCCGTTTTTGAATCAGGATTTTGCAAAATCTTCAAATGGATAAAACGATCAGAAAAATTCTGCGAAAACATCTTGCATTACGAATATATGTTCGGTATATAATATAACTAGCACGAACATACATTCTTATTGTGGAAGAGGTGTCTTGTGTGGGTCGCATAAATAAGCTTGTTGACAGCCGGTTGTTTCATGCCTGTGCCTCATAATCGTACTATTTTTCTGATCGACGGCCAGTCCTTCTATGCCTCAATTGAAAAGGCGGCTCGACCAGATCTCAAGAATAAACCGGTAGCCGTAGGGGATCCCGATCGAAAATCAGGTATTATTCTAGCCGCTTGCCCGCTTGCCAAATCACGTGGCGTTACGACCGCCGAAAGAGTAGGCGGGGCACTTGCGAAATGTCCTGAGCTCATTGTAATACGTCCGCGCATGCAGACTTATATTACGGTATCTCTGCTCATTACCGAAATATTCGAGTCGTTTACGGATCAGGTTGAACCGTATTCCATCGATGAACAATTTCTTGATGTTACGGGCTCAATTGCTTATTTCGGGACACCGGAAGACATGGCCCGTCAGATCCAGACGCGTGTATTGTTGTCGACGGGCGTCTGGGCCCGGTGCGGGATCGGACCTACCAAAATATTAGCGAAAATGGCGACTGATAACTTCGCCAAAAAGACACCTGAGGGCATCTTCAAACTGGATGCGAGCAATATTGAATCGGCCCTGTGGAGGCTGCCGGTACATCAAATGTTTATGGTCGCTTCTCGAATGACCCGTCATTTTATGCGGATGGGTCTTCACACGATTGGCGATATCGCCCGCTTGGATCTCGGCGATTTCAAACGGCGCATGCGCCAAGAAATGGGGAAACAAAGCGATATACAAGCGGAGTACTATTGGCAGACAGCCCGTGGAATCGATCCAAGTCCAGTTGAGCCCTGTATTCGCAACACATTAAAATCAGTAAGCCATGGTAAAACGCTTAGAAGCAGCCTATACCGTAAGCTTGAGGACATTGAGGTTGTTCTGTTGGAGTTGGTTATCGAGGTGTGCCGACGGAGCAGGAGGCTAGGTTTGATGGGGCGGGTGTTATCCGTGGGAGCGGCTGAAACCGATGGGGAGCGTTCGAGATCGTTTAATCGCCAAGTAACACTCTCAGAACCCACTTCCTTGTCGCATGAAGTTGCAGCAGCAGCGAATGAACTGTTCAAGACTTATTGGAGCGGCTTGCCCGTAAGTCATCTTTATATTTCACTAACGGATCTGACGGACGACAGCGAATTTCAACTTACGCTGTTCGATGACCGTGTGAAGGCGTACAGTTTAGAACGAGCGATCGATGAAATCAAGGACCGCTATGGCAGTGCTGCTATTATGCGGACTTCCTCATTACTGCAGTCCGGCATAGCTCGTGAGAGGGAAGGACAGATTGGAGGTCATTATAAATGAGTAAGCTAGACGGCAATGAACGGTGGAAGTCTAAGATGCTGCTCACCGAACACCAAGAGCAATATGAGAATCGCAACGATACCAAGACTTCCCGCAAGCTTCCTACTGAGGATGAACTGATGATGATTCGCGACTGCATCTTACTTCCCCATATGTTAAATATGGTGCAGAAGAGTATCGATGACATAGAGAACAGCCCTAATCTTCTCAAGCACTTTTATGTGATGGCGGGTCGAGCGGTTATGAACAAAATAAGCGGGGATTTATACGACCTGCGGCGCGAATTAACCAGACGCAGCATTAAGATTGTGAGTGACGAGCAGGTGGATATGATCGTGTATCACCGTTTTATTTGCAGAGGTTATGAGGACCGCTTCGGAATGGTTCGGGAGGTTATGCGATCAGAGATCAGCCTCCGTTTAACCCGATATTTAAAGGAAATAGTTGGCGTATTGAGTTGTAAATGATGAAGCACGTTTCCCATTTAATACGTTGCTCGCTTGTGCTAAGATAAGGATGAATCGAGAATTTTCAAGAGAAGAGGATGATCTCCCTATGGTTGAATCATTTCAAGATATGAAGCTGGTATCAGGCGAGCTGCTGCAGGAGCGATTAGAGAGTGTTAAGGATTTGCAGGAAGAGGCTCACGAAGCTTACGATATTATGAAGGATACGCTGACAGGCGAGCATTACTTGCATTATGCCTACAGGCATGTGGATGTTGCGCAGGGCGGAGTGGAAGAGATGTACCATTATTTACTGCCGATTGAATCCGATGATGTCTTGGCGATGATGTTCGGGGAACAGCCGTATCATTATCCAGATCATTGGCAGCGCAGGTTTTTGCGTAACGGGCCCGAAGGTGACTACGTATGGTTTGATCCTAGGGAGGCTGCAGGGACAGCAGAGGATGAAACGATTGGGCAGGCGATGAGGGAGAAGCTGCTGCAATTAAAGCAGCAACAGGATGTGAATGAGGATGCTGTGCGCCAAATGTTGAATGAGGTGGATGATTTATTTAAGGGTAAAGCCTGACCCTTGTGACTTTGTTGCAAATTAGAGTACCTGAAAAAAGCCTTAGAACCCATGGTTCCAAGGCTTTTTTCAGGTACCTGCTTTTTAAGCAGGTACCACATGGGAGAGGAGAAACCGGACGAAGAGCTTATGGGGAAACGTAAGTCTTCTCCGCGGTTGTCTACGACACTTTCATGTCGATAATCTCATGATTGCCATTTCAGCGAAATATATACCTGACTAGGCAAAAAAATGATAACCGGGCAAAGACTATTTTTCATGCATACTAGAATATGATACGATAAGAAAAATAACGTAAACAGCAGGTGAACACGTTTGAGAGTCATATCAGGAACAGCGAGAGGAATCGCTTTAAAGGCTGTGCCCGGCAGCGGCACACGACCTACGACCGATAAGGTGAAGGAAGCTATATTCAGCATGATCGGTCCTTATTTCTCAGGAGGAACGGTTCTTGATTTATATGCAGGAACGGGGGGGCTGGGCATTGAAGCGCTCAGCCGCGGGATGAGTCAGGCTATATTCGTAGATATGGAGCGAAAAAGCATTGAGGTCATCCGCCATAATTTAGAGGTTACTCGTTTGAAAGACAAGGCTGAAGTGTATAAGAATGAGGCTTCAAGAGCTGTGAAGGCTCTTGCGAAGCGAGGCATGCCGCTCGATTTGGTATTTCTAGATCCCCCATACAAGCTGAAGCATATGCATGAAACGATGGAACAGCTTAAGGAAGCACAGCTGCTGCATCCGCAGGCAACCATTGTCATCGAACATGACATTGCGCATACATACAGCAGTGAGATCCCGGGCTTTACTCAGGAACGCAGAGCCGAGTACGGCGATATCGCTGTAACCATCTATCGATACGAAAATGCTTAAAGAGGTGTTGAACATATGACAGCAACGCAGCAGAGAATCGCAGTGTATCCAGGCAGCTTTGATCCGGTCACGTTGGGCCATCTGGATATTATTCGCCGCGCGGCCAAGCAGTTTGATCGTTTAATTGTCGCGGTATTACATAACCCTAGTAAACATCCGCTGTTCACCGTGGAGGAGCGTAAGGAACTTCTCTATGCGGTCACATCGGACTTGGAAAATGTGGAGATCGATAATTTCCGAGATTTATTAATAAACTATATGCACTCACGCCATGCTCACGTTATTGTTCGCGGATTAAGAGCCGTCTCCGACTTTGAATATGAGCTGCAGATGGCTTCGACCAACCATAAGCTGAGCGAGGATGTGGAGACTTTCTTTATGATGACTAACCCGCAGTATTCCTACTTAAGCTCTAGTATTGTGAAGGAAGTAGCCAGGTTTCATGGACCGATCAGTGACTTGGTCCCCGCAGTTGTAGAGGAAGCCGTAAAGCGCAAATATGCTGATAAACCGGCATATTAACGGCTAGTAAAATGCGCGGCGATGCTGATCAATCCGGCACCTGCCAGCATGATTAGCAGCAATACTGGCAGGATCATAAAGCCGATGTGCGGCAGGTAGGCAGTCCATTCAAGCAAGTGGAATGATGAATGGGAAGCTCCGCCAGCGGGGGCTAGTGTTGACAAGCTCTTCAGCATCCAATGCTGATAAGGTGCCCAGCAAACGACGGCTAATGCGAAGGAGATTAGACCGTGCAATAGCTTCATAAAGAAAAAGGACGTATACCGAAGGTCGGTTCCGCGAATAAAGCTTTTGACTTGGGCGTGAATACACAAACCGCTGAAGCCGAGAAGCGCGCAAACAACGGCGATATTCCATACCCATGGACCATGATAGGACTGACTCATGGCATACGTCCCTAAATGAATTTCCAGTAGGCCGCTCAACCATAATGTGGCTTGATGAGGCCAAACCATTAATTCGAGCAGTTTGATCAAGACGGAGAAAATCATCATCAAGCCGCCAATCATCATCAAGGTTTGAATCGCATGCGTTACCGAATCGCCGCGCAGTTTGCCAAAGATACTTCCATATGATTGTAGGGCTTGGTTAATGGCGTGAAAGGAACGGATACAAAAAGAGGCACCTGTATGTTGTTCAGGAGGGGTCTCTTTTTTTAATATGTTAGACGGATGGTTGATATTAAATCTTAGTGACCATAGTAACCCGGTGATTAAGGCGCTGATATAATGCACGAAGACAATAAAAAGGGCAAGCCCCGATTGTTCGAAAAAGCCAACGGAAATGACACTGATCAGAAAGACGGGATTAAATAAACTGCTGAGAGCTAGTAATAACTCGCCTTCACGCTGATTAAGCAGGCCTTGTTTCCGCAGACGTGCGGTCATTTCCGTACCAACCGGGGGACCAGAGGACAAGCCGACAGCGATAGCCCACCCGCTTACACCTGGCAGGCGGAATAAGCTGCGCATGAAAGGTTCGATCCAGATGCCGAAACCATGAACTAATCCTTGGGCGAGCATCATTTCGTTTAGAATCAAGTAAGGCAGCAAGGCAGGGAATACGATATCCCACCAAATAGAAAGCCCCTGCATCGAGGCGTTAAAGGCTTCATCTGGAAATGTAATAATGCCCAAGACTACTGCAAGGGCAGACAAGCCTAAAGCGGCTGTTGTCAAACGGCTTCGTAAAGCTGGCATAAGTAAAATAGCCTCCTAAGTTGGTCCTTAACACATATGTGCGCGCTGTTTAGAGGCTTTAGACCAAGCATTGTAAGCATATTGTCCATGTCTATGTCTTCAAGAAAGGATGTGATGCGGAATGAAACAACCTGAACGCAAAAGGCGGCTGAAGCTGGAGCAGTTATTTTCCTATGCGATGTTCACTTTATTGGCTGTGGTCCTGGGGCTTACGGTCTTCTCCATGCAGTATGTCGTATACCAACCGGGTTTAGTGGAGAATGTCAGACCGATGATTGAAACGAAGCAGCCTCTAACGGAAGAAAAGGGAGCCTTAATGCTGACCACTGTCAGAATGAGCCATATGAATGTGTTTCATTTTGCCAGGGCATTGTTTGATCCCTACATGGATATAGAGAAAAAGGCGGATATTTTTCGCGAAGGTGAATCCCGAGAAGAATATATGCAGCGACAATCTGTTAACATGATAAGTTCTCAAAGCAATGCCATTACAGCGGCCTACAATGCGCTTGGGATTGACTATGATATTCCTGATGTGGGCGTAGTGGTCATGTATTTGTTTGAAGGCATGCCTGCTGAAGAGGTGCTGCAAGTCGGCGATCTGATCAAAAAAGTGGAGCAGACCGAGGTGAGGAATGTTGAAGATATATTACAAGAGCTCGAAGGCAAAAAGGCAGGGGATCAAGTCAGTCTTACGATAGAGCGCAATCAAGAGCTGCGAACGCTATCTGTTGAACTTGCGCTGTTACCAGCAGAAGAAGGAGAAGCGTCTCGTCCTGGATTTGGTGTGCATTTAAGTACACTTCAAACGGTGGAGCCGAGGGATCCTGATGATTATATTGGCATCAAAGCCGATGAAATAGGCGGCCCGTCTGCAGGATTAATGTTTGCCCTGGAGATCTACAACTTGCTGTCGCAGGAGGATATTACCCGAGGTTACCGCGTTGCCGGGACAGGCTCCATTGATCCTGAAGGGAATGTGGGCGTGATCGGCGGTATAGAGCATAAAGTAGTAGCATCCCATAGAGCGGAAGCTGACATTTTCTTTGCACCTAAGGACTGGGTGCCTGAGGAGGAATCCGGCTATCTTCCCGTCAGAAATACGACGGACGCTAAAGCTGTGGCGCAAAAATTGAATACAGACATGCGTATTGTATCTGTAGGCAGTTTGAAAGAAGCATTGGCCTATTTGGAGACGCTTGAACCTAAGTCTTCGTAACAGATGAACCCTTCAAGTTTCTAGCTAAGAAACCGAAGGGTTCGTTTATTTTGCAGCTATGCCTTTAGAGGTGATTGATAATAATCCTGCAAAAGCTTGCGCGAGTCAATCTGAGGATATCCCAGCGCATATACTGAGGACGCCTGAAGGTCGAGCTCTAACATGGCGGCATTGTCACGATTGACATTCGTAATGATCGGGACTTTGGCGGTATGCTTCATACGTTTTAATAATGCTCTGCCTTTGTCGGAAAAACCAAGTATTCTTAAATAGTTGACCCCTCGATACAGTGTATCCTTAGTGATCTGAGCTTTGGAATGATTTAGTAAAATTCTAAGTAATGTGCGCTGTAATTTGGTGCGTGTATAACGCTTGGTCTTAATAGTCTCCAACAGCTTTTCAAAACCAAACGGCTCCCCAAGGTTTAAGGCCGCGCAGTTGAATTCGTGGATAGCTGATTTGAGTCGGTGCTCAAGCCCCTCATTCACTTCATATATCTGCCTAAGCTCGTCCGGGGAACGGCTGATGATGTGCTGTAACAGCTGCTTTAAATAACGATCCCAGTGTATAGGAGCTTGTCCTTGGTCCCATTCACGTCTTAGAATGTCTAATGTGGAAGCGGGGACGAAAGGGGCGATAGCTTCTAATTCCTTCCGCTGCATGATGATGTTTCGAAGTGCGGTTGCGCTTGCAATAGAAGCATCGGTGATATCCGCTTGATTGTATCCCGCTTTTGTTCTTGATATCGTTAAAGGCTTAATTGCGCTATTCAGCCGTTTGAGCGCCATGATGTAATGAAAGCCCAGGCTGTTATTAGGCTGAGCTAATTGTTCAGGGTTGAAGTCTTCAGGCAGCTTGAGCTGCTGCAGCTCGAACCAACGGGCAACACTTAGGCTGTAGGCTTCGGGATAGCTGGTCCCGCTTTTAAGCGCCTCTTTTAATGTAAGGCGGAAGGAATCCGGTTCATTATGGAGGTGCTCGGCTATACAGAGAAGCCCTTCAATATCCCCGGACTCGCTGCCGAAACAAATATGGTCTACTACGCCTGTAGCATCTAACGCGGAAACGGCGCCGTAGGCGAACCATTCGGCTGGTTGTGAGGCATACAGCACGGGAAGCTCTATGACGAGATCGATGCCTAAACGCAGTGCCATCTCAGCACGTGCCCACTTATTCACGACGGCCGGTTCGCCGCGCTGCAGAAAGTTCCCGCTCATGACGGCGATGACGGCATCTGCCTTCGATATTTCAAGGGACCTTTGGTAATGATAAGCATGACCGTTATGAAGCGGGTTATATTCAACGATTAGTCCAACCGTGCCATTTATCAATCTGTATTCACTCCCATCTCTTGTAAATTTACTATACCATATCCTAAACGGTTCATTTAAGAATCAAATTGATGCACTGTGTTGGTTTTTTTGTTGACAAAAGCAGAATTGAATCGATATAATAAACTTTGTCTGTTTGAGGTGAATGCGATGATCATCCAATTTAGCAAAATGGAGAAGTTGCGGGAACCCTTAATGATCAATGATCGGATGAATATTGAAGCTTTGATTACATCCAGACGTGATATCTTAGGCGCGAAACCGCTGGATATTCACCTGGAGGCTCGGTATCTACCCGGCGGTACCATTGAGGTGACCGGAACGATGACAACAGAAATGGAAATGGCATGCGCCCGGTGTTTAAAGCATATGGCACGTGAGCTTGATATGACATTTCATGAACGGTTTACACAAGAATCGGAAGAAGCCACAGATGAGGAAGACGAGAGTGTGGAAGAAGATGAGATACACTACTGCTCTTCAGATTCCATTGACCTGAAGCCTTATGTTGAAGAGAATGTGCTGCTTCAGCTTCCGTTCGTACCCTTGTGTGACGATGGGTGTAGAGGATTATGCCCATCATGCGGCACGAATCTAAATGAGAAGAGCTGCGGATGCAATACCGAGAAGATTGACCCTAGGCTGGCTGGACTGGCTGATTTGAAACACATGTTTGAATCGAATGATGAGTGAATGATTGAAATCAATTTGTGATGAAACTGTATTCCAGTGCGCATTATGAATTGAATTCGAGTAATGATGAGATTTCGTTTAAGGAGGTGGGATCATGGCAGTACCACAAAGAAGAACATCCAAAACTCGCCGCGACAAGCGCCGTACTCACTTTAAATTAGAAGTGCCGGGCATGGTTAAATGCGATAACTGCGGAGAATTGAAATTAGCGCACCACGTATGCAAAGTATGTGGATCTTACAAACAAAGAGAAGTTATCAGCCAATAAGCTAACTTCTTATGAGAACACCTCATCCTATCATTAGGGTGGGGTGTTTTTACATGATTGCAGAAATATATTTGAATCCATTGCACCATTAACAATACAGCACATTTTATCGCAATATACAGACATGAATTAGATTTATTCTTCAGTATATTGTGAGGGATGTTGCTTCATAGCGCATTATGAAATGGATTCATTTTCAGATTTTATTTGCAGTTTGACTTTCCTTTTGCTCTTAATTTATATATACTACTTCTAGTACCAGGTGTTAAGACATAGGGTAATATGATAACCTTGAGATAAGGTGGTGCTGCACATCGAACGCCTGCCTAAACGTCAGCGGCAGCAGCAGCTGACTAAATTTATAGAAGAGAACCCGTTTATTACAGACGAAGAGCTTACCAAACGATTTAACGTCAGTATCCAAACGATTCGTCTAGATCGGATGGAACTAGGCATACCTGAGCTGCGCGAACGTATTAAGTTGATGGCTGAACAGAGCTATGATAAGGTTCGATCCTTGCCGCTGCATGAAGTTATCGGTGATGTCATTGATCTTCAGCTGGACAAGAGTGGAATTTCCATATTTGAAATTGGTGAAGAACACGTCTTCTCACGTACAAAAATCGCCCGAGGTCATCATGTGTTCGCACAAGCAAACTCCTTAGCGGTGGCAGTGATTAACGATGAAGTCGCCTTAACAGCAACAGCGGACATTCGCTTTATCAGGTCTGTAAAGCTGCATGAGAAATGTGTAGCTAAGGCCTATGTTCGTCAAGTTTCAGGTGAAAAAGGGAAGGCTAAAGTCGAAGTGTTTACATATGTAGGTGACGAGCTGGTGTTTCAAGGTAACTTCGCCATCTACCGATCAGCTCCTGATGGTCAGAATGAAGGAGGGAATGAATGATGCGAATCGCTATTGATGCGATGGGTGGAGACCATGCTCCTCAAGCGACGGTCGAAGGCGCAATCATGGCCGCGAATGAATGGAAGGACGTAGAGATTATTCTGGTCGGTAATCCGAATGTCGTAGAACCTATGATCTCCAATCGTCCTTCAAATTTGCGAATTGAACCGGCTTTGGAGATCATCGAGGCCGATGACGAACCTGTCAAGGCCGTTAGACGCAAGAAAGATGCGTCTATGGTTGTCGCGGGCCGCTTAGTCAAGGAGGGTCTTGCAGATGCAATGATCTCCGCGGGCAATACGGGAGCGTTAATGACGACCGGACTGCTCGTTATTGGACGAATTAAAGGGATTGACCGCCCTGCCTTGGCTCCCATGATTCCTACGATGGACGGTCAAGGGGTCCTGGCACTCGATTTGGGTGCGAATATGGATTCGACCCCTGAGCACTTGCTGCAGTACGCGATTATGGGCAGTATTTATCGCGACAAGGTACACGGCATAAAGCAGCCGCGAGTAGGTTTGTTGAATGTAGGTACTGAAGATATGAAAGGGAATGAACTAACGAAACAAACGTTTCCCTTACTTAAGGCAGCGCCGATTCACTTTGTTGGCAATATCGAATCTAGAGATGTACTGAATGGGAATTGCGATGTTCTAGTGTGCGACGGCTTTGTCGGTAACATTATGCTCAAAACGCTGGAAGGCACAGCGGGGACGATTATGAAAGAGCTCAAAAAACAATTTATGAGCAGTTTCATGACGAAACTGGCAGCAGCGGTGTTAAAACCCCGATTGAAGCAATTTGCAGCAAAAATGGATTATACCGAGCATGGAGCAGCTCCGTTGCTAGGCATCAATGGTGTTTGCATGAAAAGCCACGGATCTTCTAATGCGAATGCAATTAAAAATGCAGTAAGACAAACAAGAATCGCACTCCAAAACAAACTAGTAGAATCCATTTCTACGGAAATTAGCGGGAAGTGAGAGATAATCATGAAATTGCATCCAGTAGGAATTATCGGCACTGGCAGATATGTTCCTGATAAGGTATTAACCAATCAAGAACTTGAACAAATGGTTGATACTAATGATGAATGGATTACAACCCGGACGGGGATTAAGGAAAGAAGAATAGCAGCACCCGAGCAAGCGACATCAGATTTAGCGTTGAAAGCCGCGGAACAAGCGATTGCTGCAGCAGGCATTACAGCGGAACAAATTGATCTAATCGTCGTAGCGACGGTTACGCCTGACATGTCTTTTCCATCAACGGCTTGCGTATTGCAAGATAAGTTGGGGGCGAAAAAGGCGGCGGCGTTCGATTTGTCTGCTGCATGCTCAGGCTTTATATATGGTTTAGCTAATGCATCTCAGTTCATAGCTACAGGCGTCTACAACTATGCTTTAGTAGTTGGAGCGGAGTGTTTATCCCGGATTACTGATTATACAGATCGGAATACGTGCATTCTGTTCGGTGATGGCGCAGGGGCCGCAGTGCTGGGACGCGTTCCAGAGGGAAGAGGCTTTAAATCTTTTGAGCTAGGGGCCGATGGTTCGGGCGGAGAATTGCTCAAGGTTGAAGGCGGAGGTTCACGCTGCCCGGTTACACCCGAAAGCTTAGATCAAGGGCGTCATTACATCTATATGGCGGGTCGTGAAGTGTTTAAGTTTGCGGTTCGCATTATGGGGGGAGCAGCGGAAGAGGCCTTGAATAAAGCAGGGTTGACCAAACAGGATATTGATTTGTTGGTGCCGCATCAGGCGAACATTCGAATTATAGAATCTGCGCTGCAGCGCTTAGATCTGACCGAAGATAAATGCATGATTAATTTGCCGAAGTATGGCAACTCCTCTGCTGCCTCTATTCCTATTGCTTTAGCGGAAGCCGTGGAAGAAGGCAGAGTTAAGGAAGGGGATTGTATCGTCCTCGTCGGTTTTGGCGGTGGTTTAACTTGGGGCGCTTCCGTACTGGTGTGGTAACATGATCTATAACCTTAATGTTAGGAATGCTAATAGGAAGGGTGAACGATATTGAGTAAAATCGCTTTTGTATTTCCGGGTCAAGGTGCACAGACGGTTGGCATGGGTCGTGATGCATACGAGCAATATGAAGCGGCACGATGCAAGTTTGAACAGGCTGATGCCGTTTTAGATTTTGCCTTATCAGATTTGATTTTTAACGGTCCTGAGGACCAATTGAAAATAACCTATCATACGCAACCGGCTTTATTAACGGCAAGCATGGCCTTATACGAAGTTATAAAACAGCACAGTGATGTGAAACCTGACTTTGTTGCAGGACATAGTTTAGGCGAATACAGTGCACTGGCAGCTGCTGGGGTAATAACGTTCGAAGATGCAGTTAAGACTGTAAGATCACGCGGATTGTTTATGGATCAAGCCGTCCCCAATGGACAAGGAGCTATGGCAGCCGTGTTGGGAGCCGATCGGGATACGTTAAAACAGTTCTGCGAGCAAATTAGTTCTGAAATTGGCGTAGTAGAGCTGGCTAATGTAAATTGTCCAGGACAAATTGTTGTTTCCGGCTCAAGTGAAGGTGTTGCTGCGGTTGTGGAGAAAGGGAAGGAGGTTGGCGCTAAACGCGTCAAGCTATTAGAGGTCAGCGGTCCTTTCCATTCATCCTTGATGAAGCCTGCTGCGGAACAATTAGCGGATGTACTAGAAACGCTAAATCTGCAAAGTACTTCTATACCCGTGATAGCTAACGTGACAGCACGTCCGGTCCAGGATGCTGAGGAAATTAAAAGACTGTTAGTAGAGCAAGTCTATTCCCCAGTGCTTTGGGAGGATAGTGTTATGTGGATGCTGGACCAAGGAGTCGAGACATTTGTTGAGATTGGTTCAGGGACAGTATTAGCAGGATTAATTAAGAAGTGCAACCGCGCGGCGAAAGTGATTTCCGTTCAATCGGTTGAAGCTGCGGAAACATTAAATGACAGCTTAAGTATTCATTCGGTGTAACAGATACACATTTAGGAGGGAGAAACGATGCTTCAAGGAAAAACAGCACTCGTCACTGGCGCGTCCCGAGGGATTGGCAGATCGATTGCCATGACATTAGCCGAAGCTGGAGCGGACGTTGTCGTTAACTATGCGGGCAGTGAACAAGCTGCTGAAGAAGTAGTGCAGGCGATCCAAGCCTTAGGCAGAAAAGCGTTTAAGGTTAAAGCAGATGTCGGCAACGCAGCAGAAGCTGATAGCATGGTTAAGCAAGCCATTGAACAGTTGGGTAAACTGGATATTCTAGTGAATAATGCGGGAATTACAAGAGATAATTTGATCATGCGAATGAAAGAAGAAGAATTTGATCAAGTTATACATACGAATTTAAAAGGTGTGTTTAACTGCATTAAAGCTGTTACGCGCCCAATGATGAAGCAACGCTCGGGCTCTATTATTAATATTTCCTCAGTTGTAGGTTTTACAGGGAACCCTGGACAAGCTAACTATGTTGCGGCCAAAGCAGGAGTAATTGGATTAACGAAGGCGTCAGCCAAAGAAATGGCTTCTCGCGGAATCCGTGTAAATGCTGTAGCGCCAGGTTTCATTGAAACAGATATGACGGACGCCCTTAACGAGGAACAGCGGAATGCGATTATGCCGCAAATTCCACTTGCACGTATGGGGCAAGCGGAAGAAGTGGCTAAAGCTGTAAGATTCCTAGCTTCAGATGATGCTTCCTATATGACGGGGCAAACCCTTCATGTAGACGGCGGCATGTATGTGTAGGCGCAACTTTTTGATGTAGAATACGCTATAGCGAAGATTTCACAATAATGATGAGGATATCTGCTGAATTACTAATGATGAAATTCATTCATATATGGTAATTTACTTTTAATTTTCGTATAATACCAAGGAGGAGGTGAACCGGATGTCCGATGTAGTTGAGCGTGTAAAGAAAATCGTAGTTGACCGTCTCGGCGTAGATGAGTCTGAAGTGACGCTTGAAGCTTCTTTTAAAGATGATTTAGGTGCAGATTCACTAGACGTGGTTGAACTTGTTATGGAGCTCGAAGATGAATTTGATCTGGAAATTTCAGACGAAGATGCTGAAAAAGTGACCACTGTGGGAGAAGTAGTAAATTACATAAAATCTCATACGTAAAAAAGACAAGTCCCGTTCCCGTGTGTAAACGGGACTTCTTCACATATAAAGCGTCGTAAGTTCTCGTCAGCTATAGGTTATCGATTTTTCTAAATACTGAAGCGACACATGTTAAGCGGCTTTCCTTATGTCATGATGTCATATCGTGAAGTGACCGCTTTCATTTTTATATAACAACATGCAATTTGAACATCGTTCTGAATAATAGAGGTGAAATGACAATGAAACGCAGAGTAGTAATAACAGGGATGGGAGCCATTACATCACTAGGGTCTGATTTAGATACATTTTGGACAAACTTGATGGAGGGGAAATCCGGAATCAGCTTGGTTGAATCGTTTGATGTGAGTGATTATCCTACGAAAATAGCTGCAGAAATCAAAGACTTTAATCTAGAGGAATACGGCATAGACCGCAAGGAAGCTAGAAGAATGGATCGTTATGTACAGCTCGCCGTAGCAGCAAGCAAGCGGGCCTTAGAAAATGCCAAACTGAACGTGAAAGAAGATACAGACCCCGAGCGTGTTGGGGTGTATGTAAGTTCTGGAATTGGCGGGTTATCGACATGGGAAGAACAGCACAATATTTTGCTGGAAAAGGGACCTAAACGTGTCAGTCCATTTTTTATTCCCATGATGATTGCCAATATGGCTTCAGGACAGATTTCCATGCTCACTGGCGCTAAAGGTCCTAACAGTACTGCAGTTACAGCCTGTGCGTCAGGAACTCATTCGATCGGAGATTCTTTGAGAATCATTCAACACGGCGATGCGGACGTCATGATTTGCGGCGGTGCTGAGGCTACGATCGCTCCAACGGGTATGGCAGGATTCTGTGCATTAAGAGCGATGTCCACGCGTAACGATGAACCTGAGAAAGCTTCTCGTCCTTTTGATGTTGACCGTGACGGGTTTGTTATGGGAGAGGGCGCGGGTGTTCTTATCCTGGAATCACTGGATCATGCGTTAGCAAGGGGCGCTAACATTTACGGTGAAGTCATTGGATATGGAATGAGTGCGGATGCTCATCATATGACAGATCCTGCCCCTGGCGGTGAAGGTGCGGCTCGCTGCATGATCAAAGCACTGCAGGACGCGGGGATTAAGCCAGAGGATGTAGACTATATTAATGCGCATGGCACCTCAACACCCGTAGGTGATAAAGGGGAAAGCCAGGCGATCAAAACAGCGTTTGGAGAACATGCCTATAAACTGGCGGTCAGCTCCACTAAATCGATGACAGGGCATCTGCTAGGTGCGGCTGGCGCAGTAGAAGCTGTCATTTGTGCCCTAACTATACAACATGGCAAGATCGCGCCAACGATTAATATTGACGAGCAAGATCCAGAATGCGATTTAGATTATGTGCCGAATACACCAAGAGAAGCTAAAGTGAATATAGCAGTTAATAATTCATTCGGATTTGGCGGTCATAACGCAACTATTGTACTTAAGAAATATGAAGCATAGACAGGATAAGGGGCAGATAACTGCAAGGCTTGTTTTGTTCCATGTATTGTACGCTCCAGGTGGTGGCAAACAATGAAATTAGATCTAAACGAACTACAACAACGACTCGGCATGACATTTGCGAATGGGCAGCTGCTGCGCCAGGCTTTTACGCATTCGTCCTATGTCAATGAACATCGCGGGGGCAAGCATAAGGACAATGAACGCTTAGAATTTCTTGGTGACGCGGTGCTTGAACTGGCCGTGTCTGAATTTCTATTCAATACGTATACGCAGCGGTCAGAAGGCGAACTTACTCGATTAAGAGCAACGATTGTATGCGAATCATCGCTCGTTCGCTTCGCGGAGGATCTTCAATTTGGCAAATATGTCCGATTGGGAAAAGGTGAAGAAATGACGGGCGGTCGAACAAGACCCGCATTGCTTGCAGATGTATTCGAAGCCTTCATCGGTGCATTATATTTGGATCAAGGGTTCGAGGCTGTGCAGCATTTCATGCAGCATTACGTCTTTCCAAAGCTGGCTACTGAAGGTCGGTTGCAATTCCAAGACTTCAAAACGCAGCTTCAGGAATTTGTGCAGCAGCGTGGAATGGGCCAACTGCAGTATAAAATTGTTGCCGAGAAAGGGCCTGCACATGATCGAGAATTTGTTGCCGAAGTTTACTTAGATACTGAGTGCTTAGGAGTAGGCACTGGAAAATCCAAGAAAGAATCTGAGCAGCAAGCAGCTCAAAAGGCTTTAGTACAGTTAAGGTCTTAATCTTCAAAACGAAGCTTCAACAGCAAAGTACAGAATTTAGGGGATCCCTAGATTCTGTGCTTTTTTTGAGCGAACTTATCGTTTTCATTTATGGCGGATGTGGTACAATTAGGGCTAGAGGTGAAACCATGTTTCTAAAGCGGATTGAATTAGCAGGGTTTAAATCATTTGCAGACCGTACAGAGCTGGAATTTGGACAAGGAATTACTGCCGTTGTCGGTCCTAACGGAAGTGGGAAAAGTAATATTTCCGATGGGATCAGGTGGGTACTTGGTGAACAGAGTGCCAAGAGCTTGCGCGGCGGCAAGATGGAGGATATTATTTTTGCCGGAAGTGACGCGCGCAAGGCTGTCAACTATGGTGAAGTATCCATTACCTTTGATAATGAGGACAACAGCCTGCCGCTTGATTTCAGCGAAGTGACGGTTACCCGCCGCGTGCATCGAAGCGGGGATAGTGAATATTTAATCAATAAACAAGCCTGTCGGCTGAAGGACATTACAGAGCTTTTCATGGATACCGGCATTGGCCGTGAAGCGTACTCTATTATTGGACAAGGCCGAATAGAAGAAATTTTAAGTACGAAATCAGAGGATCGCCGGGGGATTTTTGAGGAAGCCTCGGGGATTGTAAAATATAAAGCCAGGAAAAAGGAAGCGCAGAAGAAACTTGACGAGACCGAGCAAAACTTACTGCGTATTCACGATTTAATCACAGAGCTGGAGGACCAGATTGAACCCTTAAAGGAACAATCGGAGAAGGCTTTGCTATTTAAACAGCTAAAAGAAGAATTGAAGTCCAATGAGATCGCATTATATGTTCATCAAATTGAACAGCTTCATCGATCATGGACCGAAGCGAACGAGCGATTGAATGGACTTCAGGCACAGCAGTTAGAATTATCAACGATCGTCAATCAGCATGATGCCCATTTGGAGAAGCATCGTTTAGAGACACGTCGGTTGGAAGAAGAGCTTGAGCAGTTAAATCAAGACTTGCTGCTGTTTAGTGAAGAGTTTGAGAAATGCGAAGGGCTTGGCGAGGTATTAAAAGAACGTAAACGAAATCTTGAACATAATCGGCTGCAGTATGAGCAAGGCGTCCAAACATCTGAGCGTCGGCTGGAAGACAAGCAGCGAGACCTTGCGCAGGTTGAACATAAATTAAAGGAAGTTACCGCTCAACTAGAGAGCTATCGGCAGGAGCTTACAGCTGAAGAAGCTAAATTGCTAGGTATTTCTGGGCAGACCAGCCACGATACAGAGGAACATCTAAAGGGAGAACTCCTAGAAATCCTTAATCAAACGGCACAGGTCCGCAATGAATTAAAGTATAGTGAGCAGCAGAAAGATACTTCAGACCGCAGATTGGCAAAGCTATTAGAGGAACGTGCGCAAGCTGAGCAGCATCAAATTCAGCTATCCACAGAAAAACAAGACATCGAGGCGAAGCTCACGCAACTAGCAGAAGCTATCGATACGGCCAAACAGCAGTATGTTGATGTCGCGCAAAAATTACAAATGAAACAAAAGCTCATAGAGGAAGCGCAGTTAACGGTACGTAAATGGGAGCAAAAGCTTGACGCTATGGTGTCCCGTAAGGATACGATGAAAGATTTGCAAAATGATTTTGACGGCTTCTTCCACGGTGTTAAAGAGATCCTCAAATCCCGTACACAAAAGGGCGGGCTTCAAGGGATTCACGGCGCTGTAGCCGAGCTGATGAAGGTGCCTGCCGAGCTGGAAACAGCTGTAGAAACGGCGCTTGGCGGTGCTTTGCAGCACATCGTTATGGAAGATGAAGCAGCCAGCCGTGAAGCGATTGCGTTCTTGAAACGAAGACAACTTGGACGAGCTACGTTCTTGCCGCTATCCGTTATTAAAGGCAGGTTTATCTCGGAGCAAGATCAGCGCGCAATGAAGCAGACGGATGGGTATCTTGGCGTAGCGGCGGATTTAGTTCAATTTGATGAAACTTACCAATCGATTATTTATAGTTTGTTGGGTCATGTTGTCATTGCAGAGAACCTGGAACAAGCGAATCGAATAGCAGCGCGCTGCTCCTACCGTTATCGCGTTGTAACCTTAGAGGGTGACGTGGTTAATGCAGGGGGGTCGATGACCGGGGGAAGCGTGCAGAAGAAATCAAGCAACCTGCTCGGAAGGCAGCGTCAAATTGAAGAGCTCGAGCAGCAAATTAATGAATCCGAAAAGCAGCTGCAACAGCTCGTATTTAAGGCGAGTGAGCTGAAGAAAGATTATGCAGCGCAGCAGCAACGGCTTGAGGAGCTGCGGCAGACAGGAGAGCAGAAGCGTCTGGAAGAACAGCAAGTTAGAGCGGGACTTCAGCAAATTGAAACGGCAGAACGCAACATCAGCCAGCAGCTAGCTGTAGTTGTTCAAGAATGTGCTTTGATGCAGCAAGAGGACCAACAATTTGTAACGAAGAAGCAAACACTGCAGGAGCAGTTAAAGCAGTTAGAGGTAGATGAACAGCGCATTCATCAGCTCATTAAAGAAGCGGAGCAACTCCGTAAAGCGAATGAATCAGCGAAAGAAGAGCTGCAGGGCCAGCTGACCGATTTAAAAGTCAAGGTGTCGGCTGCCAACCAAGAGAAGCAATCGCTTCAAGATCAAATTGCCCGCTTGCAGCAGGATTTGGCAGCATTACATAGCGAGCTGCAGCATCAACAAGGCTTGTTAGCACGGAATACAGAGGAATGGGAACACAATGAGCAGGAAACCGTTCAACAGGTTGAGAATTTGAATCACTTCAGAATTAAAAAGCAGCAGTGTGCTGAGCAAATAGATTTTAAGCGGGCGGAACGATCGAATTGGCTGAAGCAGCTTGAAGAGGCTGAGAGCGAAACAAGGCAGCAAAGAATTGAGCTCAAGCAAGTGGAAGAGCAGCTTCATCAAACGGAGGTAAAAGTGAACCGGATGGATGTGGAGCTAGATAATATTCTGAAGAATTTAGCGGAAGATTACGAACTGAGCTATGAGCTGGCAAAGGAACGATACCCTGTCCCTGAGGATGTCTTAGGTACTCAGAATGTGGTGCGCGAATTGAAGCGTAAAATCAACGCTTTAGGTGAGGTTAACTTAGGTGCGATTGATGAGTATCAGCGTGTGAATGAACGCTTTACCTTCCTCTCCGAGCAGAAAGCTGATTTAATCGAAGCCAAACAAACCTTATATCAGGTCATCCGTGAGATGGAACAGGAAATGTCCAATCGTTTTATATCGACATTCGAAGAGATTCGGGGACATTTTGTTACCGTATTCTCCAAGTTGTTTGGCGGAGGACGAGCGGATCTTGTGCTCTCAGAACCGGATCAGCTACTAACAACCGGCATTGATATTGTCGCCCAGCCGCCGGGTAAGAAGCTTCAGAATCTCCAGTTGTTGTCAGGCGGAGAGCGGGCATTAACAGCGCTTGCTTTATTGTTTGCGATTTTGCATGTAAAGCCTGTACCGTTCTGTGTATTGGATGAGGTTGAAGCAGCACTGGATGAGGCGAACGTATCCCGTTTTGCTGAATATTTGCGTGAATTTTCGATGCAGACTCAATTCATTGTGGTTACACACCGTAAAGGTACGATGGAGGAAGCTGATGTACTGTACGGGGTAACGATGGAAGAGGGCGGCGTATCTAAGCTCGTATCTGTACGCTTAGATGATGAGGATGAAGAGCCGGTTTCGGCTTAAGACCAGATAGATACAAATAGAGAATTGTGCTGGGAGGAACCTAGATTTATGAGTTTTTTTAAGAAACTAAGAGAAAGCATTTCAGGCAAAACAGAGGAAGTCACACAGAAGTTTAAGGAAGGCTTAACGAAGACCCGCGCTGCCTTTGTCGAGAAGGTAGAGGACCTCATTATTCGCCGTAAGAAAATCGATGAAGAGTTCTATGAAGAGCTCGAAGAGATACTCATTGGCGCAGATGTCGGTGTGAATACGGTGATGGAGCTAACGGATGAATTGCGCAATGAGGTCAGAAAACGGAAAATCGAAGATGCGGCAGACCTTCAGCCGATATTATCTGAGAAGCTGGTAGAACTGTTAAGAGGCGAGCAGGATAACAGCCTAAAGCTTCCAGAGAACGGACTAGCTGTTATATTGTTCGTCGGTGTGAATGGGGTAGGTAAAACAACAACGATTGGCAAGCTGGCTCATCATTTTAAGCAGCAGGGCAAAAAGGTGTTGATGGCAGCAGGTGATACATTCCGTGCAGGAGCCATCGAGCAGTTGGAAGTCTGGGGACAGAGGGTTGGCGTCGATGTGATTAAACAGCATGAAGGCTCTGATCCAGCTGCTGTGATGTATGATGCAGTGCAAGCGGCCAAGACAAGAGGCGTAGACATCCTGCTCTGTGATACAGCGGGCCGGCTTCAGAATAAAGCTAATTTGATGGAGGAGCTTAATAAAATCTATCGTGTTATAGGCAGAGAGGTGCCCGATGCGCCGCACGAGGTATTATTGGTTCTAGACGCCACCACTGGCCAGAATGCGATGAATCAAGCTAAATTGTTCGGGGAGAAAACAGGCGTGAGCGGTATCGTCTTGACGAAGCTGGATGGCACAGCCAAGGGCGGTATTGTGGTTGCGATTCGCCAAGAGTTGAACGTGCCTGTTAAGTTTGTGGGCTTGGGTGAGAAAATGGATGATCTGCAGCCGTTCGACTCCGAGCAGTTTGTCCATGCATTATTCGCCGGCTTGATTACAGAGGAAGCTGAGAAAACTGAAGAACAGGTGTAACGACCTGCTATCGCAAGGGGCTGTCCAGAAGTTGTATTTCCGACTTTTGGATGCCTCTTTTAGCTATAATGATGAAGGCTTTTTCAGAATGATTACATGACAAGGTTTAAGCCTTGACATCCATATGCAAATCCGTTAAGATAATAAATGTTGTAAAACAGTGTAAAGTGTTTTTCCTTGACGGAAGGAGTGACTTCCAGATGGCAGAGGATCAGGTATTGGAGAAAACGAACCGGATCAATTTGTTGTTCGATTTCTACCAAACACTGCTGACGGATAAACAAAGAACCTACATGAAGCTTTATTTTCATGATGACTATTCTTTAGGCGAAATAGCGGCAGAGTTTGAAATTAGCCGTCAGGCCATTTACGAGCATATTAAACGCGCAGAACATATTCTTGAAGAATATGAGCAGAAATTGCGCTTACTAGAGTTATATGAACAGCGTTCCAAGCTGCTTCAGGCATTGACTGAGGCGGCACACCAATTGCCAGATTCTCATCGGGATGCTGTAGTATCCATTGCTGAACAATTATCGAACTTAGAATAAGTGTGGATGAACCCAATTGTGGGACTAGGGGGTGAAGCTGATGGCCTTTGAAGGATTAGCGAGTCGATTGCAAAATGTATTCGGTAAACTAAAAGGTAAAGGAAAAGTGACCGAGGAGGACGTAACGGCCGCCATGCGGGAGGTACGCTTAGCTCTTCTGGAAGCGGATGTTAACTTCAAGGTTGTTAAAGACTTCATCAACAAGGTGAAGGAGCAAGCCGTTGGCCAGGAAGTGATGAAGAGCTTCACGCCGGGCATGGTGGTTGTCGATATTGTGAATAAAGAGCTGACCGCTTTGATGGGCGGGACGCAAAGCAAGCTGGCTAAAGCGAATAAGCCTCCAACTGTTATTATGATGGTCGGTTTGCAAGGGGCAGGTAAAACAACAACGACGGGTAAGCTGGCGAAGCTCTTGCAGAAGCAGAATCATAAGCCGCTGCTTGTTGCGGCTGATATTTATCGTCCAGCTGCGATTAAACAGCTTCAAGTGCTTGGAGATCAGTTGAACATTCCTGTGTTCGCATTAGGTGATCAGGTCAGTCCAGTTGAAATTGCCACAAAGGCTTTACAGCAGGCAAAAGAAAACCATAATGACTATGTGATTGTAGATACGGCCGGACGCCTTCACATTGATGAAACCTTAATGGGCGAATTGCTGGATGTCAAAGCGGCGGTTAAACCAGACGAAATTTTGCTTGTCGTAGATGCGATGACAGGTCAAGATGCAGTGAATGTAGCTGACAGCTTTAATACTCAGCTT
This sequence comes from uncultured Paenibacillaceae bacterium, assembly GCA_964447355.1. Classification (GTDB taxonomy): domain Bacteria; phylum Bacillota; class Bacilli; order Paenibacillales; family CAYUSG01; genus CAYUSG01. The sequence goes on from CAYUSG010000029.1 coordinate 25,121, forward strand.
GAGCTGACGGGTGTTGTTCTTACGAAGCTTGATGGCGATACCCGTGGGGGTGCAGCCTTATCGGTTAAAGCTGTAACTGGCTGCCCGATTAAATTCGCCGGTATGGGCGAGAAGATGGATGCACTGGAGCCATTCCATCCAGAACGTATGGCCTCTCGGATTCTTGGCATGGGCGACATGTTAAGCTTAATTGAGAAAGCTCAGTCCTCCATTGATGCTGAGAAAGCAGCTGAGATGGAGAAGAAAATGCGTAATGCAGAATTCACCTTTGAAGACTTCCTTGATCAAATGGAGCAGATGAAGAAAATGGGTCCGCTTGATCAGCTTATGGATATGATCCCAGGGATGAGCAAAGCCAAAGGGATGAAGGATTTAAAAGTGGATGAGAAGCAGATGGGCCGAATTGAAGCGATTATTAAATCAATGACCGCTGAAGAAAAACGCAAGCCCGAGATTCTCAATGCAAGCCGTCGCAGACGGATTGCTGCAGGCAGCGGAACGAATATTTCTGAGGTGAACCGCCTGATTAAGCAGTTTGAAGATATGCGTAAAATGATGAAGCAGTTCTCATCGATGATGGGAAGCGGCGGTCCCAAAGGGATGAAAGCATTAAAAGGAAAGCTTGGTAAAGGCGGATTTAAATTCCCTTTCTAGGTATATAAAGCACGTGATCATATGTGACTTATTTAAAGGAGGTGAAATTCTAATGGCAACACGTATTCGTCTAAAACGTATGGGTGCTCATAAAGCTCCATTTTATCGTGTAGTGGTTTCTGATTCTCGATCTCCTCGTGATGGACGTTTCATCGAAGAAATCGGTACTTATAACCCAGTAGCAGATCCGGCTGTTGTATCCATTGATGAAGAGAAAGCTCTGAAATGGCTTCAAGACGGAGCTCAAGCTTCTGATACAGTTCGTAACTTGTTCAGCAAAGCGGGTATCATGCAAAAATTCCATGAATCAAAACTTCAGAAATAATCTGCCTGTTCGGAGGTCCAGCGATGGAACAATTAATTGCAACGATCGCAAAAGCGTTGGTTGACCATCCGGAAGACGTACGAGTGCAAGCCGTGGAGCATGACAATGTCATCGTGTACGAGCTTTCGGTCCATACGAGTGATATCGGTAAGGTAATTGGGAAACAAGGACGGATTGCTAAAGCGCTGCGCACCGTTGTGACTTCAGCAGCTGTGAAAGAGCACAAACGCGTCACGGTAGAAATAATGTCTTAGAAAAGTGGGTTAGGAGCTTCCTAACCTCTTTTTCGTATGGAATGAAGCAATTATTTGTGTGAAGCTTAGGGTACATTAAAGAAATCACTATATTATGCATTGAACAGGAGGACTAACGCATGGGTCAAAGCTTATTTACGGTCGGTAAAATCGTGAATACGCATGGCATTCGAGGTGAAATTAAGGTTGTTTCACAAACTGATTTTCCCGATGTCCGTTTTGCTAAGGGGAGTCAGTTGCTGGTCATTCCTCCCAATCATACAACCCCTGTTTCAGTTAAGATAGAACAAGCGAGAGAGCACAAAGGGACGTTTATCTTAAAGCTGCAAGGACTACACTCGATTAATGATGTAGAGCGATTCAAGGGGGGGCTGCTGAAAGTAACGGATGAGCAGTTAGTGGAATTGCCCGAGGATGAGTACTATTTTCATGAAATTATCGGCTGTACTGTTGAAACAGATGAGGGCGAAACGTTAGGAACGATTACGGAAATTTTAAAGCCTGGTGCAAATGACGTATGGGTTGTTGAGCGGCCAAAAGGTAAACCCGCCCTTATTCCAGTCATTGATGATGTGTTATTAGATGTTGATGTTGAACAGAAGCGAGTAAAGATTCATCTGTTGGAAGGTTTGATCTAGATGAAGATTGATGTATTAACATTGTTTCCTCAACTGTTTGAGCCTTTTTTTCACACTAGCATCTTAGGCAAAGCTCATGAGAAGCAGGCTGTTCAACTGCAGGCTGTAAATTTTAGAGACTATGCTAACAATAAACATAACACAGTGGATGATTATCCTTATGGCGGGGGCGGAGGTATGGTGTTAAAGCCGGAGCCTGTTTTTGCATGTGTTGAGGATCTGATTGAGAAAGCAGCCGGTAAACCGCCTAGGATTATCCTCATGTGTCCGCAGGGTGATACATATTCGCAGAGAACAGCCGAGCGCTTAGCGCGGGAAGAACATCTTATTTTTATTTGCGGACACTATGAGGGGTATGATGAACGCATACGGGAGCATTTAGTAACAGATGAAATCTCTATTGGGGATTATGTGCTAACCGGCGGCGAGATCCCAGCTATGGTTGTCATAGACAGTATCGTAAGATTACTGCCCGGCGTGCTTGGTAATGAGCAAAGTGCGGTTACGGATTCATTCAGCACCGGGTTGTTAGAATATCCGCATTATACTCGTCCAGCACAGTTTAGAGACTGGGCCGTACCTGAAGTTCTGTTATCGGGGCATCATGCGAATGTAGAACAGTGGAGACGTAAGCAATCACTGGAGCGAACCTGGAGAAGACGTCCTGATCTTCTAGAGCGTATGTCATTAACACCTGAAGAGCTTAAATGGTTAGAGGAAATGAAGCTCAACCCAAAAGATTAAGATGAAAATACGCAATAGCGCGCTTGAGTTCGGTAAATAAAACATACAATAAATGTTGTTTTCAAGCGGGATGTATGCTAGAATGAAGTCTGTTGTGAGTTTTGATCGAATACGGTGGTCCTCTGCCCATTTATCCTAACAGGAATAACCCGTCAGCGGGGAGGCAAGAACACTTGTGTGGAAGGAGGGAGTCATAGATGAATATCGTACAAGAATTGACAAAGGAACAACTTCGTACAGATCTTCCAAACTTTCGCCCAGGCGATACGTTGAAAGTATATGTAAAAGTTATCGAGGGTACTCGTGAGCGTATCCAGTTGTTCGAAGGTGTTGTTATTAAGCGTCGCGGCACTGGGATCAGCGCATCATTTACAGTAAGAAAAATTTCTTACGGTGTAGGTGTTGAGAGAGCATTCCCATTACACACACCAAAAATCGATAAAATCGAAGTGGCTCGCCGAGGTAAAGTTCGTCGTGCGAAGCTCTACTATCTTCGTGAACTTCGCGGTAAAGCAGCGAGAATTAAAGAGATTCGTTAAGACACCAAAGGGGGCTTGGAAACAAGTCCCTTTTATGTTTTAAACAAGTAAAGTTTACAATGCTGATATCAAAGAAGGTGCATTCGTCATGACAGAGGATATTCAAGAGAATCAGGTCAAGCCGAAAAATGAAATATGGGAATGGATTAAGGCGTTACTTATTGCATTAGCGCTAGTGTTTCTTATACGGACGTTTTTATTTACTCCAACCGTAGTGTCTGGAGCTTCGATGGAACCTAATTTTCATGATCGCCAAAGACTTATAGTCAACATTTTAGTCTACTCACTTCGTGAACCGGAATATGGTGAAGTGATTGTATTCCATGCACCGGATGAGGATCAAGGGAAGGATTTCATTAAACGCGTGATTGGCTTACCAGGGGACGAAGTTCGAGTAGAGGGCGATGCAGTATACATAAATGGCAAGAAAATTGAGGAAGATTATATACAAGCTGAAATTGACCGTAAGGCAGCGCTCGGGTTGACTTATAATAATAGTGGTGACTTCGACGAAAGAACTGTTCCAGAAGGAAAGGTGTTTGTGCTTGGAGATAATCGTCCGATTAGTAAAGATAGTCGCATGATTGGGTTTATTGATATGGACGAAATTGTGGGGCGTGCGGATGTTGTGATTTGGCCATTATCGGACTTTGAGTTCATTAATCACGACTAAAGATGCACATTTACGCCCGCTAGACTAGAGGTGGATTGATGACCATTCAATGGTTTCCTGGCCATATGACACGAGCCAGAAGGCAAATTGAAGCGAATTTAAAATTAATTGATATCGCAATTGAGTTACTGGACGCAAGGGTGCCGCTATCCAGCAGGAATCCAATGATTGATACCATTTTACAGCAGAAGCCTCGTTTGGTGCTGCTCAATAAATGTGATTTGGCAGATCCAAAAGTGACAGAGCTGTGGGTTCAATATTTTGCCGACCGGGGGTTAGAAGCACTCCCAGTTGATGCCTCAACAGGTTATCAATTGCAGCAGATCATTCCAAAATGTAAAGTAAGATTAAAGGACAAAATTGACGCTCAAATTAGGAAAGGTATGAACCCTAGGGCCATGCGAGCGTTAATTGTTGGCATTCCAAACGTAGGCAAATCTACGCTAATCAACAAAATGGCTGGTCGAAGTGTGGCGCTCACAGGGGATAAGCCGGGCGTAACGAAAGGTCAGCAATGGATTAAGCTGTCAGGCGGCGAATTGGAGCTGCTTGATACCCCAGGTATTTTATGGCCCAAATTTGAAGATCAGCGGGTAGGCGTGCGTTTAGCTGCAACGGGAGCCATAAAGGAAGAGATTCTATCCGTTGAAGATGTTGCTTTCCATACGTTGAAACTGCTGATTGAAGATTATGATGATCGTTTAATGGAACGATATGAGTTAAAGGAACTGCCAAGTGATCTGGAGAATCCACATGACATCGTAGAGGTTATGGAAGCGATTGGCCGCAAGCGCGGTTGTTTGCAAAGCGGGGGCCGAATTGATTTGGACAAGGCGTCGAGTGTCATATTGAGGGATTTAAGGCAGGGTAGATTAGGGCGTATAACGCTGGAGCGCCCTGTCCTGCTGTAGCAGACAACCCAAATAGTGGATGAGTTTAAAGCACAGAATTCTGTGCTTTTTTTCTTTATTGTCAAACGTGTTAAGGTTACAATGTTATAGAGGTGAAACGGATGTTGAATTATGAACAGCCCTTTTGGGA
>CAYUSG010000030.1:0-29749 GCA_964447355.1 uncultured Paenibacillaceae bacterium
TCCTTTAAGGAACCTTTAAGATTTGTCTATTAAGAACGATGATAGACTAAATAATGATAGATTAAAATGCATTTTTCGAGTGAACTAATGACAAATCGACATATTTCGGGAGAATCTATGTAAATAAAAAGGTAACGGGAGGAAAGAAGATGAGGAATGGATTAAGGCTAACCGTCATTTTTATGCTGAGTGCTTTGATAGGCATAGGCATGTTTAGCGAGGAGATTAAAGCGGCGGCGGTTGATATTACAGTTTCGCCGGAAACGGGCAGGCTGCAGCCAAATGAAGAGCTTGACGTTACGGTTGAAGTATCTGTGCCAGGCGGGGATCTTACTGTCGTGGAAAGTGTGTACTACAGATGGGATGGCGTATTTGGCGGAGATATTACAACGCATGTGAAAAATAATGCCGGAACAGCTGATATCAACGGTTTGCGCTCAAGTGAACCGGGAACGAAGCAGTTAGATATCGTCGTAGAAACGAGTGATGATGATGTCCTAACGACGAAAACCTTTGACTATATCATTGATGATACAGCACCTGTGGTGACACTCGAGACGGCCGCAGATCCTGGTGCACCTAAGAAGTCTCGACTAGTAACGGTGAACTTGGACGGCAACGATGAAGAAGATCGTTATTTTGTAGCTTATTATTGGTCTGATGTCGAGCTGGACGTCATAGCGAATCCAGGTGTGATTGAGGATTGGATAGATGACGGGGAACATAACCTGCTCCTCGACAATCCAAGCTATGATTCACCAGTCGATGCGCTGGATGGTGCATGGTATTTCTATGTGAAGGTGACGGATGAAGCGGGCAATGAAACGATCGATCAGTCGGGTCCGCTTCTCATCGATAATACACCGCCAGTACTGAACCTGATCAACGGCATGCCGCCGGCTTGTTCGCTGGAGGAGTACCCTGAGATTGGAACGGCAGTACCGTGTGAGGACTCAAGTGAGTATCCTATGCCGATTTACCCGCTTTATGTGGATGTGATGGTCGATGGCAAGACACGCGAAGAATTAGCAGGATACACGTTTCGTTACCATGTTGATGAAGAACCTCAATTTTACTGGAGCGGTGATGTATCGGATAGCTGGGGTGAAATAACGGACAACGGCAGATTTCAATTAAGCGGTTTTGCCTATGATTCTACTGCACCGAATACCAGATATGTACAGCTTTCAATTGAAGATCCTGCTGGAAACATCAGCTATCATTTAAGTCATCAATTTACGGTGGATGAAGCGTATGCACCTGCATTTATTGTGTATCCTGAGGCGATTTTACACCTTAGTGAACCATTCCTTGATGTGGAGGTCTTCTATAAGAAAGGTGATGCTGTGATTGACAGTATCGAATTTATGTATGCCCTGTCCTCGGAGGAACACGATGCAACGGAAGACGAGTTTATTGTGCAAGAAGTCACAGGCATGACATTAGTAGAAGATCATGAATATTTTACAGGCTATTATACTGCTAATGTTACCTTAGATTTCAGCGGGTGGGAGCTTCAGGAAGGCATCGAATATGATGTCGACGTGTATCAGATCGATTCCGATAGCGGATTTAGAAATAATCCAATGGGTCCATTCTTTTACTATGATGTGACGGCACCTGTCATTACGGAAATTACATATGATCCAGTTTACGATCCAGAATCGCCCTATAGCGGGACCGTCACGGCAACTGTTCATTATTCGGACGATCTGAAACTTCCGAGTGGAGGAAAAACAGCGACAGCTGAATATGTATTCACCGCTAACGGTACGCGAAGCATTACGCTTGAGGATGCAGCAGGCAATACGGTATCTGCAATGCTTAAGGTAGATTGGATTGATGCTGATTATAACGTGACGTATTCAACTGCCCCTGGTGTATGGACAAATCAATCGGTTACAGCGACGATCACGTTTAAAGGAGACGCGCTTGTTACCTTTGATGACATGGATGAACCGGTCAGCGAGCGCGAGTATGTGATTACGGAGAACGGTTCCTACACGTTAGGATATGTCGATGCAGGGGATGTTGCGGGAGAAGTTGAGCTGTTCGTCGATTGGATTGACATGACGCCGCCGAGAGGGGCGCTGTTTTATAAGATTGATGAAAGTGTGAAGGGTGTTACGGCTACCTTATCGGCTTCAGATAATTCGGGAGTAGAACCGATCTTAACAGATGCAGATGGAAACGAAATCGATGGTGACTGGACGAATACGTTTACGTCAAATGGGACGTACATATTCTATTTTAAGGATGCAGCCGGGAATGTGTCATCGGTCACAGCGGAAGTAAGTAACTTTGATGTCACGCCGCCTGAGCTGTCGATTCAGTACAGCACGACTGATGTGACGAACACTAATGTTCGCGCAACGGTTAAGGCGAATGAGCGGATTAGCGTTATCAATAACGATGGGCTGAATTATTACGATTTTGGGGAAAATGGCACATTTACGTTCCAGGTAGAGGATAGGTTCGGCAATGCCAGCGAGATTACGGCCGTGGTGAACAATATTGATAAGCTGCCGCCAGTGCCTGTGATCACTTACAGTACAACGGAAACTACGAAGGACAATGTGGTGGCTACGATAGCGGCAGAAGCGGGCGAGTCCTTTACGGTATTAAATAATTTCGGCAGAAAAAGCTATGTGTTCACAGAGAATGGCAGCTTTACCTTTATTATTGCAGATCCGGCGGGTAATCGTGTGGAAGCAACAGCGACCGTAGGCAATATCGATAAGTCCAAGGTGAGCTACACGCTGACCTACAGTGAAGAAGAATTGACTGCGAATGATGTGACGGTAACGGTGGTGCCTGAGGCAGGGAAAACACTGGAATTCCCGGAGAACAGCGGAAGTCCTTCAGTGACGTTCGAGGAGAACGGAATGACATGGCTCTTAGCGGTGGATGAGCTCGGCAACGAATATTGGATCCAATTGATGGTGCAGTGGATGGATAAAGAGGCGCCAACCATTGAAATCGATCGAAAATATATCGTGCCACAAGGCGGCATCGTACCGGATCTAATGGCTGGCGTGACGGTAGAAGATAATTTCGGAGATTATACTGTAGTTCATGCAGAAGACATCGACACGTCAGTGATTGGAACCTATGAAGTGACGTACACAGCAACGGATTCTGTAGGCAACACGTCAACGGCGGTACGCGTAGTAGAGATCGTAGATACATCGCAGCTTACGATTTATGTAAATGGCCAACTGGCTGAAGAAGGGATGAATATCCATTCGGATGTATTGCATGTTGACGTGGTCGGGACCCTTGGGCAATGGGAGCTGCATGGCGCCTCCGGGAACCATAAAGTCAGCCGGTTCAAATCGGGCGGTTACTTACTTGATCGGGATCAACCGATTGCCATGTCAACTCAAGACTATTATACGCTGCTCGTTCGTGACCAGGAGCTGCAGCAGCAATTGATTCACTTATATGTCATACCGCAGGACGGACGGGGGGAATAGGAAATGATGAAATCTATCAAACATATGCTGAGACAAGTCACAATAGCAGGCTTGGCAGGCTTGCTGCTATTCGCAGTGATCCTCCCGCCCGCACATGTGTTTGCGGATTCGCATATTGAACAAGTCGCCAACGACAATGTCATTGTTTATGTCGACCCATCCTCAGGGCGATATGTGATTGATACCGTAGAGGGGCATCCGCAGAGAGAAACCGATGATAATAAATCGCTATTGTTTGGCGGTACCCATCCCAAAACATCTTTTACGACGTTCCGAATCAATGGAGAGGACTTTATTTACGGGAATGATTACGGATTTCTAGGTATGGACAGCTCGTTTGTTCAGCCGCCCGTCACAGCTGGTCTGATCAATCAGTCGATTTGGGAGAAGGACGGGATTCGGATTACACAAACGTTCACCCTAGTGGATGATCCGAATAATGAGAATATCGGCAATGTGAAAATAACGTACGATGTGGAAAACACAACCGATTCGGATAATTCAATCGGCAGCCGCATCCTGCTTGATACAAAAACCGGCAATAATGATGCAGGATTAATCACCTTAGAAGGAAGTCCATACTTTATTGAACATGAGACAGACGTTTCCGGCGGTGATGTTCCGCAGTATTGGAGAGCTTCAGAAGATAACTGGTGGTATGATTCCGGAGTGGTCGCCTATGGTATGTTAGACGGCTGGGGGAATAAGGCACCAGATCATATGAAGATTGCTCACTGGGAAGGCATCGGTGCAACGAAGTGGGATTATGACATTGATGATACACTGAACTTTACAACATCAAGCAATATGTACGGTAGTGCGGACAGTGCCGTTGCCCTGTACTGGGAGCCTGAGACGCTTGGTGCGGGTGAGAAGCGGACGTATGAGACATATTATGGCGTAGGGTCGATTTTGCAGGATGATGGTGAGGCGCTTCCTTATCAAGTCCAAGTGTCTGCACCGCAACAATTGACGGTTAATGAGGCGAAGGATGATTATGAGGATGGCACATTCGAGATCAAGCTCTTTATCGATAATACGTTAAGCCCTCGTGAAATGCTCGCTGGTACACGGGCTGAGCTGACACTGCCAATAGAGCTGGAATTGGTATCCGGCAGGGAGAGTGAAATCATCGGTACCATTGTCTCAGGTAAAACAGAAGTGATGACTTGGACGGTACGGGCAAGGCCGCAGCAAAGCTATAAATCGGCACGTTTTGCAGTGAAGGTGAGCACGACGTCCTCTTCAGCCGGTTCTTCCGAGGTATTGAGAACGGGGTTCGTATTACTTCCGTCTGTTTCCGGTGCTCCCCCGTTAGTGCAGGTGCATGAGCTGCTTCCTGAGAAGAAATTCCGTGGGGATGATGAGCACTTACTGACTTTGGCAGGCACGGGCTTCACTTTATTCCAGCATGATGATAGCGCCGTGATTTCCATGAAAGGTGAACATGATGATGCAGCGAAATCGATAAACGTCAGCGAAGTGACGATGATGGACGATCAGCTCACCTTGGATGTAACAACGCTATGGGGTGAAGTTCCAGAAGCGGGTGTATACGAGGTCAAGCTGGAAACGAGTGAGTTTGGCACCTTTACGAAAAAGGTGGAATTTACGGACAATCCAGCCTACCGATCAAGGGAATACGGATTAATCGCCGTGACGAAGGTATCGGGAAATACCTATAAGCTTGTGCCAGTGGAGAATGAGGCTGAGCTGAAGCGTTTGTCAGATGAAGTCCTGCTGACATTCCGCGGGAATATTAGGGAGTTGGTTGCCGATGAGAAGTTTGAAATATCGCCAGGGGCAACGATCAATTCCATGATCCAGTTTAATGACAGCGTTGATGTGGCGAATTGGTTTAATCGCAGGCAAGCGATGCTAATTGAACAGACGAGCGATGGTGTGTCACTGCAAGGAATGGGAACGCTGTCGATTCCAGGGTTCACATTTACGCAGGGTGAATTTGCCATCAACTTGAAAAATGGCAAGGCTTATTCATTGACACCAAGCCAGGTCTGTAAGAATACCGGGAACTTCCAAAAACCGGCATACCTGTGCCAAACCAAGGAGCTGGGATACGATGAGCCCGTACATCCAGATACGATCCCGATTCAAATTGAATGGCCGGTATTGACATGGCTGGAAAACAACAAAATCATGGCTAAGCTGCCTGTCACGTTGAAAAGTGTCACGATTGGCGATGGTTCCGTATCATTTGGCGGCTCTGTAAGCTTGGCGTTAGGTAAGAAGAAACCTAAGAAAGTAGACCATTGGCCGCCAGAAGACTCGAAGGAATGGCCGCCTAAGCCGATTTTTACGGAGGAAGTAGAAGGGCGTGATCCGTTCACGTTGAGCGTTGATATGCAGGAAGCCCGCTTTGGCATGCTGGAGAATGACCAATTCGGATTACAAGGTGTGAAAGCGAAGGGCGAGGTTGGTATGCCGGAAGGACTTATCCCGGGGATCGAATTCGATGCCAATGCCCGTGTATCTATTGATACATTTAAGCCAGAGTATATTATTGAGGCCGGAGCAAACTTTGAAGTTATAGAAGTTGAAGGTAAGCTCGGGCTTCGGTTTGACAAATCGAATGTACCGATTATAGATACCTTTGTGTTTGAAGTAGGCTCCGAGCCGGGAATAGCGATCACACCGGCAACTCCTATTGCCTACATTACCAAAGCAGGCGGTGGTTTTGAGAAGCTGTATGACACCGTGATGGGGAACTATGAAGTTATTCCGCCGCTTACGGTCGTACTGCTTGGCAGCCTTGATGTTGCCAAGGTCGTGGAAGCTAACGATATGCGTCTGTCCATGTCTTTGCAGCAAATTCAGTTTAATGGAGATTTCTCTATTGTTAAGTTTCCGATCTTGAATAATGTGTACGGTCAAGTTGCTGTCGCAGATTCGAAGGATTATACCGGAGTCGACGTGCAAATCGGTGCGGAACTCTCGATCGAAGAGCTGATTGAAGGCTATATTAAAGCAGCTTTCTCCTACGATTCACGACGCAGCGGTCTATTCGGTCCTGTGTATTTAGCGGGCAAAGGTGGATTAACCTTCTCGTTGCCTAAATCGTTCCCTATAGGCGGTGGCATCAAATTCGGCGGTGTTGAAGGGGAACTGAGCAACGAGCAAGTGCTGGGGCGTCTTATATTATTAGGCATGAAATTTGGAGCAGCCTATCTGTGGTCTTCAGGTGAAGTGAAATTAGCTTCGTTGTCCGGAATGGATGCAGGCGTATACGGGGATGATCTGATTACTTCTGCTGGCATGAACGGGCAACCGGATGGAATTGGCTCACAGAAGATATATGATGAATCCGGTAAGGAACTCGGCACGATGGTGTTCGGAACCAATGTGTCCCGGGGCGCGGATCTCGTCGCCCTAAGGCATGAGGGAAGAGGAGAGGTGATGATCGCCAGCGCCTATCCGTATGAATATACATTAGAAACGTCAGCAGACCATGCCCATGCGTTGTTTGAGCTCAAATACGGCAGTGAGCATGCACCTAATGTCAAAGTGACGACACCGTCTGGCGAGGCGTACCCTTTAATTGAGGAACAGCGAGATGAGAATGGAACTATTATTCGTGAAGGGAATATCTTGTTGCAAGACATCCCTGCAGAAGTAAGTGATTCAGGGTTAATCGAGAATTGGATGTACATTTCTGCGTTAGGCACGGATGAGGACGGACATCCGGTTGCCGGCAAGCCCGCAGAGCAAGGAACGTGGACCATTGCATCGGATCAGCCATTAGAGGGTTCAACGTTGAATGTTGCCGCGATGCCAGAAATAACAGAGCTGTCATCGATTCTCGACGGCAATGAAGTGACGGTCCAATGGGAGGCGGCCGCTGCAGACGGTATGGACATCGCCATTTACTTGTCTGAATCAGACCAGCTCATTCCAGACAACAATGAGCAAACGGACTTTGGGACGATGATGGTTGGTCCCGAAGAGGTGGACGTCTCTGCCGGAACCACAACGTTTACATTACCTGATACCCTTTCGTCAGGAGATTATTATATTAAGGCTGTACTGGTAGATGAACATCAGAATAATATGCATAGCCTAGTTGACACTGATCCTGTCACTTTTGTTAACGCAGCAACCCCGCCAGCTCCGACAGGTCCAATCGTATCGCCAACCGGCAACGGATTTATTACGGTGGATTGGGATTTCATCGGTGAGGCTGACGGCTTTGCCTTGCAGGCGCTGGATGCTGAGGGTGAAGCGGTTGCCGGTCTTGGCGCAGCGTTAGTCGAAGATGGTGAGAAAAGAACAGCGAATATCGGTGGTACCTACACCGTGACAGAGACTGGAGAAGAAATAGGAATTTTTCCAGGTGAAACTTATAGAGTTGCCATTTCGGCATACAATCGGGTGAATGGACGCAAAATTTACAGCGAGCCTGTTATGTCAGACGTGCTAACCGTTCCCGTGCCTGTACTGCCGGAGGTAGAGCTTTCGCTTGATGAACCGTGGGACGACGAATTGGAGCATTATGTAACGCGCCAAACCTCTGTTGATTTATCCTTTGCTTCGGATCAGCTGCTGCATGCTGATGTGTATTTGAATGATCGTTTCCTGTTTAACCGTGATGACAGCAGTTGGACGGAAGCGATTGATCTGCCGGAAGACGGATCATATACGATTGAAGTTGTTTCCACGAACGAAACGACAGGAGATATGGCGTCTGACGTGCTAGTGGTACACCGAGATACTACAGCGCCGGATTTGAAGATTGAATCTCCAGATTTTGCAACATTCAGCGATGCTGTGATTGAGGTGAAAGGCATAGCAGAGCCGGGAAGCGAAGTGACGGTAAACGGTGAAACGGTCGAACTAGAGCCAGATGGCATGTTCAGCACCGAGCTGAATATGGATGGCGCCTTTTCCAAAGAAGTGCAGATTGCGGCGGTAGATGCTGCCGGCAACCGTACAGATTATGAGGCGAAAGTATTAAACGACAGCTTCACATTTGACCGCATTGAAATGCGGATATCGGGAGCTGAACGTAACAGTGACCGAGGCTACACTTTAATACCCGGCAATGTGTGGGATTTAGAGGTTGTTGGCATTGATAAAGCGGGTAAAGCCTTAATCCTCGATCATGAGGATGTGGAATTAAGCATCCTTCAAGGCGAATCGTATGGTACTGTTACCGCTGACAGACAGTTAGACATTCAATCGGATATAGCGGAGGCGGATCGCACGGAAGGTGTCGTCGTCGTGAAAGCTGCGCTTGCCGTGTCTGATGACTATACATTAGAAGATGCTGTCGTCGTCAACGTAGATTTAGATGGGGAACTGCCGCCAGATCCAGATGGAGACGCGGATGGAGATACAGATTCCGATTCCGAACCTGATGCTGATTCCGATTCTAGTTCCGATACGGATGCTGATGAAGATGACCGTTCAGGTGAGGCTCAAGAAGCGGGTGCTGACGGAGCGGCTGATCGTGGAGAAGCCATCGATCAGCAGATGGAAGAGCTGTTGCGAAGCCTGATCGAAGCGGATCAGAATACTCAGTACATGGGCGGTGTAATGCTGTCAGAGAGCGGCAAGACGCTGATCGAGCTGGATGAACAGGCGGTGCTGACCCTGTATGGCACGGGGGCTGCTTTCGGATACGGAAAAGTGCAGGAACCGACCTCGTATATATACGGCAGCCTGCAGCTCATGAGTGATATGTATGAGTTTACGTTAAGTGAACCGATTGACTTGGATCAGCCAGCGCTGTTTGCAATGAATATGCCTGCGAATGCGGGACCGGGAATTGAAAAGGCAGGAATTTACTGGTACAACGAAAATAAGGCGCGATGGGAGTTTGTAGGCGGCCAGCATGACATTGAAGCTGGAACGATATCCGCAGAGCTGCCGCACTTCAGTAAATATGCAATGCTGCTGGATCCAGCGCGAACGATGTTCACAGATATAGCAGGTCGTTGGTCGGAGGATGCAGTGTATCGATTACAATCGATTGGTATCATTCATGGCGATGAACGCGGCGGTAAATGGATGTTTAGACCGCAGGACAGCATTACACGTCAGGAGTTTATTAAGCTGCTTGTTTCCGCCGCTGATCTTCAACCGGAAGATGTCGATGATATAAGCTTGCCAGACAAATATAAGGATGCGCAGCAGGTCGGTGAGTGGGCAATGCCGTATATGGCCATTGCGCTGGAGCAAGATTGGCTGTCAGGCGTGAGCCGAGGCGATGAGCTGTGGATTGAACCGCAACGAGAGATTTCAAGAGCAGAAGCTGCCGTGTTGATGAATAGAATGATAGATAAGCAGCAAGGTGTAAACGCGGGTAAAGGAATTACAAGCAGCGATGTGGATCATGCTGGAGGAAGTGCTGCTGATCATGTTGCAAACAACAATAGAACTCAAGATTATAGTGCATCCAGTTTCACAGACCAGTCCAGCATCCCGCAATGGGCAACCCCATCGGTTGCAGCGATGAAGCGGCATAAGCTGATCAACGGCTATCTAGACGGAAGCTTCCGGCCGGGTCATGCGATATCTCGTGAGGAAGCCGCCCAGATGATCAATCAGCTGCTGATTTGGCAGTATGATCAGTCGCAGCTATAATACGATTTTGAAATAGGAATTATCTCATCACACAATAAGACTCCCCTTACGGCAGTCAGGTGTTATAGTACATCTGTCTACTGTAGGGGAGTTTCTTTATTATTTGTATTTCTTTAAAGAATAGAGGTCTCTTATTTCAGCCATGACGTCAGAGGGTATCATGAAAGGTTACCCGGATGGCAGCTTCAGGTCAGATCAAGCGTTCACCCGTGCAGAAATGGTAGTCCTCATCAATCAAGTATTACGCAGAGGACCATTGGTAGGTTTGGATGATAGCATGTGGAAGGATGTAGCTTTAAGCCATTGGACGAGCTACCCTATTCATGAGGCGACATTGAATTATAGATTTAATACTTCAGTGGAAGGAGAACAATTCGTCCTTGAGACAAATGAATAAATAGTATGGATAGCAGTCGATGCCGGCGCATGGGCTCTTTCTTTTCTAACGCTCTAGAGTTGCTCAGAAACCAGGATTGATCATGATGAATGAATACGATATGCTTTTGTGTATAAACATGTTGGGGGGATTGGAATGAGCGATTCAAATAAGCCGCCTAAGATGATCAATGGAGAAGTACAGAAGGAAATGCAGGATCATATTTGGCAAGACGTGTTAGAGGCAATCAAACCGAGATTAAGTGTACCTGCCTTTACCACCTGGTTCTGTGAGACCGAAGGAATGGGTGGATGACACTTATATCCCTGCGTTCAAAACTCAATCATTTTAATATAAGGTCTCTCAAGTGCTCAGGAAGAACACTTTGAGAGATCTTTCTTTGTTAGTCATCACTGTTGCAAGCGTTGCAGCAGAAAGTGAAATTACACGCAGATCGACGTACAAGTCGTGATAAATTGTTTAATGCGAATATGACCGACTCTGGTGTACTATAAGAATAACTTGACTAAACCGTAATTATTGTTGCTTTTAGATTAAAACGGTACATTTTACTTATATCTTTGGCGAGGCCAATCAAATTGTGGAGGAAGTTACATGGACAACAAGCAATCGTTAGATCCTCATATGTTAAACTATTTCATGGAGGAACTGGAAGCTAGTTTTTCCATCGATCAAGTACAGCAAGCTTATCAGTTGCTTAGTCATCACTTTGTTCAATATAACGAGTCATACTTGGGTGCTGTGAGTGCGAAGATGGAGGGTCCAAGTGGAAGGGGATTTGATATCGAGCTTGATGCCGATTTTTTTGGCATTAGTACCTGTTCATGCCAGAACAGTGGATACTGCGAGCATATGGCCGCAACAATCCTTCATCTGTATGCGCAACAAGGAGGACGTTTGGAACGGTATATGAAGGCTAGATTAGATCAACATCGCCAGACTGAACAAAAGAGTATTGAACAGCAGCGAAAGTCAGAACAACGCAAGTACATGAGCCTGGTTAATACAGTATTTGACCCGAATCTAGGCCATGGATATGGGTATCATTCATCACCTGTGGTGGGACATCACAAGTCGTCCAAGTCATCGAGGATGCTCCAGGGGAACAGCTCTCCTGATGCTTGGAAGCGTTATTTTGATGATGCAATGTTAAAGCAAGCACCTAGATCTGAAGAGGACATCCTCGAACTCATGCTGACGCTGGATGAATGTTTGGAGGTGTCCGCAGATTGGAATGTAGACGAAGACTTGTTATTCGAACTTTCGATGTACCTGTACTTCCTCCTGATTCTAGAACGATATTTTGCGCACTCATATGACCGAAGAAATTATGGTTATACGATTACACCTTCCCATCGTGCATTGAACGAAAGCTTTGAAGCTATTGAACGCTGCATATCTGAGCTCGATTGCGAATACGTTGCGGAGCATTGCCCTGATCATGTACGAGCTTTAATAAACGTTTTTCATGGGGATGTACTGAAGCGATTGACCACTAGCTCTATAGACTGGTGTTACATTTACCGCCTCTTGTGGTCAAATCTATGGGTACGGCATGAGTGGAGAGAAGCGGAGCAACAGCGACTGCAGCAACATGTTCATGCTCTAGAGGCTAAAGGGTCCGCAGACAAGGAGCTAGGTCAAGCTGCGTTAGCATTAGCACATTTTGAAATAATGAATAGCAACTTAGAGGCTGCTCATAAGCTGCTTGAACCCTATAGGAACACCACTAAGCCTAGTTCGTTTTTTGAATATCTCTATGATTGCTTTAACCAGCAAAGCTGGGACACGTTAAAGACCTGGCTGCATTGGCTGAAACCAATGATGGAAGATGCCGTGGATGAGGATTTCAGTATGTATATTGAATATTGGCTGGGGCTGGACGGTAAGAAGCCATGCGAAGCGGAATTGAGACACACCCTACGTGAGCTGCTCCCACGCAGTTTGGATGAGTATATAGAATATTTGCGATACAAAGGTGATATCAAGATGTGGGTAGATGTAACACTGACAATGGGTTTGACTTTTACTCAATGGGATCATTTTCAGTGGTATCTGGATGATATGGCGAAAGATCCGCGCTGTGTACCGCTTTATCACCATTTTATTATGCGTTCAATTGAACGTAAGAATAGGGGAGCCTACCGGGATGCCGTCAAAGCTTTACAGGCTTTAAGAATGATCTATAAGACACAAAAGAACATCCAGCAGTGGGAGTTGTATCTAGCGAAGCTGAAGGAACGCTATGCACGATTGCGTGCGCTGCAAGAAGAATTATTGAAAGGAAACATTGTATAATGAGTCTTCAATACCATTTGTTTAATAGCCCAATAAGAATTATTATCGAGTGGACTCGACAGGAGAAGGTCGCGGGATTTACGCTTCAGGGATTCTCCATGTCTGAAGTAGGGCAGAAGACAACAGGCTTGGATATCAGAGCCCTCTTGTTTGGTAGGCATGAGCTTTCCTTCTACGGGTCAATGCTGGAAATTGTAGACGGCAAGGTGTTGCTGAATCCTGCAATGGCTGTTAGTTTCTTAGCGGACCCGCAGCCGTTAGAACATGCTAGTGTGCATTTCGATCCCGTTTTCGACATATTGAAGGAAGCGGCATCTTGCCTGCAATCAGCCTTGCATCAAGGATGGTATATACCTGAAATGCCGATGAAGACGGACGGAAGGTTGGTATGGAAGCTAACGCTGCCTTCCCCTTGGCAGGAGGTCTACGAGGCACTGCAGCAGAAGCTGAAGGTTAGCCTCGGGATGGATTTAGCTGAATGGTTCAACGAAGTGATGGCTTGGTTGATGGCGCACGACCCCCAAGTACGCAAGGCTTGGACAAGTCTTATGCAAGACTACCCCATTCTGCAGCAGTTGTCATCGGGTCCAGAAGATACGGTGCATCTGGCTGATTCGGCAGGATGGCTGGATGAACAAGACTGGTTGATTCATATAGGTATAGCCACAGATTCCATGCCCTTTACAACAGCTATCCAGCTCAAGGAACCGGATAATGAGGAGGATGATTGGGCACTTCAATTAGTGCTTCAAGATAAAGAAACAGATAGATTCCTAACCTGTAACCTTCACGGCGAACCCATTAAGGACCCTCTGCCTGAAGAATGGAATCAGCATATACTTCCTGTCGCTGAGAGAATCTCAGGCCTAATCACACAAATATGTACACCTGCTAAGCACAGTGGTGAGCAGATCCAAGTAAAGGCGCAATTAACTGATGAAGCAGCGTGGGATTTTCTCACGGAGACGAGCGTGAAGCTGGCCAATATAGGTCTCAAAGTATTGCTTCCAGCGTGGTGGGATGAAGTTAGACGGCTTAAGCCGGTATTGAAAGCCCGGATTAGATCTTCCGCGGGTGCTCCGCAGACGACATTATTCGGTTTGGAGCAGCTTGTTGATTTTGAATGGGCTGTTGCTATGGGGGACCTGCACCTTACCGAAGAGGAATTCGATCGGGCTGTACAATCGAAGCAGCGGTTATTCCGATTCCGGGGCCAATGGGTGTTTCTCAGTCAAGAGCTAGTGTCCGCCTTGCGCAAGCAGATGAGACAGTGGGGTAAGAAGGGACTCACTTTACGCGATGTTCTTCAGCTTCACCTGCAATCAAACAGCGATATTATCGAAAGCAGTGAGGAAGCGGTGGGGGATTCGGATACAGAAGGGTCGGACATCAAGCTGGAGGTGGAGATCAACGAAGCGATCGGGCAGCTGATCATGAAATTGCAGCAAACAGATCATGTGGCATTATTGGATGCCCCAATAGGACTTCAGGCAACACTTCGACCTTATCAGAGCAGAGGATTTTCTTGGATGGTCTTTCTCCATCAGTTCGGTCTTGGCGGCTGTCTGGCTGACGACATGGGGCTGGGCAAAACTGTTCAGTACATCGCATATCTGCTTCATTTGAAGCAGACTGGAAAGTTGTCGGAGCCGGCTCTGCTCATTTGCCCTACTTCTGTTCTTGGGAATTGGCAGAAGGAATTAGAGCGGTTTGCCCCGGATTTGCGGGTGTATGTACACTACGGTCCCCAACGTGGGAAGAAAGAGCTATTTAACCAAAAAGTCGAGTCGGCGGACCTTGTGCTCACTTCCTATGTCTTATCCCATTTGGATGAAGAAGAACTATCTTCACAGGTTTGGGGGGCTTTAGGACTGGACGAAGCGCAGTATATTAAGAATAATCTCACCAAGCAAGCGAAATCCATCCGACGCTTGCAAGCGCAGCATCGTGTGGCATTGAGCGGGACACCGATGGAGAATCGGCTAACTGAGCTTTGGTCTATTGTAGATTTCCTTAATCCGCGATATTTAGGAAGCTTGAGCTCATTCAAGAAGCGATACATTCTTCCGATTGAACGTACGAATGATCCCAAGCTGATTGCCCAAGTGCAGAAGCTGATCCAACCTTTTCTCCTGCGCCGCTCGAAGAAGGACCCGAGGATACAGCTAGATCTGCCAGTAAAGCAGGAAACCAATCTATATGTGAAACTTAGCCTGGAACAAGCGGTGTTGTATGAGAATGTGCTGAGAATGCTTTTCGAGAAGGTTGATGAGCTTTCCCCGATGGAACGAAGAGGGGCGGTACTGTCTACCCTTACCAAGTTGAAGCAAATCTGCAACCACTCCTTGCTGCTGGAGAAGGACAGTGTGAAGCCGATCACGGAAGGATCGAATAAGCTTCAGCGTCTGCTGGAAATGGTTCAGGACATTCGTCAAGCGAATGAACGCTGTCTGATCTTCACTCAATTTGTTGGAATGGGGCGTATTCTGCAGCAAGCCATTGAACAGGAGCTAGGGGAGAAGGCCTTGTTCCTTCATGGGTCCTTAGGAAAGTCTGCCCGTGACCGAATGATCTCGCTTTTCCAACAGTCGGCTGAGCAAGAAGGGGATGAAGCTGGAGCGGGTATTCTGATTCTGTCGCTTAAAGCGGGAGGGACGGGGCTGAATCTAACGGCCGCCAATCATGTGATCCACTTCGATCGTTGGTGGAATCCTGCAGTTGAGGATCAAGCTACAGATCGCGCATACCGGATTGGACAAACTAAGAATGTGCAGGTTTATAAAATGATCACGCTTGGAACCTTGGAGGAGCGAATCGATGAGCTGCTCGAACGCAAGAAGGAATGGAGTGATCAAATTGTGGGCACATCCAGCGAGCAGTGGATTTCAGAGATGTCCACTGAGGATCTTCACGGTCTGTTAGCCCTTCGTAAGAATTGGATTGAATAAGCGGAATGATCACCACTGGGAGTGAATACAGTTGAAGAAAAGAAAAAGAAGTCAACACAATCGTACCCATTCAGTCAGACCAACTCAATCAAGTCCAACCTCCGCTAAGGATAAGCAAGTTAAAGATGAATTTCTTCATTTGCAGGACGCGACTGAGGCTTGGCAGACGTTCTACGCAGCCGTAAAGCATACAAGGCTGTTATAACAATATGTTCCTATCGTAAGACAAGGCGATCTTATCCCGAAGGTAAGATCGCCTTGTCATTACAATATGCTTTCTATCCGCTTCCCTAGGAGGGGATGGAGATTAATTGATGAAAGCTGCTTTCTCTAAGAAACGTTTTACCATAGCTGCTGCTTCAGCACGCGTTGCGTCTGCATTCGGTACCAAAGTGGTGTCAGTGACACCAAGGACAACATTAGATTGAACAGCAATGGCTAGTTCATCTAAGGCCCAAGCCGCTACTTCATTCTGGTCTGTGTAGGCTGCAAGGATTTGAGCTGCTTTTGATGCGTCAATCTCTGTGGATTGACCCGCATATGCCATAGCTCTTACCACCATAGCTGCTAACTCTTGACGAGTAATTTTCTGATTCGGACGGAATGTATCATCACCGTAACCATAAACAATACCCGCTTTAGCCGCTACAGCGACCTCTTCAGCGAACCAGTTGGAAGCTGATACATCGGAGAAACCTTCTTCGTTAGTGTTTAATGATAAGCCTAAGGAACGCACGATCATTGCAGCAAATTCAGCTCTTGTCACGGAACGAGCCGGAGCGAATGTCGTATCAGTCATACCGAATAATACATATTTGCTAGCTAGTGTATCGATGTCTTCCTTAGCCCAGTGATTGTCAGCGACATCACCAAAGGTCTTCTCATGTTTGACAATAGTGTAGATACTGTTGGTGTTACGTTTAAGGGTTGCTACCACCTTACCGTCTACTTCTTCAAACACAGTTGGCACGAATGCCAGCGTTTTTGCAGCAGGGTCATAAACAACACCCGTTGCTTTAGAAGCATCCACTTCAGTGTCTAAACCAATTGTACGCTCAACATAAGTGCTGCCAAAATCATTAATTTCTAACGTTTCACCAGATGCTTCAGCACTTACAGCGAAATCAATTGCATCAGTTGCTACAGTGCCATTCAAAGCCTTAGCAGCTTCTTCAATCGCTGCTGTCTCTTCATCAGTAGCAGGAGCAATCGTAATGCTGATAGTGATTTCACTAATATTGGCATCAAGCTCCTCAGCAATGCTGTCAAAGTCTAGTACAGATAATGGAAGAGTATAAGTGCCGTACTGCGAAACAATTGTAATCTGAGCACCTTCGATTTTTGCTGCTTCAACTAGAGCAGCTGCTGGCAATTCAGCAGTCTCTCCACGAATTTCGAAGGTAGCGTGGTTGCTGTCTTCGAACGCAGATGAGATTTGATAGCTAGAGATTGATTGAGTGCTGGAAGAGAAACCTCCACCTCCACCGCCTCCGGATCTACCTTTATTATCATCGTCATCGTCCTTATCAGTTTTGTACACGGTAGTAGTCACAGTGTCTGTGCCGTCGTCGTATACAAGCGTAATAGGGTTGTAGGTTGCGTCAGTTACAGAGATTTCGAAGTCGTAATGCCAGAAACCATTGCTGTAGGTGTCATATGTAACGTCAGTTACACTATCAATAAGATCATCTCCATGGAAGGCTTGGAAGTCGTAAACAGCATCTGGAACAGTTAACTCCTTATCTGCATACACACTGCCTGTAATTGTTCCTTCCTCGTAATCATACTCGATGTCCGTATTGAACCATACAGCCGCATAAGCCGCTAATGGAAGCATTACACTTAACATCATCATCACTGTTAGAAGCTTGGCTGTTTTAGAAACTAATAACGGTTGTTTCATCGTTTCACCTCCCTTCATTTGAAAGTTATAACATTATTTAGGGGGCGATTACAACCCATCTACAATGTTCGCAACAAAAATGAGATTTAAGTCCTTATTATCGAAAACTTAATGCGAAAGACTTAAAAATGAGAACATTACAATCCCCTGAAAAATAGAAAAAACCACCGAATCCAAGTGGATTTCGGTGGTTTTAATGCTGTTAAGAACTTATAAAGCTGGATTGAATTATTCGTTGATGAAACCAGCTTTTACTAGGAAACGTTGGATCATAGCAACTGCTTCTGCACGGGTAGCTGTGGCTTTAGGTACGAAAGTATCTTCAGTACGGCCAAGCACGATACCAGCTTCGACAGCAGCAGCTACATCAGCGTCTGCCCAAGCAACAATGCTGTCTGCATCATTGAACTTGCTTAGTTGAGCTGCTTGCTCTTCGGAAGTAAGCTCCTTGTTAGCGCCTGCGAATGTTAATCCGCGAATCACTAGGGAAGCTAACTCTTCACGTGTGATCTTAGCATTCGGACGGAAAGTTCCATCTTCATAACCGCTAATGATACCTGCTTGAGCAGCTGTTGCTACTTCAGCAGCGAACCAGTCATCGGCATCCACATCAGTGAAGTCTGCGTTACCATCAACTAGGCTAAGACCAAGGGAACGAACAAGCAATGCTGTAAATTCAGCACGCGTGATGTTGCCTTGTGCATCGAACTCATCCGCTGTACGTCCAGAGACAATTAGCTTGTTAGCAAGTAATTCGATATCTTCTTGTGCCCAGTGACCTTCGATATCACTGAAGGATTTGTTGTTCTCGATAACTGTATAAATACTGTTACCATTACGTTTCAATGTAACAATCGTGTTTCCTTCTGCGTCAGTTGTGAAAGTAGCAGGAACGAAACTAAATTCTCCAGTAGCAGGGTTATAAAGAACACCTGTAGCTTTAGAACTATCGATAGCCTTATCTACCACAACAGAACGAGATACGTAAGTTTGACCGAAATCATTGATTGCAACGGATTGACCATCTTTACCTTCTACAACAACGTTGAAATCAATCGGATCAATCAAGCTAGTTGCTCCAAGCGCTGTAACAGCGGTTGAGATCGTTGCTGCAGTTTCGCCTTCAACTTTCTTGATTTCAACTTTAATAGTAAGGTCCGCAACGTCAACGCCAAGTTGTGCAGCAAGCTCGTCAAATTTCAGTGCTGCTAATGGAAGGTCGTATGAACCGTTTTCACCTTCGATGGTTAATACCGCGCCTTCTGTTTTTGCTGCTTCTACAAGTGCAGATGCAGGAAGATTAGCAACATCCTTTACTTTAACGGTTGCTTTGCCTTCGTTATTGAATGCACCGGATAATTGCTCAGCAGTTACGTTACCTTGTGGATCCGCTTCAACTTGATCGCTTGGTGAAGAAGGTGAACCACCATCTGAATTAGAATTGTTCTTTGTTTTAAAGCTGTCTACTAATGGCCCTACTACATTACCCGCAGCATCTTCGGCGTAAACTTTGAATGAATAGGTAGTTCCTGAACGTAATCCCGTAAAATTGTAGGTGGCTTCAGTTACAGTAATTGCATCATCGTCACCTTTGTACACGCTGTACGTTACAGTTTCACTAGCATCAGTCGCAGCTGGCCAATTCAAGCGAAGTGATGTTTTAGTTACATCAGAAGCCGTTAATTTAGCATCCTCATCCCAAGTTGGAGCGATTGTGTCTTCACTACCAGGCTCGCCATCGCCAGGTTCACCGTCTCCAGGTTCTTCACCACCTGCAGAACCTTCTCTTGTAAATTCGATAGATTCTTCGCCGTTTGATTTAAGTATGATGGAAGCGTACACGTCGTCTACCACGGAATAATCAAATTCATAGGTGTATACATCGTCAGTTACAGAATAATCATATGTATCAGAAGTCACAGTACCTAGATATACTTCATCACCGTCAAGAATTCCATAGATATCCACAGTAACAGTGCCTTCAAGATAGGTATCGGATGTAACTGTACCAGAGACATTGCCATCTTGCTCAAACGTAACATTATCGAATGAAAGTGCAAATGCTAGAGTAGGTAATAGAAGAGACATTAGCATAACGATAACTAGAGCTTTAGATACTTTAGTATGCATCTTACGATTAAACAAAGCGAAATTCCCCCTTTCTTTGCTGTTTATGGTATTTTGTTTGTTTTTTTGTCGACCCATTATAGAATCTCCACCTCCTTTTTTGTCATACTGGACATATTTTACTACAAAAACATCTATCTTGGATACTACAAATTTTACAAAATATAGTGATAAAGTCTATGTCTACTTGAAAATGTTTCGAATGTATAACGTTCGATGTTTTTTCCTCCGTAGTACAGATTGCTTTAGTGTGTTAAACCTAGAAAAAGTGGTACAATCTTATTTGACCCTATTATTTAAGAAAAGGAGACGAAACTAATGCAAACACAGAAAATTCAGATATTAGACATAATAAAAATCAGTATTAACGCAGGTAAAACAATTCTAGATGTTTATCATGCAGATGGAGTTGAGGTTGAATATAAATCAGATAACTCTCCTCTAACCCTCGCTGATAAAAAGTCGAACGCAATGATTACTCATCAGTTAAATGCATTGTACCCTGACATTCCAATATTAAGTGAGGAAGGTAAACATCTGCCTTATTCGGAACGGAAATCGTGGGATTATCTCTGGGTAGTCGACCCACTGGACGGCACGAAGGAGTTCGTGAAACGAAATGGAGAATTTACAGTTAACATAGCACTTGTTCATAAAGGAAATCCTATTCTAGGTGTTATTTATGCACCAGTCCTTGATACATTATTTTTTGCTCAAACCGGATTAGGTTCGTTTAAATTACAGCAATGTAGTGAACAAATGACTTTAGATGAAGCCGAACTTATAACACAAGCAGAAAAACTGCCATTAGCTGTTCAAAGGGAACAAATTTCAGCGGTAGCAAGTAGATCGCATCTTTCTCCTGAAACGGAGGATTATTTAAATAAGGTTAAAGAGAAGTTTGGCGAAATAGATATTACATCAGCAGGCAGTTCCTTAAAACTGTGTCTTGTGGCAGAAGGATTAGCAGATGTTTACCCAAGATTCGCCCCAACGATGGAATGGGATACTGCGGCAGGACAAGCTATCGTGGAACAAGCAGGGGGAAAGGTGGTCCAAGTCGATACAGGCTTGCCGTTAAGATATAATAAGGAAGATTTATTGAACCCTTGGTTTATTGTCAAATCATCTGATTTTGATGATCAACAATAATTATTAATTTAGGATGGTGACTTCTAATAATGTTCATTCAAGACAAACAACAAAACCAATCCATCAAACCTCATGGCGGTACATTAGTGAATCGAGAACTAGTCGGAACTGAACGTGAAGCTTGGCTAGATAAAGCATCTAGTCTGCCAAAACTTCAATTAACATCTTGGAATCTTTCAGATCTAGAATTAATCGCAATCGGCTCATTTAGCCCATTAACTGGGTTTATGGGACAAGAGGATTACTTAAGCGTTGTCAACAACATGAGATTAGCAAATGGTCTTGTGTGGAGTATTCCAATTACATTACCTGTAACTGAAGCTGATTCTGAGAATTATCAAATTGGCGATGATGTAGCTTTAGTTGGGGCTGATGGAGTGACTTATGGCATTCTCCAGCTTGAGGAAAAGTATACATATGATAAGGAGCATGAGGCACAACAGGTATATAAAACAACAGATATTGCTCATCCTGGTGTGCAGAAGGTTTATGAGAAAGGTGATGTCTACTTAGCAGGGCCTATTTTCTTGCTGCATCGACCTAATCATGCGCCATTTGAAGACTATTATAAGGATCCATCGGAGACAAGAAAATTATTTGCTGAACTTGGATGGAAGACCATTGTAGGTTTTCAGACCCGTAATCCTGTTCACAGAGCACATGAATATATTCAGAAGTGTGCCTTGGAAGCGGTAGATGGGTTATTGTTAAATCCTTTAGTCGGTGAAACTAAGAGTGATGATATATCAGCTGAAATCCGCATGGAAAGCTATCAGGTTATTCTAAAACATTATTACCCGAATGATCGTTCGAGGCTTGTTATATTCCCTGCTGCTATGAGATATGCAGGACCAAGGGAAGCCATCTTCCATGCACTTGTTCGTAAAAACTATGGGTGCACCCATTTTATTGTTGGTCGAGACCATGCCGGTGTGGGTGACTACTATGGTACTTATGAAGCCCAAGAATTAATTAGCCAATTTGAAGACGAAATTGAAATTAAGATATTAAAATTTGAGCACAGCTTTTTTTGCAAAAAATGCGGAAATATGGGATCCTCCAAGACCTGTCCGCATGGATCGGAAGATCATTTACATTTAAGTGGAACCAAGGTAAGGGCTATGCTGCGTAATGGTGAAGTGCCGCCAATTGAATTTACAAGACCAGAGGTGGCAGAGGTTCTGATCAGGGGAATGAAAGAAAAGCAACAAATGTAGTGTAGAAAGTCACGGTTCTAGATATTTGTTATCCTAAAAAGTAATGTGATTCAAAATTAAAAGAAAGTGAGACGAAACAGATGAAAGGAATTATCTTAGCTGGAGGAAGCGGTACTCGATTATATCCACTAACGATGGTGACAAGTAAGCAGTTGCTTCCAATATACGATAAGCCGATGATCTATTACCCCTTGTCTACATTAATGTTAGCTGGCATTAGGGAGATTCTTATCATCTCTACACCAGAAGATATCCCCAGATTTGAGAATTTATTAGGCGATGGGTCTCAGTTCGGGCTTTCTCTGCAATACAAAGTTCAACCTAGTCCTGATGGATTGGCGCAAGCATTTATCCTAGGGGAAGAGTTCATTGGAAATGATTCAGTTGCCATGATTCTAGGGGATAATATTTATTATGGTAGTGGATTAAGGAAAAGATTGCTAAGGTCAGGAAGTAAAGAACGGGGAGCGACGGTATTTGGATATCATGTTCAAGATCCGGCGCGTTTTGGTGTGGTCGAATTTGATGAGAGTGGTAAAGTATTGAGTGTTGAAGAGAAGCCAAAGCATCCTAAATCAAATTATGCTATCACAGGATTATACTTCTACGATAATAGAGTGGTTGATATTGCGAAACAAGTTAAGCCATCTGAACGTGGGGAACTAGAAATCACTTCAATTACAGAAGCCTATTTAAAGCTGGGCGAATTGGATGTAGAACTGTTAGGACGCGGATTTACTTGGTTAGATACGGGGACACACCAAAGTTTAGTCGATGCAACTAATTTTGTTAGAACCGTTGAAGAACATCAAGGTATTAAGATAGCTGCACCAGAAGAAATTGCATTTGTAAACGGGTGGATTACCAAGGATCAACTAATACGCTCGGCTGAAAAATTAAGTAAAACAGGTTATGGTCAGTACTTAATTAAAGTCGCAAAAGGCGAAATTCAATATTAATGGAAGTGTGGAGACATATGAAAGTTATTGAAACAGATCTCAAGGAAGTCGTTGTAATTGAACCGACATTATTTGGCGACCACCGTGGTTGGTTTATGGAGATATTTAATGATTCTAAATTTAGGGAATCGGGTATACAAGCTAATTTTGTTCAGGACAATCATTCATTCTCAGCGGCTATGGGAACACTTAGAGGCCTCCATTATCAATTAAATCCGAAAGCACAGGCTAAATTGGTTCGTTGTACAAGAGGGGCAATCTATGACGTTGCAGTTGATATTAGGCAGGGCAGTCCAACCTATGGTCAATGTGTAAGTATAGAGTTAAGTGCAGATAATAAGAAGCAACTGTTTATTCCAAAGGGATTTGCACATGGCTTTATTACTTTAACTGAAGATGTTGAAGTACAATATAAGGTGGATGAACTCTATGCACCTGAGTATGATCGTGGCATCATCTGGAATGATCCAGAAATCGGAATTAGGTGGCCAATACATATTAATCCGGTTTTATCAGAAAAGGATGAGAAAGCACCATTTCTAAAGGATGCGGAAAATAATTTCGTGTATGGAGCGTAATTCAATGAAAATATTAGTAACTGGTTATAATGGACAGCTGGGGTATGATGTGGTAAGAGTGGGTAGATCACAAACCCTAAACATGATAGGAACTACGGAAAATGAATTAGATATAACACAAGAGCAATCTGTTTTAGATGTTGTTCATCAGATTAAGCCAGATGCCATCATTCATTGTGCAGCCTATACCGCTGTTGATAAAGCCGAAGATGAGAAAGAGATCTGTTGGAAGGTGAATGTCGACGGGACCAAGTTTCTAGCTAAAGCCGCGGCAGCAGTGCAAGCTAAATTTATGTATATTAGTACAGATTACGTTTTTGATGGAGAGGGTAATACCCCTTTCGCAGAGACAGACGACCCCAAACCTATAGGATATTACGGTTTCACTAAATATGAAGGTGAGAAAGCACTGCAGACGATCTTAGATCAATGGTTTATTGTTCGAATATCCTGGGTGTTTGGCCGAAATGGAAACAATTTTGTAAAAACGATGCTTCGATTATCAGAGTCGAGAGATGAATTGAAAGTCGTGTGTGATCAGTTTGGTTCACCAACGTATACTCTTGATTTAGCATATTTATTAATTGACATGATCCAGACAGACAAGTTTGGGATTTATCATGCGACCAACGAGGGGATATGTAATTGGGCAGAGTTCGCTCAAGAGATTTTTAAGCTTGCAGGGAAACACGTCCAAGTGGAAGGTATTACCACGGAAGCGTATCCGACTAAAGCTATTAGGCCTAAAAACTCACGTATGGATAAACAGAAGCTTCAAGAGGCAGGCTTCAAACCATTACCAAGCTGGCAAGATGCTCTCACTAGATATATACAAGAATTAAATCTTGAGGTGACCTAATGCAAAAAAAACTATTAGTGACTGGCGGTGCTGGGTTTATTGGGGGAAACTTCGTCCAGTACATGGTGAATAAATATAGCCATTACCATATCGTTAACTTGGATCTTCTGACATATGCTGGGGAATTGGCCAAGCATCGCAGTATAGAGGGGGAAGAGAATTATCAGTTTGTAAAAGCTGATATTGCAGATCGTGAAACGATAATGGCGTTATTCGAACAGGAGAAATTTGATTATGTGATTCATTTTGCGGCTGAAAGCCATGTTGATCGATCTATAACGGATCCGGAGGTCTTTGTCCGAACTAATGTGATGGGAACGCAGGTTTTATTAGATGCAGCTAAGCAATTCGGTATAACTAAATTTGTGCATGTTTCAACGGATGAGGTCTATGGCGAGCTGGATTTTAATCCTAATACCTTTTTTACAGAGGATACTCCTCTTCAACCTAACAGTCCTTACAGTGCGAGCAAAGCTTCTTCAGACTTTTTAGTTAGAGCTTACTATGAAACATATGGCTTACCTATGAATATTACGAGGTGTTCTAATAATTATGGCCCGTACCATTTTCCAGAAAAGTTAATTCCATTGACTATTTCTAGAGTACTAAATGACCAAAGGGTTCCTGTGTATGGCGATGGCAAGAATATTCGGGATTGGTTACATGTATATGATCATTGTGCAGCCATTGATTTAGTCCTTCATCAAGGAATAAGCGGTGAGGTGTATAATGTAGGCGGACACAATGAGCGGACTAATTTAGAAGTTGTCAAAACCATTATTAAGGCCTTAGGGAAATCGGAAGATTTAATCGAATATGTAACTGATCGATTAGGGCATGATAAACGTTATGCGATCGATCCAACCAAGCTAGAAGCACTGGGGTGGAAGCCGACGTTTACATTTGATTCGGGGATAGCGCAAACGATTCAATGGTATGTAGACAATAAGGATTGGTGGGAACCGATTCTAAAAGGTGAATATAAACATTAATGTAAATACTGAGGCTGGACTGAAAGTAATTTTACTTCAAGTCCAGCCTCAATTTGAGTTCTACATTAATTCTTTAATCAATTGTTCGAATGCAGCCTTTTCATCTACATTTGTTTGGAGATATTGTTCATATATTTTGTGAATGGGTTTTCCTTGTTTCAATAATGCCGCAGCGTACAAGCGATTGAGAGATCTCTGACTAGCATCTTCCAAATTGTTATTCATGTTAATGAGTGCTATTTTTTCAGCTTGTTCAAAGTCCTTGTTGAGCAAGTATATATGTGATATTACATTTGACATTTCAAATGACACGGCGAATTTACGTCCTTGAGCTTGTTCCTCTGGCAGTCTTTCGAGGTCGTTCACTTTATTCTCAACCATTTTGTACACTTCTATGGCCCTTGTCCAATAGGAGTTATCTACCTGGGCAGATTGCTTATATTCTAAATAACCTAAATCATAACTAAGCGTAATAACCCGTTGATGCACGGAGATATCCCATACATACATGTTGAGGCCGTTCTCTAAATGGGATAAAGCATCTTGCTTCTTACTCTGTGTCATCAGGAGTTTATATCCATTTTCAAAAGCAACTCGATTATTAGGCTCGGTAGTTTTAAGTTTATTAAAAAGTTTTTCACTTTCTTCTAAGTAGACCTGTTCCTTAGTTTGGGAGTATAGTTGCATCATTAACTGAAACTTTAAATTAAGGTAATCTGGATGTGCTCTAATCTTTATTGCACGATCCAAAGGTTCTATGATTTCATTAATAGGTCGATGTTGCTGTAGATTCTTGTAGGCCGTTTCGTAATAATTGCTTGCGATTAGCATTGACGAACTAAAGATTAATAAAATTAAGGATAGAATGGTTAGAAAGCATGTGTAATATATCTTAAACTTCTTGCTTGTTTTATGTGTTAATTTTGCATGTGCATCAAATGGGTTTTGGTTTATCCCGGCTAAAATACTTCCTAAACATAGAAAGACTAATGCACCTATATAGACATAAGACATATTAAAATCAATCATGCTATGAGTTAATATCGATATAGTAATTATGAAAAAGATGCCGTACTGCCTTTTATGCGTATCATCATTTTTGAAATAATTTCTCAAAAAGAGAATGAACAAACCTATCAATAGTACTAAAAAGATAACAAAACCAATATATCCAACCGATATCAAGTACTGCAAGAAGAAATTATGAGCTTGCCTGCTAGTATATGGGTTATTCTGATATTGTTCATATAGTGTGCTCCAGGCACCACCACCTGCACCAATGAGTGGATAATCAGAAATAAGTTTGTTTGCATCTTTGTAAAATGTAATGCGTTCTAGGACACTATGTTGTTGAAGATTGATGTTTTCCACCCGAGCTTGAATATGGTCCGGCAGCATTTTAACAAATCCCGAATTTCCCAATAGTAGAAGTGCAAGACCGCCTCCAAGTAGAATTAAAAGTATGGGAATAAATAAATTTGAAAATCTTAACTTTGTAATGCGTTCAACTTTGGATGTGATGTGAGGCGAGACATAGTACTGTAACAAGTAAATGATCAAACTAGTTATTAGTGATACGCCAATAATGAGCCCCCAAGCTTTAAGATTTAATTCATAAGAATAATCTTTCTGCAAATTAATTCCCCAAGTTGTGATGGGATTAATAATCAAAAAAGCAGCGGCTCCTGCCAAAGCTAAGTATAAGATGAGCCATACTTGACGAATCATATTTAACAGCGGCAGAATGATAAGTAGAATAATCGGAAAAACGACGATGCCCCCGCGAGATAAAGTGAGAATAAATGAAACGATGGTGGGAACGAGCAATAATCCAAGAGTTATGATAATTCCCCGTTTTCTAGTATTAACAAGTGCATATGCAAAAGATAATAAAAGAGCAATTAAATACGCAGCGTAAGTATTAGCATACTGAAATACCGAAGTTAGCCGTTCACCATTAGAGTCAATTAGTACTGCATCTCGATACATGTTACTATTATGGTTTTCATAAGAAATCAAGCCCATTAAACTGGCATCACCTAACCAGTTCATTAATCCAAAAGTAATAATGATTCCACCAGATCCAAGTATCAGTGTTTGTACGTAATACGCAAATCGGAATGAAGATAAATATGCGCCAACGATGAAAATAAATGCATAGAACATATAAATAAACAACATATTCGTTGATAAAGATGGAGAAGCGGCTGAAATTTTAGAAATTAAAAATGATAAGGGAATTAGCCAAACTAATAAATGTAATATATCTTTTTTATCTTGAAATTTCATGTATTTATATGTGTAGCCAGTAAAGATGAACATAGCTAAAGAAGCAAATAATAGTGTTGTGTAAATGGGTTGGTTAAATATAAATGCCGTAATACTCGATGGATTTCCTCCATTGAATAGTCCTTTATAGAACGGGCTAAAGAAGAATAATGCCGTTAAAAATCCTAATAAAAGAAATTTGGAGAAAGAATGTTGTTCTGATAATGTATCGTTTGATTTAGCTTTATGCTTTTTCATTTGGGAGAGCTCCTTTTATAGCATGAAATAGGTTGTACTCGACAACAAATTTTATCATATATCTGTGTTCAATCCAAACCCAATTAAATTCATAATGCACCCTAGTCTACTGTCAAGAGTAGTATTCAGAAATTTGCAGTATTGAGTATGTTTGTTTAATTTTAAAAAAATCGAATAAACCTGATATTGAAGAATGGGATCCCATTAGAAACCTTGTATGAAGTTGAAGATAATGCGACTGTTAATTATTGCATATATTTCTTTAAAAATACACAACCTAGTTTTTTGTAGGGGTTAGTGTTAGAATTAAAAAAGCTCAGTTTTTGTCATGCTTTAAGTCGATAAATAATGTTATAGAGGAAGTAAAACGAATGAATGTATCGGTTGTAATACCAAATTATAATGGAGAGCCTTATATCATACATTGTATTGCATGTATATATGATCAGGTGAATCACAAAAGATCGATTATTGTAATTGATAACGCTTCTGAGGATCAAAGTGTTTCTTTGATCAAACAAAAATACCCTGACATTACAATCTTAGAAAATGAGACAAACCTTGGTTTTGCGACAGCGGTAAATCAAGGTTTGAGACATGCCGACACAGCATTTGTGATACTACTAAACAACGATGCCTTTGCTAAACCAAAATTTGTAGAGCACTTGTATAATTGCATACTAAGCGATGATACTATCTTTTCTGTTTCTGCTAAAATCTTACGATTTTCTAATCCAAATGTAATTGATGATGCCGGTGATTTTTTAACCTTAATGGGATGGGCGATTAAATCAGGTGATGGCGAACTAAGTTATACACATAATAAAGAGAGAGTTATTTTTAGTGCTTGTGCAGGAGCAGCAATATATCGTAAAGAAATCCTTCAAAAAATTGGTCACTTTGATGATCTTTTTTTTGCTTATTTAGAAGATGTTGATTTGGGTTACAGGGCTAATAATCGCGGTTACAAAAATATTTATTGTCCGTCTGCGGAAGTCCTTCATATCGGTAGTGCAACTTCAGGAAGTCGGCACAATGCTTTTAAAGTTCGTTTGACAGCAAGAAATACGTTCTTTGTGCTGATGAAGAATATGCCAGCAGTTTTCATTTTGTTGAATAGTCCATTTATTGTTTTGGGTTTTGTGATTAAAGCATTATATTTTTGGAGAATAGGTCTGGGTAAACATTATTACAAAGGGCTACTCGAAGGTGCAAGGACAGTTCAATCCGTTAAACGAAGTGAATTTAGAATTAGCCACTCTCTGCATTATCTTAGGTCGGAGTTTCTTATGGTGAAATCTACGCTTCATTTGACTGCAAAAATTTTTCTTGATTTTTTCAAAGTATTGACAAAAATGTCAAGACCGAACTGACAGAGGAGATAGTTCATGAATTCGTATTTTCTAAATTTATTTAAATATAAGGACTTATTTGTTGAATTGGTAACTAAAGATATAAAATTGAAATACCGCAACTCATTTCTCGGGGTTCTGTGGAGTATGTTAAATCCAATACTAATGACTGTGGTTATTAGTGTTGTCTTTATGGCCCTCTTTCAAAATGAAATCCCCAATTTTCCGATTTATGTGCTAATCGGTAGAGTGTTGTATCAATTTTTCTCTGAAGCTACCAGCTTTGCTTTAGAATCAATTGATGCTAATGGTCAGCTTATTCGCAAGGTGTATGTGCCGAAATACTTTTTTCCTCTGTCTAGGGT
>CAYUSG010000031.1:0-11888 GCA_964447355.1 uncultured Paenibacillaceae bacterium
GGCTACTCGACTGGAAGGTCGGCTACTCAATTAATGGGTAGCCTCCTATCCGATTGACACAAGTGTATATGAGATATCATGATAAAATGAAAAATCCCGTCACGTTCCGGCAGTTATTAGGTGACGGGTGTAGTGAGGGGATCGTACTATTGTTCATATAAGGAAATAAGTGATGGGGTGAGTGATCGCTGTTAATGGCCCGCTGCAGGTTCCTCAGTGTCTAGACCGTCTTCAGTCACGCGCAGTATGCCTACGGCACCTTTCGTTGCGTGATTAAATTGATGGGTAACGATAGAATAATCGCCAGCTTCTTGTACTGTAAATTCAACCACTGCGCCACCGCTAGCTGGAAGGAGAACGGTTTGCATGCCATACATCGTATTCTTCGGATTTCCATCTATATATACATGATCAAAGGTGACGCCAACAACGTGAAAGGATGACATTTCGTTAGGTCCCATATTATTAACGTAAAGGCGAACCTTATCCCCGACTTTGGCCATCAGTGGTTTTTCTTTTAAAGTGAAATCATCACCGTTAAATACGACGTAACTAGGCTCGCCATTCATGAAGTCTTCCATATCATGTTCTTTGTACCATTCGCTTTGAATAATTACATACGATTGGTCAATATCAGCATCGGTAGGGTATCCATCTTTAGGTTCGACAATGATCGTGCCATACATCCCGTTTGCAATGTGAGCTAAGACGGGTTTTGTACCGCAGTGATACATGAATACGCCGGGTGTATTCGCTGGATAGGTAAAGGTTCCTTCTTCATTAGGCATGACATCTATAAATTTCTTGTTAGGGGCTGCGTGGACCGCATGAAAATCAACAGAATGGGGTATATAAGGGTCCATATTTTTCAAAGTAAAATGAAGCCTATCGCCTTCTTTAACTCTAAGTACTGGACCCGGGACTGTTCCATTATAGGTCCAAGCATTATAGAAAACGCCTTTGGATATCTCAATATTGGTCACTTGTGAAGTCATTTCAATGTAAACGTCTGTCCCATCCCGAACGACTACGGGTTCAATGGGCTCTTGATGAAGTTTGGTTGGTGCAGGTTCGTATGCAGTGGCAGCAGGTTCATTGGTATTACCACAGGCCGATAAAAATAATATACAAGCAATAAGCAACAGGGAGAGGGCTATACGATTCATTTATCATCACCGATCCTTTTACAATTTGTATGTGAAAAAAATCACAATCATCTTTAAAATAAAGAGTGGCACTCGGCCACCAAGGAACACTCATCTCGTTGCATTTCGTATTTGTTTGGAGCAATGAGCTCATTTAATAACCTAGCTGTGCTTTGCCTTCTTCAGACATATGGGCTGGAGACCATGGAGGGGACCAGACCACTTCAACCTGCACGGCATTGATACTAGGGTGTAATTGAAGCTGAGATTTGACTCCGCCGACAATCGTGTCATGCAGCGGACAGCCAGGTGTAGTTAAAGTCATTTGAATATGAACAATATGCTCCTCATCAATGCGAATGTCGTAAATAAGTCCAAGGTCCACAATATTCACACCTAGTTCTGGATCGTAGACTTCTTTCAGCATGCTTCGGATGACTTCTTGCGTTAGATCGATCATATCGTTTCCTCCTATGTGCGATTAGATTATTTAGTAAATACTTTGGCAATCAACAGGATGTAAATGAGTGATGCTACAGAGAGCAGAACACCTCCAATCTGAATGAGCAGTTGCCACTGTCCTAATAAGCCTGCAGCTAAGATGGCAAAGGAAAGGGCGACGAATAAGAGTCCTTTTCGAATATGGATGTCAGTCAGCATATCGGCTAGAAGCGGAACCTTTCTCTTCCCTACGATTTGACCATATTTGTATGTCCACCATAAGAAAGGAACGATTTTGGACATATAACCTAGAATGGTAATGGCGACCCAGCCCCACAAATATATCCATATGAAAAGCTGTAAAGTAGAGATGGTCCAGAAGGTTTGATGCGAGAATGTTTTCCATAGCAGGGCTGCAGTAGCTGTAACAAGTAAAATCCTTGCCGACCAAACGGCCACCACTATTCCAGAGCCTGGCGAAGCTTTGTGACGGTGTCGAATAATTTGCTGTATGTGCGTTACATAAGTCCCCATAGCTATAACGATAAGCAGCATAGCCAAGTTTTTAATAAGAGATGGAGCTTGAAATAGAAAGGTTAGTGTACCAAGCAATACACCACTGTTCCATAGCCATAGTGTAACATGCTGCAATCGAACGGGATGGTTGTGGGAAAGATAGAACATCGGCAGCATTTTGT
This sequence comes from uncultured Paenibacillaceae bacterium, assembly GCA_964447355.1. GTDB lineage: Bacteria > Bacillota > Bacilli > Paenibacillales > CAYUSG01 > CAYUSG01. The sequence goes on from CAYUSG010000031.1 coordinate 2,285, forward strand.
AGCTGAAGCCAGTGATTAATAAGCCAAACCATCCCAGTGCACCCATCCATACGTGTGCGGCGAATATAGCTTCGTGCAAGCTCCCCCATAGATTAAAGGCAAAGTTCAGGCCCATCAGAACGCCTGTAACGGCTGTCAGTGCCAGATACATTAAGGCGAATAATGTGCTTAAGGTGATAGGGTTCCATTGCTTAGTTTGCAGGATTGTGTATCCTGTATTGATGACGAATACAAAAATTCCTAGTGCAGCAACGCAGGCAAAGCCTGCAATCGATCGGGTATCCATGTGATAGAGGCTTAGTAAAAGACCGAAGGTGCCGACAAAGAATAACCCGAAATGAACGTATCCTAATGTGGTACTGAATATATTACGTTGGAGCACCACATGAATGAGCTGGTAGACCGCTCCCATGGCGATCATCGTTGCCCAGCCCAAGACCATTAGATGTGCCTGTGTCCAGCCTATAGGACCTCTTGGATATCCGCTGATCCATTCGGCTAGGCTCCATATGTTCTCAACTTGAAAGAATATGAAAGCCAGCATCCCTGAGGCGATAAATAACAATGGAAGTCTTAAGGGCATAGCCTCCCTCCTTTCAATGGTTGATGCAGCTAACGGTTTAGGACTTGGTAATGCGTACCTTAGCTGATCCATCGGCTTGTTCAGAGATGTCGTAGGTGTAGCCAAGTTGATTTAGTTCTTCTACAAGAAAGACAGGCACACGATCGTTATGAATGATCACCACATCGCCAGACCTTGCTTTATCCAATTGACCTAACGTTCTGATCATCGGTTGCGGCGGTTCTAACCCGCGGTTATCCAGTTCATAAGTAGTCGGAGCCGCATTTAGTTGTGGTGATGTTTCTGAGGAAAGCTTCGCCTGGCTAGGTTCATTAGGACGGTCAGAATCATCTGTGTTGATAGGCTCATCTTCGGAATTAAGCGCTTTGGCATACTTCTTAGGGGCGAAGGTGACTACCCAATGATCCGCCTCCAGCTTCTCCACCTTATTAACGTAACCTTTCACTCGCATGACCCCAAGCAGTGGTGTGGGCTTGAAGGTGGCGTGTAACCTCAACCAATCTTCCTTCTGAAGCTCTTTGACTGTATTCATGATGACCTCGAAAGGTTCAAGTTTCTTTTGCAAATAAGGACGAACGTCCAAGTCTATTACGTTATAGGGTGTACGCATGTTTACCCCTCCCATATTTGATGTGATACCTAAATGATAATCATTCTTGAGGGGCTACTTTGTGATGTGAGTCACAAAAATAGGGGCGAAAATAAGAACGATCTCATCCTGAGCGGATAAGATCGCTTCGAATGCTTATTATAGAACGCTACAGCATTCCCTGTTTAGCGGCTTGTTTGATATAGTCGGCGGTTCGGGATGCTAGAGCCATGACTGTATTGGTAGGATTACCGCCGCCCGAAGTGACGAACATACTAGCATCACAGACGAATAAATTCTTAATATCATGGGTCTGTCCGTAGGAATTAACAACCGACTGATCAGCATCATTCCCCATGCGGCAGCCGCCCATGAGATGTGCTGTGTCTGATACGACATACTCCGGGGTGCCGCCTGCCCCTTCGATAATGGACTTCATCGACTTTACGGCATGCTGTATCAATTTGCGATCGTTGGGTCCATAGCTGAAGGTCACCTTGGCCCGAGGCAGGCCGTGCTCATCTTTCTCGTCGGCTAAAGTTACAGTGTTCTCGGGGTTAGACAGCACCTCGCCGACCATGGTAACCCTGCCGAAAAAGTTATAATCCAGTCCGATTTCTCTCAGCTTCTGTCCCCAGATCGGTCCATTCTCTGCCTTGGATATGCCATGGATGAATTCAAGCGGTCTAGCGCCATGAGCATGCAAGGTATAGCCCCTAGCGAAATCATGGGCATCAGACGGGTTGTAGAACTCCTGAGTGGTGGCCAGCACAGGGGTTCCTTTATACAGTCTGATTTCCTCTTGAAACTTGCCGTATACATCATAACTGCTGTGCGGCATGATGCCTTTGCCGACCCAGCCGCTGGAATTGGCAAGCCCGTCTGGAAACTGGGAAGTAGCAGAGTTGAGCAATAGTCTCGGTGTCTCAACGACAAAAGCGGATAGGATGACACATTTTGCTTTCTGATGATAGGGTTGTCCTTCGTGTTGAAATTCTACGCCTGTCGCTTTGCCATGCTTGTCCATTGTAATCCTTGTGACCATACAATCTGCCAGGACTTCTGCTCCCGCTGCTATGGCTTTTGGAATATGGACAATGAGGGTGCTGAATTTGGCATTCGGCATACAGCCTTGGTTGCAGAATCCGCGATTAATGCAAGGGGGCCTCCCTTCGAAAGACGCAGACAGGATCGCTAAGGGAGCCACGCTTGAACGAATGCCGATGCTTTCACAGCCTTTTCTAAACATATACGCATTGGGACTAAGCGGTTCGCGTTCTGGATAAGGGTAAGGACCGTTAAAGTTTCCCCATGGAAAATGTTTGGGTCCACTGACGGCGATTTCTTTTTCTATTTTATCGTAATAAGGTTCTAAGTCAGCATAAGTGATCGGCCAATCCTCACCCACACCATCGATGGTTTTTGTCTGAAAATCAGAAGCGTGAAGACGCAAGAATACGCCTGTAAAATGAGTGGTTCCGCCTCCAATGCCCCTGCCGGAGTTATTATGTCCCATTTTCATAGGGTCTTGTCCGGCAACGATCCGTGTCTCCTGCCATCCCAATGCTTTCATGGCTAATTCATCACTGGCAAAATCATGCTGGGGATCTCGGAATGGACCAGCTTCCAGCACGACGACCTTTAAACCCGCCTCGCTCAACTCCTTCGCTAGTACACCCCCAGCTGCACCCGCCCCAACGATAACCGCATCGACTTCTTCATTTGCATACCTGAGATTGTTCATTCTTCCGATTGAGCCTCCCACGGGTCCAGTTGACCGATAGTTGTTCTAATATAACCTCTAGGGTAAGCAGGACCGCCGTATCCTATATCTGACCAGACTTTAGGATGTGAATAATAGGCATCCAGCGTCAATCCAAGCAGCTTAAGAAAGCCATCCTTCTGAGGATAACCTTCCCAGATATGTGCAGGATTCGCTCGGTTGAAGCTTAAATCTTCTATGAATAGCTTCTGCTGATGTTCTTCAAGCTCCACGTAAGCATGTTCATACAGGGCAACAGCGGCCTTATTCAATCGGCTTAGACCTTCACGAACTAACTGAGCCTCAGGCATGACTTGGACTTTACGTTCACCCTCTCCTTTATCCTCGTACAGCTTTTCATCGATATAACAAAGGACGTAAGTTAGGATATCTCCCCGCCTGTCATGAACGAGCAGTGGGCAGAGTTTGCGCATTATTTCTAGTTCTAAAGCTGTAAAGAAGCGATATTCTTTCTCTCGTATTATCCTTGCTGTCACAATTGTCTGCGTATGATCATCCCAATGATCTTGCTGATGCATGACATCGTATGCGGGATAATGTGAATAAGTAGCCATATGTAACACCTCCGTGGCAGCTAAATCATGAAATAGATGGCGATTAATCCTAACCCGCCCACAGCTGAGAAGACGAGCGGCAGAATCACGGGCGGACCGATCAGGAAATTGCGAAGTTCGTAGCCGCCAACACGTTGCCCGACCCCTTTAAAGTGGCGGTAAAACCCGATTAAACCTGCCAATACCGCAAACCAAAGGAGCCAAATGTTCAGTGTGATGATACCATCCGCCAAGTTAAAGGTTAGGAGCAGCATCGCAAGGAACAGAAGTGGTGAAAGCACTACAGGCAGCCACATGATCTTATGATGAAAATTTTGACGGTAATGATACAGCGTGACTTGAATACCGACCAATAAGTAGGCAAGACTGACGAACAGAATAACAATGCGATCAAGGTTCCATGCGGACCAACTCACGTGATCAACTCCTTTACTGGGTTGTTCATTTGATCTTGTTCTTTCATTAATACCGGAAAAGTAAGACCTCCTGTTGGCATAACGGCTATCGATGCTCGGAGTACTGGATGCAGCTCCTCTAATAGTTGATCTACAGTAGACTGTAAGTCTGATATGGGGATAAATCCGAGAAGCTCAACCCAAGGTTTAGGCATTTCCGAGTACAAATATACATTATGCTTCTCGAGCACCTTATCGATATGTTCTACTTTGTGGGGACCCAGTACAAATTGTTGTTTAAGCTTGTTAACGATCGTTTGTCGATTGGAATACGTATCGACCCAATATTGGAATAAGCCGTTACCGAACATTTCCTCACACTGAGCAGCTAAGACAATTTTCCCGCCCGGCTTCGTAATACTGGAAGCATTCTGTAAGGTTTTAACGGCTTGATATAATTGAAGGTCCTTCGGATAGCCGCCTGCGGAGGCAATGACAAGGTCATATTGCTGTCCCACAGGGACCATAAAGATCGCTTTGGCTTGTTCCAGTAAATGCGCGTGTGCATGGATGATGTCCCCTGCTGCAGCTGCCTTAATATGCCTTTGTTGATCGACTACTACATTGAATAAGAAGTCCATCGGGACAAACGTTAAGACCTCCAGCAGGTCTTGATGCAGTGGGTTTCGGATGTCGCCCGGCTCGATCTGGTAGAGCTGAGATTGTGCATGATGATGCGCTATACTGACGGCAGAAGCTACCCCCGGAAATAATGCCTTCACACCACCGGACATACCTACTAAGCGATGGGGTTCAATATTACCGGTAGCGATGCGCAGTTCAGCCTCTACAACGTGTCGGTTGATTTCGACAGGCGTTCCGGCAGAAGTGTGCCCTAGATGAACACAATCCGCTGGCGAAGCGGAATGATTCAGCACTTGAACCCTTTTATAAACGTTATCCCCTACAAGTTCTCGGGCTTCTTCTTGTGTATGCTGTCTGTGCATGCCGAGGGCAATGATAATTTTAATGTGTGTATCGGGAATGCCGGCTTGGTTTAAGCGGTCTAGGATGGGACCTATGAATAAATAGCTCGGAGCCAGTCTGCTTTTATCACTAATAAGAATGACAGCATTATGTTTTCCTCTAGCCAGCTGTTCAAGCCGTGGAGTATGTATTGGCGCATTAATAGCTTGTTCAATCCGATTGACATCTGACAGTTCGGCGTGCTCTGTCTGATCTAAAGCTTGATAACGGATCGTATCGATTTTTCTGGATGACGTAAGATGTAATTCCTTGCTTTGTTTGCCGTAACCCAATTTCATTCGCATACATAGCCGTCCTTTTCATGTAATAGCTGTGTTTATGTAATTATTTCCTCATAAAAAAGAAACTATGCGCCTTGAATGAGCATAGCTTTTTGGGAAAACCTAGACATTACATCAATTCATGCGTGGAAAGGAGAGAGGCTATGATCTATGCCATTCCTTTTTTTACTGCGTTTATGGTTTCTTATGCGCTGGTTCCACTGCTTAGGAGCCTATCTTTGCAGACGGGATTTGTTGATCAACCTTCGCATCGCAAAATCCATCGTCAAGCTATACCGCTACTGGGCGGGGTTGCTATTTATATAAGCTGTGTGAGTTCTCTGATTCTATTCGACGGTTTGAGCGGGCGCAGTTTCACAGTCATGCTGGGTGGTGGGCTTCTAGTTCTGACGGGACTGGTTGATGATTGGTACAAAACAAAGGGCATGGAATTTCCAGTAGTTCCAAGGCTTTATATTTATACGGGGGCTTCCATGGTACCGCTTCTGTTTGGCATCGACATTCAAGGCATTCGTTTGTGGGGGGACACATTATATTTGTTCTCAGATTGGGCGTCTTGGTTGACTGCCGTTGTTTGGATCTTTGCATTAATTAACATGATCAATTTCATCGATGGTGTAGATGGGCTCGCCCCAGGCATTTCACTTTTATCCGCTTTGACATTGTTCGCGGCGGCTCTGATGAAGGGACAGCAGAATTCGGCGGTGTTTGCCATCATCATTGCGGGAGCCTGTCTAGCTTTCCTGGCTTATAACTTCTATCCGGCACGTATATTCATGGGGGATTCAGGTGCCATTTTCTTAGGTTATGCCTTAGCGGTATTAGCTATTGACGGCTCGTTTAAGCGAGCGACCGTCATTTCGTTCGTTGTGCCCTTTTTGGCCCTAGGGGTTCCCATCTTAGATACAATTATTGTATTCGCTCGAAGAATTATGCAAGGCAAGGGGCTGCATACAGCGGACCGCCTGCATACGCATCATACGTTGATGAAACAAGGTTTAACTCAAGTCCAGACCGTTACATTATTGTATGTAGTCAGCGTGATTTTCTCGTTGCTTTCCTTACTGCTGCTTATGAAGTTTGGTTAGTGCGGGTTCTATTTATGGGGCAGACATTCCTGTGTTAGAATAGGACCATAAACTTTATGTGGGAACGGGGCATCCGTATGAACTGGGACAATTTACTAACTAGAATGAAAACCATTATTAGCAAGGGAACTGTCACTATCGAACAGTTAACCATAGAGCAATGGAATCAGTTAGCAAAGAGTGAAGTAGTCAAAGGAATAGTCCAGGATCATGAAACTTTGTATGCGTTTTTATCCAGAAAGGATCAAGTCGTTGAAGTGTTAGAGATTAAAGAAGCGCTTAACAGCAGGGAACTCCAGCTCGTCCAGCTTGCCGTTGAGCTTTACAAGTCGCCTCTTTCAGAAGATTCCGTTCAGGAGAAGACTGGATCTATTGAATCCCGGATAACGTCATGGCTGTCTGAGCAGCTGAGGCATCAATTGCTTGATGCGGAGATGCCGGCTGATTTTCAGTCGGTACGGGAACTATGCGAACAACGCATACCCATCTTAATGAGGGGAGATTTCTCTAACGCGCCGGATGATAATGAGGCGTTACTCGCGCTGTTAGAGGATTTCTTCAATGGTGCGGTCTTGCTGCTATCCGTATCCGATAGGGAACGACTCATCTTAGCTGAGGAATCGTTATTGATGGACTCAGGTGATGAGGGGGATGAGCCTATAGAGGAAGCGCTGGCGTCTATCCTGTTCGGGCTGCATGAGATGATGGCCAGTGAATGGTTAATTGAAACGCATATTTCGATTTCACATCCGATGAATCCATCGCAGGCGTTAGTGTCCACTGTGGCGCTTTTGCGAGAAACGATACAGATCGGCAGACAGTTTCATGTTGGCAATCACATGCACCTACCTTGGAAATTGCATCTGGAACGATTGTTATATGGATTGCCTGAAGCCGAACGGAGTCAGTTTATGAATGAGGTATTTGCTGCAGCAGATCAGGTGCTGGATGCTGAGACTCTAGCTACATTAGAAGCGTTCTTTGCTCAAGATTGCAACGTGAGTGAAACGGCTAAGACCTTATACATTCATCGGAACACGCTGTTATACCGATTAGATAAATTCAAGCAGGAGACGGGATTGGATGTGCGCCACTTCCATCATGCCGTATTAGTGCATTTAATGGTGTTATTGTACAAAGTTACGAAAAGGCGCTGAGTTTTTTGTAGACTTTGTGCATAGTTATTCCCCCAGCTGTAGGGTAAGATGAATACATATCAACCGAAACTATTAATTCAATTGGGGGAATGTATCATGGCAGGCGTTACTTTAAAACATGTCTTCAAACGTTATTCACCAACAGCAGACCCATCCGTAAAGGATTTCAATCTAGAGATCGCTGATAAAGAATTCTTAGTTCTTGTCGGACCATCCGGTTGCGGTAAATCCACAACCCTCCGTATGATTGCAGGCCTAGAGGAAATCTCTGAGGGTGAATTATATATTGGAGATCGTTTAGTGAATGATGTAGCACCTAAGGACCGCGATATCGCGATGGTATTCCAATCCTATGCCTTGTATCCTCATATGAATGTATACCAGAACATGGCTTTTGGTTTGAAGCTTCGTAAATTTAAGAAAGCAGACATCGACGCTCGTGTTCGTGAAGCTGCCCGAATTCTAGATATTGAACATTTACTTGAACGTAAGCCTAAAGCTCTTTCAGGGGGTCAGCGTCAGCGTGTTGCATTAGGACGTGCGATCGTTCGTGAACCTCAAGTGTTCTTAATGGATGAGCCGTTATCCAACTTGGATGCTAAACTTCGTGTACAAATGCGTGCAGAGATCAGCAAATTGCACAAACGTCTTGAAACGACTATCATCTACGTAACGCATGACCAAACAGAGGCAATGACGATGGGTGATCGTATCGTCGTCATGAAGGACGGTATCATTCAACAAGCGGCAACACCTGAAGATATCTACAATACGCCTAACAATATGTTCGTTGCAGGGTTCATTGGTTCGCCTTCCATGAACTTTATTAATGGAACGTTATCAGAGGAAGGCGGATCCGTTGTATTCAAAACAAGCGGTGTGACTGTAGCTATCCCTGAAGGAAGATCCAAAGGTCTTCGTGACGGCGGCTACGTAGGTAAAGAAGTGATCATGGGTATTCGTCCAGAGGATCTTCATGAGGAGCCTATTTTCTTGGAAGCTTCCCCTAACAGCATCGTTAATGTCAACGTAGAAGTGGCGGAGAACTTAGGTGCTGAAATGTTCCTTTACCTTAACGGTATCGGCGAGCAAACGATCATCGCTCGTGTGGACGGCCGTGCAGGCATCAAAGAAGGAACAAATGTTAAGCTTGCATTAGACATGAACAAAGTTCATTTCTTCGATAAAGAAACAGAAGTAACAATTCGTTAAATTAATACGCTCTTCAGTAGAGGGACCTGTTTTATATAGGTCTCTCTTTTGCTGTATAATGGAATACATATAAATGAAGTGAAATGGGAAAAGGGGATGAATGATGGGAAAACGGATGATGTTAGGGGCAATATTAGGGCTGCTTGTCATACTTGGATTAACTGTTATGTATACGAACATGTCACCAGCGGTCGCAATAAGCCCGCAGGTGGAATATTATGTATCGCCCAGTGGTAATGACAATCATTCAGGTTTATCAGTGAACCAAGCATTTCGAACGATTCAGAAGGCGGCTGATGTGGCGAGAGCTGGCAGTACTGTCTATGTCTTGGGCGGGACTTATGATGAGTCCGTGACTATACAGCATTCAGGTTCTGAACAAGAAGGGTTCATTACCTTTACTAACAGACCGGGTGAAACGCCGATTATCGATGGAAGCCAGCTTGAATCGAAGGACACGGCATTATTTCATATTGAGAATCAAAGCTATATTCGTGTGACGGGCTTCGAACTGCGTGATCTGCAAGCTGAATCGGAAACAGACACCCCCATGGGAATACTAATTGAGGGCAGCGGATCCCATATTGAATTGAAGTATAACCGCGTCCATCATATCATTAACAATTTTGCCGAAGGCAACGCACATGGCATTGCTGTGTACGGCAGGTCTTCAAGCCAAGAGGATAATCTGAATAACATCCTTATTGAAGGGAATGAGGTTTACGACCTTCAACTGGGTATGAGTGAAGCGGTAGTGGTCAATGGAAATGTAGAAGATTTTCAGATCCTTAACAATACGATTCATGATACGAACAATATTGGTATTGATGTCATCGGACACGAAGGCACCTCAAGCGATCCTGAGCTAGACCAAGCCAGAGGCGGTGTAATCGGGCATAATGTGGTGTATCACGC
>CAYUSG010000031.1:11898-29657 GCA_964447355.1 uncultured Paenibacillaceae bacterium
TCCCAGCTACATGGAGTATTCAAGCGCAGGGATTTATGTTGACGGGGGAAAAGATATTGTAATAGAGCACAATGAAACGTACAGCAATGATCTAGGTATTGAAATTGCCAGTGAGCACAAGGGTAAGGGGACCAGCAATGTTGAGTTAAGGCATAACACAATTCATGACAATTTCATGTATGGTATTGCCCTTGGAGGGTATGACGAGGATCGAGGTTTTACAGAAGGCTGCATAATGGTAGACAATCTCATTTATAACAATGATGTGAACGGTGAGGGTTTTGGACAAGTTGCCTTTCAGTATGACACGAGGAACAACACCTTTGCCCGAAACACGGTTATAGCAAGTGAAAGCCAAATTTTAATAACGAATCCATATGTAGAGAACCAGGGCAACCGCTTAAATGAGAATAGCTATCAAACAATAGCTGGAGAGGGAATCTGGGAATGGCGGCAGCAATATTATGAAAACTTTGAGGCCTACCAAACGATGGCGCTTACGGAGTACAATGAAGCTGACTCCACCTTTGCTGTAAAGGTGGATTAAGATCCTTTTGTGGGTATCCTTTTAGGTTGATTTCAGTATGCAATTCCTTTACGATGATAAAGATAGCTTAGAATGTCCCAAAGGAGCGGTACTATGCCAAAACGTGTAAAGGTCTCCGACTTGGTCAAGCAATTCCAAATGGAAGTCATTTGTGGAGAGGGCGGACTTAAACGCCCGATTTCGGTCGCTGATTTATATCGACCTGGATTAGAAATGGCGGGTTATTTTACATATCATCCCAAAGAGCGGATTCAAATGCTAGGGAAAACAGAGATCAGTTTCTTCGAAACGTTATCTGAACAAGAACAACGGGAGCGGGCACTTCAATTGTGCGAAGAGCAGACGCCCTGCATCTGTATAACTAGAGGACTTGATGTACCTCAGCTGTTGATTCAAGCTGCTACCGAGAAGCAAATCCCTCTCGTAAGAAGCCAAGTTGCCACAACTATTCTTGCCAGTAGAATTACAGGCTATTTAGAGAATCAATTGGCTCCGACGACAACCATTCATGGGGTTCTGGTCGATGTATATGGAGTGGGGATGTTAATTACAGGCGGCAGTGGTATTGGTAAGAGCGAGACGGCATTGGAGCTTGTGAAGCGCGGCCATCGTTTAGTGGCTGATGATGCGGTAGAAATTCGTCAAACTGCCGATAACGTGCTGTACGGGAATGCCCCGGATTTAATTAAACATCTATTAGAAATTCGCGGGGTAGGCATTATTAACGTGATGACGTTATTCGGTGCGGGTGCGGTTCGAAATGTAAAGCGCATTGCATTAGTGGCAAGGCTGGAAACCTGGCAGCAGGATAAACAATATGACCGCCTGGGCATCGATGAAGAAACAACAAGAATTATTGACACAGATGTAACACTGGTGACGATCCCAGTGCGTCCGGGCCGGAATTTGGCTGTTATTATAGAAGTAGCGGCCATGAATTACCGCTTGAAGCGCATGGGCTATAATGCCGCACTGCAGTTTACGAATCGATTGACGGAAACCATCGCAGAAGATATGGAAGATATGGACTAATAGGAGGAAGATAAAGATGTGGTTTGCTCTTGACCCTATAGCCATTGCTATTGGTCCAATTACGGTGCACTGGTATGGCATTATTCTAGGAACTGCGGCATTGGTGGGGCTGCTGTTAGCTATTCAAGAAGGGAAACGCTTTGGCATTCCTGCAGATTTTTTCATGGACCTTCTATTAATTGGAGCGCCTTCGGCGATTATTGCTGCGCGTATTTATTATGTGGCCTTTAAATGGGATGAATATAAGGATAATTTCTGGGATGTGTTTAAAATATGTGAGGGCGGTATAGCGATCTATGGCGCTCTGATTGGTGCATTAGTCGCAGGATTCTTCTATATGCGGTATAAAAAGTATCCTTTCTGGAGAATAGCGGACATCTGCGCCCCTTCATTAATCGCTGGTCAAATTATTGGCCGCTGGGGTAATTATATCAATCAGGAGGCTCACGGGGGACCCGTGGCAGAAAGCTTTCTGCGGGATACGCTGCATTTGCCCGATTTTATTGTGAATCAGATGAACATCGGCGGTACGTTTTATCATCCGACATTCCTATATGAATCTTTGTGGAATGTAGTCGGGATTATCTTACTGTTCGTGCTTAGACGTCAGGCTTTCTTAAGAGTTGGCGAGTTGTTTATGAGTTATTTCATTTGGTATGCGGTAGGTCGATTCCTCGTTGAGGGCTTGCGTACAGACAGTTTAGCTTTTCAAGGGCCAGATTGGCTTGCGAATATGATCGGATGGCTTTGGAGACCCATGACTGTGCTCTTCGAGCCAGGGGCGCTTGATCCTGCTTATGGCAACGTTAGAATATCTCAGCTTGTGGCTGTTCTGATCCTTATAGCAGCGATTATCTTTATCGTAGTCAGACGGCTTAGAGGTACAGCACGTGAACGCTATTTGGACCCGATCAAACGGGAGGGTTTCGTTACAGGACCGATTACATAAAATCAAGGAGTTAGTTATGATTGAAACCATATTGTTTGATTTGGACGGTACGATTATTGATACGAATGAATTAATCATCCAATCCTTCTTACACGTATTTAAAGATTCATCTCGTGACGAGATTATTCCTCATATGGGCAAGACGTTGGGGGAGCAGCTGCAAATTTTGTCGGGACAAGAGGAAGTAGAAGATTTGGTGAAGGCTTACAGGGCCTATAATGTAGAGAATCACGATGCGTTAATCGGTGATTTTCCATATGTAAAGGAAGTTATCGAGGCGCTTCATGATGCCGGGATTAAGATGGGGATTGTCACCACCAAAATGCGCAAAACAAGCTTAAGGGGCTTAGATCGCTTAGGCATTACCGATTATATGGATGCTATAGTGACGATTGATGATGTGGAGCATGCTAAACCGCACCCAGAGCCCGTGTTGAAAGCTATGTCGATCATGGGTGCGAATCCGGCTGCAACGATGATGGTAGGCGACAGTGCAGCTGACATTCAAGCCGCGAATAGCGCTGGCGTGATATCAACAGCTGTGGCGTGGTCGTTGAAAGGTGTAGACGTGCTTAAAGCCTATGAACCTAAACATATTATCTATGACATGAGAGACTTGTTACCATTAGCAGGGATAAAGAGGGATCTTGTTTGAGACGAACGGAGCGCTATCCAGTCGAAGGGGCTAATGCCTTGTGGCAAATTTATTCCACTGTAAGCAAGTGGAAGGGTGTGAAGAACTTCATCTTTATTCAGCTGGCTAGATATTGTCCGTCACTGCCGCTGAAAAACTGGATTTACCGTAACATCTTAAAGATGAAGGTAGGGGAGAACACGGCGTTTGCATTGATGGTGATGGTGGATGTTTTCTTCCCCGAGCGTATTCACATAGGGCGAAATTCCATCATTGGATATAATACCACGATACTAACGCATGAGTATTTGATTAAGGAATACCGCCTTGGCGATGTTCATATCGGCTCCAATGTGATGATTGGGGCGAATACGACAATTCTGCCTGGAGTGACGATCGGCGATGATGCGGTAGTAAGCGCAGGTTCGCTAGTGCATCGCGACGTGGAGCCGGGTACCTTCGTCGGGGGCAACCCCATTCGCGTAATTCGGGATAAAGTACAACAGTAAATATACACAGAAAAGGACCTAGCGGTGAATGTTTCCGCTAGGTCCTTTTCTATCTGTTATCGAACCCAATTGATAAAGGCTATGCATCAGAATATAGGCGTTTAATGGATACAAGAGGAATAAGAGGGTGTAAATAGGTAAAAAGTCATTCAAATATTTTAAATATAGGTATATAATGGGAGGGTTGCCATAAATAATATAGGGGGATGTAGAGAGTATGTTTAAGCATTTTAAATGGATGGTAGTAAAAACAATGTTAGTGCTGCTTGCGGCAGGTTTAGTAGGTTGTGGCGGAGAGACGCCTGAGACAGGGAATGTCGAGCAAGCTGACGAACAACTGGCATCAGACGCCGCATCAGCAGATTTAGCGTCAGAGACCGAAGTGGAGGAAGCTTCCAACGAGACCTTCGGGGAATATCTACATGCTTGGAATGAAGATTCGAAAGAAGAATTACGCGCTGTATTGCAATCGTTGTATCCAGATTTAGAGGGAGTAAACGACTACTGGATTTTTGCAACATATCATGGCTATGAGGAGATGAGGATTGCCTTTGAAGAGGAAGGTACACCGCCGCCGAGTTATGAGGAATTAAAGGAACATTATGCAGACAAGTTAGTACTCAGTATTTCAATTGATTTTGAGGATCCGGACGTTGCCGCTAATAAACAGCTGCATCTTCAAAATATCAAAGCGCTCATAGACCATTATCATCAGCAAGGTGTTTTTATTAACGATATGCTGCTGCAGTATTACGAGAACGCGGATGAAGAGCCTACCGATACATTTTCTCTGCCAGGGCCTTCATTTGATTTCGCACCGGAGTTGTTCGAGTTATATTGGTATAATTATGAGGAATTGATATCAGGCGCTTATGCAGAGAAAGAAATAGAGCGTTTCGAAAGCGGCATCAAGGATACATTAAATAAGACGCCTGATTTACCTGAAGACTTGCTGGCATGGTATTACGCAGCGGGTGAAGAATTGGAAACCGTTTTAATGGGTATAGACCCTGCGCTTAACATATGGAATGCCAATGCGGTCGTTAATTTTCATTCACTGGACGAATTGCAATCCTTGAGAGGGGAGTGGGATGAACAAGGTATTGGGTATCCCGATTACGAGGAGTTGAAAACAAATTATTCGCAATATTTCAGTATCAGTATGCTAGTGTATATAGCAGACCAAGACGTGGAAGCTAACAAACAAGAGCATCTCATCAACGCACAGAAATTATTGGAATACTATCAATCCGAAGGCATTTCTCTCAATACGGTTAGTGTGGCTTATTCAGAGCAACCCTATAAGTATACAGCAAAGCAATTGATGTTGGGGCCTAATTTTCCTGAAACGATTACCGCAGAAACTTTGGAACCGTATTGGCTTGATATGATTGAGATCCAGAATCAGATTGCGAACAGCGTGTTGGAATTATTCTGGTAAATATAGATTTAAAAGGGCCGCTCGGTGATTTTCCGAGCGGTTTTCCTTATGGTTATTTCACGATTCTCCCGTACTGTTTGGCATAGCCTGCGATCGTATTGAACAATGCTTTATTCACGCGCTTTAATGGATAAAATTGCGGGCGCGTGTTAACCTCTAGAATCCACAACTTGTTTGATTGATCAATAGCCACGTCAATGCCAAGCTCACGAAAGCCTTCGTAATGCTTGTCGAAGCATTTGCCAGTCTGCTCTCCCATATCGACCAACTGTCTGTTCACCGACTGGATTTCATCTTCAGTGTAATTCGCCTTTTTCAGGGTCGTATTGAAATTCGCCAGCTTCCCGCCTTGGTTATAGTTATTCACGACTTTGCCTGAACGGCCGATTTTGACAAACATCGCTGATACTAACCATTTACCGTCATCCGGCTTCTGAACCATCACCCTTAAATCGAATGGATTTCCTTTCACAGTTGCGAGGTTGATGCCGCGTTGGAGCAGAAAGGTTTTTCCTTTAGCGAAAGATTTGAGCTGTGTGTATAACGATTGGATATTAGAATAGGTTTGTTTGTGATTTAAGTAATAAGTGATGTAGGTTTGGGATGGGCTTCGTTCAATTTTCATAATACGATTTCCCCCGGAACCTCTGGATGGTTTGAAGTAAACGACAGGATGCCGAATCATTATCGTATGCAAATTTGCACGGGTAAACCGCAATGTATCTGGAACGTAAGTCTTAAGCAGGTCATCCTTTAATAACCACTTCGTTTTCCTCCATTTGGATCCGATCGATTTACTATCATAAGCCAAAAGTCAAACCTCCTTTTTAGTTCAAGGTACGCAGATGAATGAGCATTTGACTCGGCGTTAACCTACGCATGCTTGAATTGACGCTTGCTCGGTTACATGCTAAAATAACGAGTACATTCTTTATTTTGGTAGTATATTAGCATGGTAGCACACTAAAGCGTCGCAAGTATGCGAACGTGTGATACCTAAGATAGAATTGAAGAAATCATCGAGGTGAGACTGTGTCTAAGCCAAAAGTGTTTGAAAAGCCATCCGGTGTGAAGGATTACCTTCCTAAAGCCGTTACGAAGTTAAGAAATATGGAGCGAGATGTCCTCGATTGCTTGCAAAAGTGGGGATACAGCCAAATTATTACGCCAACATTAGAGTTTTACGATACGGTGGGAGTGACAAGCTCTACATCCGATCGTAAGCTGTTCAAATTGTTAGATAAGAAAGGGACCACCATGGTGCTGCGCTCAGATATGACAGCGCCAATTGCCCGTGTTGCCGCATCTTTATTGAAGGAGCAGCCTTTGCCGCTTAGACTGTCGTATCATTCGAACGTGTTTCGGGCGATTGAAGAGGAAGCTGGACGTGATTCGGAGTTTTTCCAAACAGGTGTAGAGCTTATCGGAGATGCTTCGCCAGATGCGGACGCGGAGATGGTTGCCCTGGCTATTGAATCCTTAAAAGCTGCAGGTGTACATACGTTCAAAATCGCTATCGGGCACGTTGGGTTCCTTCATGGATTATTCCATGAAACCTTACCCGGCATGCCGGAGGTACAAGCTCAGTTAAAGGATTATCTATTAAACCGTGATTATGTGGGGTACCGAACTGCATTGCGCAATTTGAATTTATCCCAAGCGATTCAGGAGGAACTTCAAGGCATTCTTAGGCTGCGCGGCGGTCAAGAAATATGCGACCAAGCACTGCAATTAACTGCAGATCCAACTGCGAAAGCAGCGATCAGCCATCTGTGCGAGGTTTGGGAAGTCCTTAAAGCTTACGGTGTAAACGAGCATGTTCTGATTGATCTTACGATGATCGGCGATTTTTCCTATTATACAGGAATGACATTTGAAGGCTATGCTGCAGATTTGGGCTTTCCAGTATGCAGCGGGGGCCGTTATGATAACTTGCTTACGCAGTTCGGGCGCCCGGCGCCGGCAACAGGCTTCTCGCTTAAGACGAACAGAATCTTAGAATTATTGAGCAGAGCCACATCTGAAGAACCGTATCGTGTGCTTATTGCATACTTGCCACAACGCCGATTGCAGGCATTGCAAGCTGCGGCTGATTTTCGACGTAAAGAAGGCTTTGTGGTTGAAACTAGACGCATAGAGGAGCCGCTAACAGGCTTGAAGATTCTAGATGAAAACCGTTATGAGATGAACGGTATCATATATAACGACGTGATTCAATTTACAGAATAGGCGGTGAAACACATGCAGGATACACTAAAGGTTGCGATGCCTAAAGGGCGCATTTATAAGCAGGCCTCCAAAATGTTCAGAGAAGCGGGGTTAGCGATACCTGATACGTTCGATGATACCCGCAAATTAATTATCCCCGTTCCGGGTGCCCAGATGGAATTTATTATGGCGAAGCCCGTAGATGTCCCGACATATGTCGAATATGGTGTTGCTGATATCGGCATCGTAGGCAAGGACGTATTAATGGAAGAAAACCGTGATGTGTACGAGCTGCTGGATCTTGGCATTGCTAAATGCAGAATGTCGGTCATTGGGCTTCCTGATTGGGAGCCTGTGCTGAACCCGCGTGTGGCGACAAAATATCCGAATGTAGCTTCGCAATATTTTCGGCAGCAGGGTCAGCAGGTGGATGTGATTAAGCTTAACGGCTCCATCGAGTTAGCGCCCCTAATTGGACTAGCCGATCGTATTGTCGATATGGTTGAAACAGGGGCTACGATACAGGAGAACGGCTTAGTAGAAATGGAAGAAATTTTCTCCATCACGAGCCGATTAATTGCCAATCGTGTCAGCTATCGGATGAAAAATGAACACATCCAACGTATTTGTGACCAGCTTCAGACCATCATCAAGGCAACGGTATAGATTGGGTGTTAAACGGAGGAACGCGAGATGAAGATCATACCAGCGAAACAATTTTCACTTCAACGTGAAGTGGAGTACGGCAGCCCCGAGCAGAATGCTGCGGTGAAATCCATCATCGATCAAGTGATCGCGGATAAAGATGCGGCCTTAATTCGATTAAGCCGACAATTCGATAAGGTGGACATAACCGAATTAAGGGTTCAACAGGATGAAATTGATGCAGCCTATAAAGAAGTAGATCCAAGCTTCCTAACAGCCTTAAGACAAGCGGCGGATAATATTAGACGGTTTCATGAGAAACAGAAACGCACATCGTGGATGGATCTTCAGCCTGATGGCAGTTTACTAGGTCAAGTATTAAGACCGTTGAAGCGAGTAGGGCTGTATGTACCTGGTGGTAAGGCAGCTTACCCGTCCTCGGTGCTGATGAATGCGATCCCGGCTCAAGTAGCGGGTGTGGAACAGATCGTGATGGTTACACCTCCCGCGACAGGCGGCGTGGAAGGCATCAACCCTTATATATTAGTAGCTGCAGCTGAAGTAGGGGTGAAAGAAATTTATCGCGTAGGCGGCGCCCAAGCCATAGCGGCGCTGGCATACGGTACGGAATCCATTCCTGCGGTGGACAAGATTTGCGGACCGGGCAACATCTTCGTTGCGCTGGCAAAGCGCTTCGTGTTTGGTGCGGTGGATATTGACAGCATTGCAGGACCAACAGACATTATCGTGCTGGCAGATGATACGGCCGATCCGGTCTACGTAGCGGCTGATTTATTGTCTCAGGCCGAACATGATGAGATGGCTTCTGCTGTGCTGATTACACCATCCCAGACACTCGCAGAGCAGGTGCAGCAAGAGGTTCGTAAACAGCTTGAAGTGCTGCCTCGTAAAGCGATCGCTGAACAGTCCATCGCCAACTATGGTGCAATTCTAACCGTAGATGATCTGGAGGAAGGTATTCGCGCGGTAAACCAAATGGCACCCGAACATCTGGAGATTATGGTGCAGGAGCCATTGAATTATTTGAGCAAAATTGAAAATGCAGGGGCCATCTTTCTTGGCGCCTATAGCTCCGAACCTGTAGGCGACTATTTCGCCGGACCGAACCACATACTGCCGACGAACGGTACAGCGCGGTTCTCATCTCCATTAAATGTCGATGATTTTTTGAAGAAATCAAGTGTGATTTATTATAGTAAGGAAGCCCTATTAGAAAATGGTGAAGCGATCATGACGCTGGCGCGCCATGAGGGCTTCGAAGCACATGCACGTGCGATTCAAGTACGTTTAGAGAAGGAAGGGAACAAGTAATGGCAGAGCAAGCACAAGGTCGCTTGGGCAGTATCTCGAGAACGACGAATGAAACGGATATTAAATTAGCGTTTAACGTGGATGGAAGCGGACAATCCAAGCTGGATACGGATGTGCCTTTCCTGAATCACATGTTGGATTTATTCACAAAGCATGGTCAGTTTGATCTAACCGTAGATGCGCGCGGCGATGTAGATATAGACGATCATCATACGGTAGAGGATATTGGTATTTGCCTCGGTCATGCGCTGCGTGAAGCGTTAGGAGACAAGAAAGGGATTAAACGGTATGCCAGTGTTTTCGTACCGATGGATGAAGCTTTGGCGCAGGTTGTGATAGACATTAGCAATCGTCCACATTTCGAACTGCGTGCTGACTTCCCTGCCGCAAGTGTGGGTTCATTCACCGTGGAATTAGTTCATGAGTTCTTGTGGAAGCTGGCTTTAGAAGCTCGAATTACGCTGCATGTGATTGTCCATTATGGTCATAATACGCATCACATGATAGAAGCGGTATTCAAAGCTTTGGGAAGAGCACTAGATGAAGCAACCTCCATCGATCCACGTGTTACAGGGGTGCCGTCCACGAAGGGAGTGCTCTAAACCTTGATCGCTATTATCGATTATGACATGGGCAATTTGCACAGTGTCAGCAAGGCTGTTGAACGTCTTGGTTTTTCAGCTGTCATCACGTCGGACGAACAAGAGATTATGGCTGCTGAGGGAGCTATTCTGCCGGGGGTCGGTGCATTCGGGGACGCGATGGATCGCCTCAACGAGTCGGGTTTGAAGGATACCGTCATACAATTTGCAGCAAGCGGCAAGCCCTTATTAGGGATCTGCTTAGGCATGCAGCTGTTATTCACTCGCAGTGAAGAGTATGGGAATCATGAGGGATTAGGCTTATTGCCAGGGGAAGTGGTCCGTTTTCAAGGGGATTTCAAGATCCCGCATATGGGTTGGAACCAACTTTCATTTAAGCAAGCCAGCCCATTGCTTGAAGATTTGGCAGAAGGGTTTGTATATTTTGTACACTCCTTCCATGTCAAACCTGAACAATCGAGTGATTTGCTGGCTGCGACAGATTATTATGGACCGGTTACGGCGATTGTCGGCCGAGATCAAGTGTACGGCATGCAGTTTCATCCTGAGAAGAGCGGTCAGGTCGGCATGCAGCTGTTGAATAATTTCTTGAAGCTTACGCAGGGCTAGCCCGCAGTGTAATAAGCTTAGATCATATATTGGAGGATCAATCATGTCATTTATTATTTATCCTGCGATCGATATTCGCGGGGGCAAATGTGTGCGCCTCATTCAAGGGGACTATAATCAAGAAACGGTTTATAATGAAAACCCAGTAGAAGTGGCGAAATCGTGGGAAGACCAAGGTGCACAGTGGATACATCTTGTGGACTTGGATGGCGCAAAAGCGGGTCAGCCTGTTAACCATGAATTAATTGGTGAGATTGCCAAAGCTGTTAAGGTGCCTGTACAGCTGGGCGGCGGATTACGCACCAAGGCAGATGTTGAGAAGTTAATTTCGTTAGGCGTATCCCGCGTCATTCTGGGCACAGCGGCGATTGAGGATCGAACCTTTG
Source organism: uncultured Paenibacillaceae bacterium (assembly GCA_964447355.1). GTDB lineage: Bacteria > Bacillota > Bacilli > Paenibacillales > CAYUSG01 > CAYUSG01. Next base: position 22,793 of record CAYUSG010000031.1, read on the forward strand.
TGGAGCAAGTACTAAAAGAGCACGGTGACCAAGTTGCGATCGGTATTGATGCGCGTAATGGATATGTGGCAACTAGAGGCTGGCTGGAGACATCCGAAGTCAAGGCCGAGGATCTTGCTGTTGAATTAGCTGAGAAAGGTGCCAGAACGTTCATCTTTACAGATATTTCGCGAGACGGCATGATGAAGGGACCGAATGTTGAAGGGATTGTTCAATTAGCGAAAGTGTCGGGTCAATCCGTCATTGCTTCCGGAGGCGTCAGTCAAATGAGCGACCTTGAACGTCTAGCGGCCCACAGCCAAGATGGCGTAGGCGGAGCTATTGTCGGTAAGGCACTTTATATCGGTAATATTCAATTATCCGAAGCCATTCAATCCATCAAAGCTTAGAACGAGTAGGGAGAATGCTTGAATGTTAACAAAACGTATTATACCTTGTTTGGATGTTAAAGACGGGCGCGTGGTCAAAGGCGTTAACTTCGTTAATTTGCGAGACGCTGGGGACCCTGTTGAGCTTGCATCCATTTATGATAAAGAGGGCGCTGATGAGCTGGTGTTCCTTGATATATCGGCTTCTGTAGAGGGCAGACAGACCATGGTTGAGGTTGTAAAACAAACCGCGGGTGAGATAACGATACCCTTTACCGTTGGCGGGGGCATATCCCATGTAGACGATATGAAGCGATTGCTTCGTGCCGGAGCGGACAAAATCGGCATCAACACGGCAGCGGTTAAGAATCCGCAGCTGATCTCAGAAGGATCTCGCAAGTTCGGAGCGCAATGCATCGTTGTAGCGATTGATGCCAAGTTCAACGCCGATTGGGGCCAGTGGGAGGTTTTCACCCACGGCGGGCGTACAGGTACAGGCATCAAGGCCGTAGAGTGGGCTAGAGAAGTTGAACGGCTTGGAGCGGGGGAATTGCTGCTGACAAGTATGGATGCTGACGGGACCAAGGACGGATTCGATCTGCCCCTAACCAAAGCTGTATCCAGCAGTGTGAGTATTCCAGTTATAGCTTCTGGCGGTGCAGGCAAAGTGGAACACTTCTATGATGCTTTTACAGAAGGACATGCAGATGCGGGTCTAGCCGCTACGATATTCCATTACAAAGAAATTTCCATTCAAGGCGTTAAAGCGGATTTAAGACAAAAGGGGGTTGAAGTAAGATGGGAGAACAATTAACACAGGCTGAGATTCTATCCTCTATCAAATGGGATGACAACGGCCTAGTTCCAGCCATTGTCCAGGATGCGGTGAGTAAAGAAGTTTTAATGATGGCTTATATGAACAAGGCATCTCTGCAACAATCGCTAGAGAGTGGTGAAACATGGTTCTGGAGTCGTTCTCGTCAGGAGCTGTGGCATAAGGGTGCAACCTATGGTCATACTCAGAGCATTCGATCGATTCAGTACGATTGTGATGCCGATACGCTGTTAGTGAAAGTGGATCAGAAGGGCGCGGCTTGCCACACGGGCCGATATACTTGTTTCTACCGTGATCTGCCGCTTTCGAATGCAACACAGACTCAAGCTGATGCGGTTAATGGTTCGGATCGGTTCGGCATTATTAATCAAATTGAAGCCACCGTTGCATCGCGAGAAGCTGAACGTCCTGAAGGAGCTTATACGACCTACCTATTTGAAAAGGGTGTAGATAAAATTCTGAAGAAGGTTGGCGAGGAAGCGGCAGAAGTAATCATTGCGGCGAAAAACCGCGACCCCGTTGAGCTTAGCAATGAAGCAAGTGACTTATTGTTCCATCTGCTAGTTCTCTTAAGAGAGCAGAAGCTTCCGCTTGACGAAGTGTTAGAAGTACTGCGACAACGCCACAAATTATAATGTATTAGGGCGAAACGTCTGGAAGCGAGTTAGTATTTACGAATGAATGGATGAGGTGCAAGCGATGCTGATAGATTATCATACTCACCATGTACGCTGCGGTCATGCTAAAGGAGAGCTAGAGGAATACGTTAAAAAGGGCATTGATATCGGACTGGACCAATTGGGGCTGTCTGATCATATGCCTCTTTTACATGTGGACCCGGCCCTCTATTATCCAGGCATGGCGATGCTGATGGAAGAGCTGCCTAAATATGTTGAAGAGTGCTTCGAACTTAAGGAAAAGTACAAGAACCAGATCGATCTTAAAGTCGGGCTTGAAGGCGATTATATTGAAGGGTATGAAGCCCAGATCGAAGCTATCATTCAGGCATATTCTTGGGATTATGTGATTGGTTCGGTGCATTTCCTAGGTGAGTGGGACATCACCGATTACAGGCAAACCGATGGCTGGAAGGATCGTTCCATCAATCAGGTTTACGAACAGTACTACGAGGCTGTGCAAAAGGCTGCGCGGACAGGGTTTTACGATTTCCTAGGTCACATCGACGTGATCAAACGGTTTGGTTACAAACCAGAGGTTGAGCGCACAGATTTGGAAATGGAAACCTTAAAAGTCATTAAAGCGGCGGATGTAGCCATTGAATTGAATGCTTCAGGTCTTCGTATGCCTTGCGAAGAGATGTTCCCAAGCCGCAGAATGCTGGAGGCTGCGTTAGAGCTCGGTATTCCAGTCACTATAGGTTCTGACGCACATGATCCTGAAAAATTGTCGCAATATCTGGATGAGGCGAGGGCGCTGCTTAAAGCGATTGGATTCACTGAATTTGCCACGTTCGACAAGCGTCGAAGAATGATGCAACCTTTTTGAAAATGATGTCAGGTCATGTATAATAAAAGATGAAGGCTTCATTCATACGGGTATTTGTATATTTGTTTCTATAGAATATTGAAGATTAACCCATATTGCAGGAGGTTTAACATGTTATTTAACGACAAATTAAGAATTTTCTCGGGGTCCTCGAATCCCAAGCTTGCTGCGGCCATTGCAAAAGAACTTGGGCAGCCCCTTGGCAGTATTAAGCTATCTCGATTTAAAAGCGGTCAACAATATTGCCACTATGAAGAGACGAATCGTAACTGCGATGTATTCATCGTCCAGACCTTCTCTCATCCTATTAATGAACACTTTGTAGAGCTGCTGGTCATGATCGACGCAGCGAAGCGTGCTTCTGCTAAGACGGTGAATATCATAGTTCCTTATTATGGTTATGCGCGCCAAGAGCGAAAAGCCTCCCCTCGTGAGCCGATCTCAGCCAAGATGGTTGCTGATGTATTAACGACGGTGGGTGCCGATCGCGTAGTGACTGTAGATTTACATGCTCCTGCGATTCAAGGGTTTTTCAATATTCCTGTAGACCATTTGACAGCATTAGATCTCATCATCGAGTACTTGAAGGATAAGAAGATTCCCAATCCGATTGTTGTATCCCCCGATGCGGGTCGGGCGACCACAGCTGAGAAATTGGCGAATTACTTAGATTCTCCTTTTGCCATTATGATCAAGAAACGTCCTAAGCATAATGAATCTGTCATCACGCATATCATTGGAGAAGTAGAGGGCCAAACCCCTATTATAATAGAAGATATGATCGATACGGGATCGACCATCATTAACGTAGTTGAAGGTTTGAAAGAGCGCGGTGCGAATGATGCTTATGTCTGCGCGACGCATCCGATTCTGTCTGGTGATGCCATCACCCGTTTAGATCATCCGAATGTTAAAGAGCTTGTTGTGACAGACACAATCATGCTGCCTGATGGGCACCCGGAGAAGTATAAAGTTTTATCGACAGCGCCACTATTGTCGAATGCGATCCGCATCATTATGGAAGGCGGTTCGATCAGCACGTTGTTTAAGTCCGGCGGCCTATAAGCATAGGGAATTGAAATCAGATATGCTATACTTTTAAGAAGGTTCCTTAGCTCAATATGGGCTGGGGTTTTCTTTTAAGATCCATATATTTTGTTAGATACAGGAGGTGCCTTATAAATGGAAAAGAAAAAGCCTGTGGCTCAAGCGAAACAAACGAATGTAATCTCCTTACAGATGGATGCCACGTTCTTTTTCGAAAGAGCGGTCCAATCGTTAGACCGGTACCATTACGATAAGGCATTGAAATATTTTCGGCGCTGTGTGGAGTATGAGCCAGATAATGCAGTCAACCACTGCAATATGGCGGGTATTTTATCTGAAATGGGCAATTACGAGGAATCGAATGCCATATTGCAGCACATTCTTGAGCAAGTGGATCCGACGATGTATGAATGTCATTTTTACATGGCTAATAATTATGCCAATATGGAGCTGTTTGAGAAGGCAGAGCAATCCATACTAACCTACCTGGAGCTTGACCCCAAGGGCGATTATATGGATGAGTGCCAGGAAATGCTGGAATTCTTAAGCTATGAACTGGAGCGTCCCGCACCGATTAGCAAGATCAAGAGCAGGGAAGAATTCTTCGAGCATGACCGCGCTCGGGCTTTGCTGGAAGAAGGCCGGTTCTCAGAGGCTGTGCGTGTGCTGAAGAAGATCGTGGATCGGTACCCTGATTTTCTAGCTGCCCGCAATAATTTAGCCTTGGCGTATTATTACATGGGTCGTTTTGAGAAAGCAATGCAGATCATTAAGGATGTGCTGGATATTGAAATCGGCAATTTACACGCACTGTGTAACCTAGCGATCTTCTACCAACATTCAGGGGTGCTTTCTGAAGCGGGAGAATTGATGGATGTTCTGAGGAAAACCGTTCCGTTTCACCATGAGCATGTGTTTAAGCTGGCGACTACGATGGGGATATTAGGCGAGCACCGATTAGCTTATCAGCACTTCAAGCGATTAATAGGTAATCTGGAATTTCAGGATGATCCTTGCCTTTATCATTATACGGCAGTGTCTGCGGCGAACATGGGCAGGTTCTCAGAAGCACGGCGGTATTGGAAGCGTGCCGAATCGCTGGATGACCAGACGGAGGTGGCTCGTTTCTACCTAAATGTGCTGGATGAGCTGGAACAAGGAAAGCCGGCTGATGAAGCCGTATTCCAATATCATTATCATCTGCCGTTCGAAGAGCAGTTCCGCATGATAGAGCAGACCAAGGGAGCGGCTTTGCCAGAACACATTCAGAAGGATCCATTAGTAAGATCTTCATTCTTCTGGGCGCTGCGACACGGCGACCGAGAAACGAAGCTTCAAGTCATTCAGGCATTCAGCTATATAGCTGACAAGGAAGTGGAGCTTGCGCTTCGTGACTTTATCGCGGAAGCGGGACAAGAGGATGAACTGAAGCGGATTGCGATCTTCGTTCTGCGTTCAATGAATGTTGATGAGCCGCTGGAAGCTGTATTTGATACGAAGCGAGGCTTTGCGGACTATATTGATCCTTCGCAACTAGCTGAATGGAATGACGATTGGCAGAATGTCTTAAGTCAAGCGACAGAGCAGATGCGCAGCCGCTACGACATGATCCAGCAGTATGATATGCAAACCTTGTGGGTAGAATTTATTCAACGATCCTATCCATCGGTGCCGCAAATTCATAAAGCGGAAGGATGGTCAGCAGCTCTGGAATATTTGACAGCTAAGATGCATCGCCGCACCGTTACCTATCAGGAGGTATCACAGCGGTATAACGTATCGGTTTCGACCATACGCAAGCATGTCAAAAGCATAGATGAGGCCTGCGGGCTGAAAGAAAAGATGGAATCCATATTTCCAAAATTGAATGAAAAGTTGTAATCTGTGCCTTGCACAGGAAAAGGGAGGAGCAGGAGACAATGACAACCTATAAAACAATTGTGGTAGGAACAGGACCAGCGGGGCTTACAGCGGCCATTTATCTAGCTCGGGCGAATCTTAATCCACTCGTTATTGAAGGACCGGAACCAGGAGGACAGCTTACAACAACAACGGATGTTGAGAACTTCCCTGGATTCCCGGACGGGATCATGGGACCAGAACTGATGGATAATATGCGCAAACAAGCTGAGCGCTTTGGTGCAGAATTTAAGACAGGTTGGGTTAATGAAATTGATGCTTCGAATAGACCGTTCAAAATCAAGGTAGAAGGCATTGGCGAATTAACAGCTGAAACGCTAATTATTTCGACGGGTGCTTCTGCGAAGCTGCTGGGTATTCCAGGAGAGAAAGATAATATCGGCCGTGGCGTGAGTACTTGCGCGACGTGTGACGGGTTCTTCTTTAGAGGGAAGAAAATCATCGTCGTTGGCGGCGGCGACTCAGCTATGGAAGAAGCGAATTTCCTTACTCGATTTGCTACAGAGGTGCGTGTGGTGCATCGTCGTGATGAGCTTCGCGCCTCCAAAATTATGCAGGATCGTGCACGTGAGAACGAGAAGGTTGCTTGGAGCTTGAATCGCACACCGTTAGAGGTTGTGGCAGATGATACGGGACTGAAAGGTCTTAAAGTGAAGAACAACGAGACCGGTGAGGAAGAATTAATTGAAACGGACGGTATCTTCGTAGCTATCGGACATAAGCCGAATACGGATTTCCTTCAAGGCTTAGTTGAAACAGATGAGGTGGGCTATATTCAAGTGAAACCAGGCACCTCGGAAACGAACGTCCCGGGCATCTTCGCTTGTGGTGATGTTCAAGACAGCAAGTATCGTCAAGCCATTACAGCAGCAGGCAGCGGTTGTATGGCTGCACTTGATTGCGAACGTTATTTGGAAGGGCATGCGGTACAGGATTGGAGCAAGTCCTTGTAATTCAAACGTTCAAAGCGGGTTTTAGGATCATTATATCATGTCTAGGGATATGCCAATGGGGATGAGATAAAGGGTGCGAATAGTGCCTGTTTCATACTCAGTTGGAATATCCCTTGTTTTTTGGCGCGGGGATTCTAACCTTGACCTCTTTCAGGGGTTAGCTTATAGTGGGAACTAAAGTGCGGAGCACGAACATATTCATGTTATAGGTGGAAAATATGTCGGAAAACATATAC
>CAYUSG010000032.1:0-29568 GCA_964447355.1 uncultured Paenibacillaceae bacterium
TTTCTTTTTCCAGTTTCGTAAAATTAACTACTTGACATTGCACCGCTGGGCTTAAATCATCTGACTGGCCGACTGCCAACCGATATGTGCAACCATGTCTACGATAGATAAATGCGAAATAAACGAATCCACAGTCCATTGTGAATACGGTTGAGGCGTGTACTGTTGATATTGGACACTAACGTTACTTTTTGAGAACAGTGCTTCTTCCTCAATATAGCTTTTAGAGCCGGCGGCGCTCAAATAAACATCAGCCCCCACATATTCACATATTTGAAGCAGATAATGGGATTTTTGCCCTGACACTGGTATATCACTGGATTTCATAAACGTAGTATTTAGGTTCAACTGCTGAGACATGGCTTGAATGAGATCGATATTCAACATCGATAAAGACGGTATAGGCTGTGATAAATGACGACTTAATATATCTATCACTTCCATTCCCCATGGATGACGATGATACGCATGATGTATCGTGCTCAGATGCTGTCCTCTCCAGTCTCTAGATTCATCTGTTCTCACCTCATACAGCTTCTGATCCCGCTTCCCCTTGCTCTGCACCGGTACGGTGAGCCACATAGGCTGACCTTTGAGCAGAATACGATTACGCTGCTGCCAAGATCGTTTGGAGAATTGGACATCATCTAAGAACACGAACACATCCGCTTCAGCTATCAGTCGAAAATAACCTGCCCAGGGCAAATACGTAGGCTGCATAATGGCACATTTCATAGGGCCGTCACTCTTTCTACACATTTGGATAGTGCATTATATGCCGCCTAAACAAGAGTGTGAGAGCTAAATGCCCTGCTGCAAACCTGCTGCAAAACCTTGATTAAATCCCTCGTTGTAAGCAGCATCGAAAGCCCTGTTATATTCTAAATTGTAAGTTGTTGAACGTGGTCTTCTAACTAACCTCCTTCTCAATTTTCGTTTACGTGCTGAACGAGAACCCATCATCCTTCTGCCTCTGCGTTTAGCCGTTAATCCTTTTTTGCCCCTCACTAACCTGCGCTTTGTTCTTGCTGTCTTTAATTTCCGAGCTCCTGAAGGTGTTCGCATTGTGCTCCCTCCTTTCTTAAAGGATCGCTTACAGTACTTTGACGTTACTAACTGATTTATTCAGCCATGGACTCCCAGGTGCCGTAGTTTTCACTTCATTCACTCGCAAGCCTAACATTTTCTCAGCAACAATCTTCTGGTAGTCGACAATACGCTCGCAATACTTTATGATATCTTCTGCACTCATCGTAGAATAATCCATTACTGAAGCTGTGGATTCAATCATGGCAGCGATCGCTTTCTGACTGCGTGCCAAGGACTGCAGGATATCAAGCTTCAGTTCATTCTGAATCTGCTGAGACATCAATCCTTCTCACCGCCTGAGTCCATAAACGAGGAAAAATCAGACCCTCCGCCAAAATCAAATCCTGACGACTCCTCCCCCTCATCCGGGTTCAACAAGGTTTTCAAGTTTTTGGCTAACGCATATTCCATCTTGGTTAAACCATCAATGACTTCAAGCAGGTGCTCATGGACTTCAATAGGCTTTTTCACCAGATCTTCGTGTGTCGTAATGGATTGAGGGTGAAAATGATGCTGGAACCAGGCTCTAATTTTCTCGGCCTCCATCGCTTTAGCTTCCAGAATCACCGAGATATTCAACTGCATCTTTGATGCTGCGCCAAGCATACGGATAAAAGATTCTTCTCGACTCAAATGAAAACCCTCCCGCCTATTCCTCGGATTCTTTGTCTCCCATTTCCTTCATAACGAGACTCATTTGTTCAGTAATGGCCTCTTCAAGATCAGCCAGACTATTCAAATAAGCTGTAATACTCTTAGTCACATCCAGCGAATGTTCTGACAAACCGTCAACACCTGCAAAATCAGGGTGTTCATCAGGAATATGACAGACCAAGTGGGCCATTCTCACAGCAACGTGGCGTTTGGCCTCAATAATTCTCGCCATTTCCTCTTGTGATTTTGCCATATAGTGGATCATCGATGTAATTTGCTGCTCCATACTGCTCCCTCCGTTCGTTAGCATTTAATCCATCTTATGAATGAACGTACTTGGTATCCATAGGCATCCGCCCAAAATTCACAACATTTAACAAGACCTGCGGCAGCAGAACATATTGTCTCTGCCACTGCAGGTCCCTATTAGGATCTAACTATGCATGAAAAAGCGTTGATAATAGTGAGGACACACGATGATGATACGTATGCTCCGTTACGGTCCGTTTCAAGCCTCGCAGTGCAATTTCTTGCCTTTCTTCTTCATGGTGCAAATAATACTGAATTTTCTCAATAAGGTCATGCGGTGACGTGTAGGTTGCAATTTCATACCCTGGTTGGTATACATTGAAAAGGTCCTGCCGAACATCCGTCAATTGAAAACCGCCGCTTCCAGAAATTTCGAACGTTCTAGGATTAACAGAAAAACCAGGAATTTTAAGACTGTTTCGATTGTACGAATCGTCATCATGGGAGCGATGCAAATTAATGACAATTTTGGCCCCCATATAATGACTTGCTGTTTCTTCTGGAGAATGCCACGCTCCGGACTTTACCTTATCAGCTATTCGGTGATAATTGGGCAATCTATTCCACCACCAGCCCGAAATATATACATTTTGAGTTGCCAAAAAAGGAACTAACTGCTCAAAAAAGGCCACCCTATACCAATACGCTGAACCAATGAAACAAATATCATATCGATGCGCTTGGTCCACTGGCTTAGGATAAAAGGCCGTCAAATCCACTCCAAAAGGCAAGTAATGAACATTAGCACATCCCCTGCTTTGATAAAAGGGGACACAATTCAGCTCCAGCGTGAACACATCGTCATAATGGGATGCAAGCCCTGCCGTCACGTCTGTATAATAAGGATCATCAGTAAACCAGATAGCCGTACGGATACCGATGGACTTGATCTCTTCAACTTTATCTACTGAAAACTGCATCCCATTCAGCACAAGCAATAGATCAGGTCTGAATTCATGTGCTCTGGAAACAACATCGGCCTTTGGGGAAATATGAGAGACCTCTGCAGCAAGATCGTACAAGCTGTTTAGTATCGCTTTGTCCAGAGGAGAATAGGGGATACCCATACCAGAGGTGACATAAAGAATCCTCACGTTATAACGAGGAAACGTCCCGGGGTAGTATGACCGCATGATCGATTGGCATCGTCCATAATATCGTCCATGAAGCCAGCCGGAATGGTATCCATGCTCTCTCCCCAGAACTCTACCATTAGGAATGTGTGTTAATTTCCGCTTCCTCCTTAGCTTTATTTTTCTCATTTCCTACCCTCCCATTTAAGACACAATGACCTCACCCATAAATTGTTGAGAGGATTTGTGACAATCTGTGCGGATACGTATGATGCATCAAGGTGCGCTGTAAAGCTCGCATCGCCATCGTTTCCCTCGTTTCGTCATGGCTGAGATAATAACGAATGTGGTCAAGCATTTGTTCGGGTGTGGAATAAGTCGCCATTTCGTCAGGTGTATAATATTGTCCCAAATCCGAGCGAACATCTGTCAGTTGAAATGCGCCGCAACCAGCAATTTCGAATGTTCTTGGATTAATGGATAAGGCGGGGAGTCTGCGGGAATTATTCAGTTCATCTGTCCCGCGATGCATGTTGATGACGATTTTTGCTCCGTTATAGTAAAGAGGTGTCAATTCCGGCTGAATACCTGCTAGAATAATGCTGTCCTTCATAGCTCCATAATCAGCAAGCTGGTTCCATCCAGCCCCGGCAATGACAACATGTAAATGCTTCAAGTAATGCGTAATCTGGTTAAAGAAATGAATACGATTGGGAAAGCCGGTACCAATAAAACAAACATCTGAACGATACTGAGGATCTGCGAGCATAGGTTTGAATACATTGGGATTTACAGCTAGAGGCAAATAGTGGACGCTTGGGCATCCATTCGCTTGGTACAAGGGGACACAAGACAATTCGTGGGTAAACACAATATCATAATGCTTGGCATATTCAACCGTTCGATCTGTAAAGTAAGGATCATCTGCGAACCATACGGCGGTGGTGATCCCCATATTCCGAATCGCTTGGATTTGGTTAAGCTGCAGGCCATGAACGCCATTAAGCACAAGAACGAGGTCCGGCCTTTCCTGGGCTGCAAGCTTTGAAACATCATCATAGGGGTCTGCGACAACCATTTCCCTTACATAACGGCTGAGATGGTCAACAATGCCGCGATGCAGGTTAAATAATCCTTCAGGGACGTACATCACTTTAATATCCCATGAACCCGAAGGATAAGGGGGAACCTCACTCATAATTTTCTGGCATCGTCCCATGCGTCTTCCATGATGAAATCCAAGGTTATAGCCATCAATCCTGCCTTTGTTATAGCTTCGCTGGGCAACATTTGATTTGACTGGAACCATGTACGTTTCCTCCCTTCTTTCGGACTCCCATACCCTTTAACGATTCTTAGTTGACCAGTCAAATGCAATAGATGGATCGTCATAATCGAGACGGTGCTCATCGGGTTGCTTAGGATCATACACTTGATTGGTGAAATATAATATTTGAAGCGGCTCATGCCCGAGTACTCTGTAACCATGAGCAACACCGCGGGGAATAAACAATAAATACGGATTGCCTTCCCCCATATAATAAACGTCAGTTTGTTTATAAGTGCTGGATGACTGCCTTAGATCGTGAAGCACGACCTGTGCATGCCCCTTAGGAAAAAACCAGATGTCATCCTGATGATCATGATAGTGAAAAGCTTTAATAACGCCTGGAAACGACATAGACAAGGAAGCCTGCCCAAAATGCTCGAAGAGGTCATCATCCTCCCGAAGCAGCTCCATAAAGAATCCCCGATCATCGCTATGCTTTAACAGCGGTTTCTTCTTCACACCTTCAATCATGTAAATGGCTCACCTCTCTAACATTCAAGTCATTTATTAAAAAGGCACACAATCCTTCTTTCCAATTGCGAATAGGCGGAAGTTTGTTCAGTCGAATCGCTAAGTGGTCTAAGCTGGAATTAATGGGCCTCTTTGCTTCCAAGGGTATCGTACTGGACGGAACGGGTATAATCTTGTTGCGGTAGCCACCCAAACGGATGATCGTCTTGGCAAGCTCATATCGAGAACAATACCCGGCATTCGAAGCATGATACGTGCCATATTGATCCGTTGAGATGATCGAATCAATGAACTTCGCCAAGTCTACAGTATACGTTGGTGAGCCCCATTCATTAGAAACAACAGACAATTCCTTTCCTTCCATAGCCAATTGAAGAATTTTGGTCACGAAATTGCGTCCCTTCCTTCCGTATAACCACGATGTGCGTACAATAAAGGAGCGCCGAGTTAAGTGCTGAACGAATTGTTCCCCCGCCAGCTTTGATCTTCCATACACCGATAACGGGTTCGTCGAATCAAATTCGTGGTACGCACTTCCCTTTAATCCATCGAACACGTAATCCGTACTAATATAGACCAGCTTAGCAGCAACCCGTTCTGACACCACAGCTATATTCCTAGATCCTATACCATTCACAAGATACGCTGTCTCCCAATCCTTTTCTGCCTGATCGACAGCAGTATAAGCAGCAGCATGTATGATGACATCCGGCTTAGCAGCTTGAATCGCGTCATTCACTTGTTCAGCGTTCGTGATGTCCAATTGTTGTCTCGTCGCTGCAACAACTTGATGGGTTCGTGAGAGACATCGCTTTAAATCATATCCCAGTTGACCGCCCGCACCTGTTATGAATATTTTCACCGCTGCTCACCTCGGTATTGTCCTGTTCGAATGCGTTCCAGCCATTCTGAATGTTCAGCATACCATTCAATGGTCTTCTCTATGCCTTGTGGGAAAGCGGTGGACGGCCGCCAGCCCAGCTCCCTAACTTTAGTCGGGTCTATCGCATATCTGCGATCGTGTCCTAATCGATCAGAGACAAACGTAATTAACTTCTCCGATTTCCCAAGCTGCTTCAAGATGATCATCACGATGTCTAGATTGGTGTACTCGTTATGGCCCCCAATATTATACACTTCCCCTATGCTGCCCTTTTGAGATACTAGGTCTATGGCAGAACAATGATCTTCAACATAGAGCCAGTCTCTAACATTTTTGCCATCGCCATAAATGGGAATGGATTCATCCTGCATGGCCTTCATGATCACAAGCGGGATTAATTTTTCTGGAAATTGGCGAGGTCCATAATTGTTCGAACATCGGGTAATAAGCGCTGGCAAGCCGTAGGTTTCTACATAGGACCTCACCAGCAAATCCGACGATGCCTTACTCGCGGAATAAGGGCTGTTAGGAGCAAGCGGCGTCGCTTCTGTGAAATAACCTTCCGACCCAAGGGATCCATACACTTCATCCGTTGAAACATGAATAAATGCCTTAATGGGATGGCATCTTGCAGCTTCTAAGAGATTGAATGTGCCTACAACATTGGTCTGAACGAAGGCATCAGGATGGTGAATACTTCGATCCACATGGGATTCTGCTGCGAAATGAACTACCACATCCACGCCCTGATGAAATACGTTTTGGATTGATTGGGGTTCTTGAATGTTGCCGTGCACGAATTGGTACCTTGAATCATGCCAAATCGTTTGAAGGTTATCGGGGTTTCCGGCATACGTTAGAGCATCGAAATTAATAATCCGAATGTCTTTATAATTCTTTAACAAGTACATAATAAAGTTGCTGCCTATAAACCCCATCCCCCCCGTTACTAGATACGTTACCATTATCCATTGCCCTCCTGTTCAAGAATTCGAAAGCTAGCTTCATAAAGGGATTTGAACGTACCCGCATCGATCCACCAACCCTGCAGCACATCGTATGAAAGCTGACCATTATGCGCGTACACATTATTCACATCTGTAATTTCCAGCTCCCCTCTAGCTGATGGCTTAAGATTAGCCGCTATATCAAAAACATCGGAATGATACATATACATCCCGGTGACACAATAGTGCGACTTAGGACGTCCCGGCTTTTCTTCGATATGAATAATACGCTCATGTTTAAGGGTTGGCACTCCAAATCGCCGCGGGTCTTCTACCTGCTTGAGCAGCACCCTTGCCCCAGATGATTGGTGTTTAAAATGTTCTATATAGGGAGTGAGTGCGTCTTCAAACAAATTATCTCCAAGCAGTAATACAAACTTTTCTCCAGGGTCAATAAAGCTGCTTGCCAAAGCCAACCCATCAGCGATACCTGCAGCGTCTTCTTGGATGCGAAATGAAATATTCACGCCGAGTGATTTGCCGCTGCCAAGCAATTGACTATACAACCCTGATGACATTTTACCCGTAATGATCAGAATATCTTGAATCCCTGCTTCTTTCAGCTTCGCTATGCTGTGATATATCATAGGGACCTTTCCTACAGGCAGAAGATGTTTGTTGATGATTTGGGTGAGAGGTCTCAATCTTGTACCTGTACCTCCAGCTAAAATTATGCCTTTCACTTGGAATCATCCTTTCTTCACCTTAAATCTATCATGTCACTTGGCGAGGATCGAACCCCCATTTCTGCTTAAACAGCTCATAATTTCTTTCAACCAGCAAGGCTTGAGCTTGCGGGTCTTTCTTAAAGCTAATACTGCCATAATGGTGAACATACACATCCCCGGCCATCATGAGCTGGAATCCCGCTAGTTTCGCACGGTAGCAATAATCATCATCCTCAAAGTGACCCGGTGAGAATTGTTCGTCCAGATATCCAATGGCCTCGAGCAGTGCGCGCTTGAATAACAGGCAAAAACCCACCAGTCGATTCACCTTTTTCCAAATCGTCTGGTTAGGTTGATTCCTCTCCTTCGCAATCGATAAATATTGATTTAAGTCGTATGGAGGAAGATCAACCTTTTGCATCCCAAACACATAATTCGTTGTTGGTCCAACCATTCCAATATCCTCATGGCTGTTTAAACAGCTCAACATATTCGTCAACCATCCCGGTGATACAATGACATCATTATTTAACAGTAGTAATTGATCACCTCTTGCTATTTTGAGCCCAATATTACAAGCGATTGGAAACCCCTGATTCACTGGAAATGAAACGAACGTAAAGCCTTGGGCATGACAGTATTCTGCTGTTCCATCGGTGGAGCCGTTATCTATCACTATGATTTCGTGAGGCTCCGGCGTATAACGGCGTATGAAATCAATACACGATACAAGCATTTCTTTCTCTTGATAGGTAGGGATAATAATACTGGTCAAACTCATGCTTGATCCCCCCCGGCCACTTCCCGTTTTCGCATCGTATCACTGTACTGCAATCTGTGATGGGAACGATCCATAACATACCTCAATGCTTCCAGATGGTCCCCTGATATTAAATGGGATACTAAATTGTGCTGTCCAGTATTCTGCGGTCTTCGCTTGTTCTTCTCCAGTACATTGACAGAATAAGGTGCTGTCACAACTAAACCGTTCTCAATGGCCGCCGCCAGCGCCTTTGGAGGAACGATTAGCTGATGGGCACCAATGGTTTCAATCGCTTTGCGGGATAAGGCATGCGGGACGGCTGTGAGCGAATTTGCTCCTAAATCTCGTCTGTTCATCACCATATTCAGAAATTGCTTCCACATCGTGACTAGATCCCATTGTTGAAATGATCTCAACCAAGGATTTATATTATTTAAAGCCACATCGGCACCGTGTTCGATCTCAGCAATAAACGGGACCAAGTGTTCTGCTGGTAATACAAAATCACCATCCATGAAAAGAACGATATCCGCATTCGTCGCTTTGGCCCCAACAGCTCGCCCGACATCGTGTCCTAACGGTCTTTGATAATGAATAACCGTGGCTCCATATTGCTTAGCGATGTGCATGCTGTCATCATTCGACCCATTGATCACAACGTATTTATCTTGTACGGGTAATCTGTTGACCTGAGCTAACAAACCAGGGAGGGAGCTTCTCTCATTCATCGCCGTGACGACAATAGCTACGCGTTTGCTCGTAGGCAGCAGAAGGGTGTGATGCGGAATCCAAACGGTCCTGCTGTTCAATCCTCTTAAATAGTGTCTTACGGCTTGGAAGTAAGCATTCCACCCCAGCTTTCTGCTATATTGGGCTATCCATTCTGCCCAATGGCGTTGAATCGTGTCGACACTCAGTTCATTTGCCGGAAGCTCCAATGATAATCTTCTGCCCGCCATGAGTGCTAAGCGTCCCAATCTCCCAATGCCTCGCAAGCTTCGAGCGGAGCGTCTTTTTCCAAGTCTTTTCTTACGTTTCGTCATCGAACCCCTTCGATGCACTCGACTTCTTCGTTTCATTCACCTCACCTCATTACATCTCTCGCCCTAATCTCATCATTAAAACTGCCTCTTTCACCTACATGATGGATCACCCAGTGCATAGCTTCAAGATGATCGCCTACAATTAAAGGGAGCAGCGGATCAACCTTAAACTTCTTCCGCTTCCTAGGGTTTATTTTACCAACCTCAACCTTATGAACAGCTCTTACCACAAGCCCTTGATAGACAGCCTTTGCTAAGGCCAAGGGAGGTACAGTCAGACTTTGAGTCCCAATCTGTTCGACCGCCTTTCTGCTGATGGCATGTGGAATCGTGGTCATTGAAGCCCCTGCCAAGTCAGGTCTGCACACTGCACCATTAAGCATGTGCTTGGATAAGATGACCGGATGAACTTGTTTCGTATTGACAGGACCTAGATAGCGATTCAAGGCTACGTCTGTCCCCTGCTCTACAGCCCGAATGAAAGGAACAAGATCCTTTGTCCGAATGACAAAATCCCCATCTAGGAAAAGCAGGATGTCCCCTTTAGCTTCATTCGCTCCAATACTTCTCCCCACATCATGTCCAAGCGGGTCAGGATATTCCAAGACTTTGGCCCCTGAATTACGGGCAATTTGAGCTGATCCATCAGTCGATCCATTCACAACGACTATGACCTCAATCTGAGGATGGACCCTGGAACACTCCGCTAAAACACGCGGCAACGTTGATCTTTCATTCATGACTGGCAAGATCACAGAAACTTTGGGGTCTGGCGCATTGTTGATTCGAACAGGCGCCCTGCTGGATGTGGGCGTTCTTCGATTTAATCGCCTTCTGTTTTTCGAGGAGGACAACCTTCTTGTTACTAATCGTCGCTTCGTTTTTTTTACCGGCAAATGGAACCACCTCCATAAACCCGCAAGTAATCGAGTAATTTCTACTTATAGTATGAAACAATCGATAAATCGTAACGGCATTTGTACAGGGGGCATGTAACTTGTCTAGGCTATCGCCTTTAAAAAAACAGAAGCACGGCCCACTAAGAACCGCACTTCTGTTACAAGGTCAAACGATCACAACTGTCCTATAGCGATCCAAGTCAATGTGCCTGTTAATTCTGCTGTAAATCGAGTGCGAAGGATTTGTAATTCGGCACAATTAGATTTGCGTTCCTTTATAATGGCATAACAAGCCGGGTGGTTGGTCATGGCTACTAAAGCATATTGATTGTTCGCGTAGCTTTGTGGCAGCGGTACTTGAAGTGTGATGATTTCATCCTGCAGGTTAAAGTGAAACGATGCAAATCCAAACTGCTGTAATATATTAGCTTGATGGCTTTGTACGGGGTTAAAGTTAAATGCTGCTGGCGTAATTTGCCCCGCGAAATGTTCAGGCTTCACAGCACCAGGCGCCAGCTTATCGCTAGTTACACTTTGATCAGCCAGCTTATCGCTAGTAATGCTGAGATCCTGAAGCTTTGAAGTGCTTACCGCATCATCCTCAAGATGAATGTCGCTGATGCATTGCTCGCTAATATGCTCAGGACATATTGCCTCGTTGCTAATATGCTCGCTTTGAATAGCATTAAAGGATAATGCCTCTGCATGAATACTCCTCGGAACCAAATGATCCCCAGTAATCGTTTCGGGTCCGATATGCTCTTCTCTTACAGCTTGCTCCATTAACTGCTCGCTGCTTATACTTTTCGGCGCCAATTTGGCCGTAGAGACACTGTGATCAGCTAGCTTCTCTGTAGAAATAGCTTGATTCAGAATATGCTCACTGCGAATGGATTGGTTAAAAATATGTCCAGATTGTACCGATCCGCTGGCGAGGTGTCTTGCCTGTACGGCCCCGCTGGCCAATTTCTCACTCTTAATCGATTCATTCTGCAAATGTTGTGCTGTGATCGATTCTGATTGGAGATGCTCTGAGTTTATGGCTGAGAATACTATATGCTCGCCTGTGATTGAACGATCAGCTAAATGCTTCGCCTCAATACTGAGGTCGGCTAACTTCTCTGACGTCACAATTCCATCTGACAGGTGTGAGGTATGCACAGCATTAGGGGATAATTTGTTCCCACTAATACTTTGATCGCTTAATTGATCCCCCGTAAACGTCCCTTCTTCAATGTGGTAGGCCTTAATCGCACCTGCTTGAATGTGCAGGTCCTCAATACACTGCTCTGCTAGGTGAATACTCTTAATGGCTCTTGCTTCAAGCTTCTGGCCCGAAATCGATCCGTCTAATAGTTTATTACCCGTGATCGCATCATCTTGAATTTTCACATTCGTAACCGCTGAATCGGCCAGATGCTGCGGAAGCACCGATGCATCTGCCAGCAGCCCACTGTCAATGCTTTGCTTCATCAACTTGGATGAGCTGATGGACCCTTCGGCTAACTTATCTTCAGTCACTGAGCCTTCCTGCAGATGACGGGTATGAATCGCACCATCTGCAATTAAGCCTGGCTGAATGCTATGCTCAGCTAATTTCTCAGATGTTACGGCTCTATCAGCTAATCGATCAGTTGTCACTGATGCTGTAGAAAGCTTGGATGTCATAATCGAGCCATCCTCAAGCTTGGCGGCGTTGATCGATTCATTCTGGATATGCTCAGTTGAGATGCAGCTCTCTGCTATTTTCTCTGAGGTGATACATCCGTTGTCTAGATGTTCACTGTGTATGATCCCTAACTTTAAATGACGTGAACTTATGATTTCGTCCTGAAGATGCTTGCTATCAATGGATTGATCCTGCAGTTTGACCCCGCTTACGCTGCGATCAGCAAGTTTATTCTCTGTTACTGAAACTTCATGCAACTTATCTGAAGTCACTACCCCATCCAACAAATGATTAGTGCGAACGGAACCTAGTGCCAGTTTGCTTTCATTAACACTATAATCAGCTAACTGATCACTGGTAACAGCTTGATCTGCTAATTTCTCAGAAATGATGGTTTTGTTTCGCAAGTGCTCGCTCTGTACCGCTTGATGATTAATATGACTTGCCTGTATCGCTCCGCTTGATATGTGTTTGGCTTGAATCGCACCACCGGCAAGTTTGTCACCACGAACGGATTCATTCTGCAGATGTCTGTGTGTAATGGAACTCTCTAGAATATGTTCTGATTGTACTGCTGCGGATTGAATATGAGATCCTGATATAGAATTCGGGCTCAAATGATTGGCTTCTATGGCTCCTTCTGCTACCTTAAATGCATTTACTGCCCCATCGGCCAAATGCTCCGATTGTACCGCACTAGGCGCTAATTTGTTCGCATGAATACTTTGATTCGTTAATTGATCTCCAGTAAATGTGCCTTCTTCTATATGATGTGATTTAATCGCACCCGTTTGAATGTGCTCAGCTCCAATGGATTGTTCAGCAATTTGCTTGCTTGAAATCGTGTAGTCAACTAATTTATCACCTGGAATGGTTGAGTTGGAAATTTTATCCCCCGTAATGGCCTCGTCTTGGATTTTTACATTTGTGACGGCTGCATCAGCCAAATGCTGCGGCAACACTGACGCATCCGCAAGCAAATCGCTATCTACCACTTTGCTGACAAATTTAGACTTATTGACCGCTCCGTCTGCCAGTTTGTCAGTCGTAATGACACCTTCTTGTATATGATGGGATCCGATCGCACCATTCTGAATGGATTCAGCACGAATGCCGCCCGCGGAAATTTTATCTGAGGTTATCGTGCCATCAACAAGCTTATCTTCTGTAACCGAGCCATCAGCCAGCTTCGAGTTCGTTACAGAGGCATCCTGCAATTTACTGGATGGAATCGCTTGATCCTGCAAATGCTCATACGTTACGCTGCCAATCGCTATTTTTTCGCTAGTAATGCTTTCGTTATCTAAATGTTCACTGTGCACTGAGCCGACTTTCAAATGCTGTGAACTGACAGCCTCCATCTGGATGTGTTTGCCCTCGATACTATAATTCATAATTTTGGAACCCGTAATGCTCTGATCTGCTACCTTATGCTCTGTCACTGCGGCATCCTGTAAGGTTCGCTCAGAGATGGACGCATCTGCAATGAGCCGCTCATGAATCGCCTTCTCCTGAATATGACTAGATGATATGTTTCCTTCAGCGATCTTCTTGGAGGTAATCGCTGCATCAGATAAATGCTTTTCCTTAATACTGTTCTCTGCAAGCTTGCCTGAAGCAACTGACTGATCTGCGAGCTTGGCAGAGGTGACGCTTAAATCTGCTAATTTGTCCGTTGATATACTTTCAGGGGCAATTTTAGATGTCGTAATGAGGCGATCGTTCAGGTGATGTGATAATATGCCGCTCTCTGCAATATGCTCACTCTGAACAGCACCTTTGGCCAATTTATCTGAGGTCACGGTCCGATTTTGAAGCTTCTCTGTTGTAACTGCATTAGCCGCAAGCTGATAGTCTGAGACAGATTGTTCTGCAATATGCTTTCCGTGTACGGCCCCAGGCGCAATTTTATCCGCTTTTACCGCCTCGTCTTTCAGCTTATCATGACTGACCGATTGCTCTGCTAAATGTGACTGCTGAATACTTTGCTCCATTAATTTATGAGAATCAATCGCATGCTCTGCGATATGTTCGCTTTGAACAGCTTGCTTCGTTATATGGTGGGTTTGAATACTTTGCTCCTTCAACTGGGCTGAACCCACTGAATTCTCCGCCATATTGGATTCTGTCACACTAGATGGCAACAAATGTTTACCTGTAATGGAGTTAGACGCCAGATGATCGCCCTTGACACTGTTTTTCTTCAGATGGTTTGAATCGATGGCACCGTCTTTTATTTTCCCCGATGTAATCGCTCCATCTCTTATATGCTGCTCCATCACAGCGCCCTCAGCAATCTTGGCTGAATTCACACTACCGTTAGCTAAACTGCCCGAGTGAATACTTCCGCTTTTGATTTTCTCAGTTGTGATGGCCTGATCTTGTATACAATCATTTGTAATGGATGCTGGAGCCAGATGCTTAGCTTCAATGGAATGCTCCTTAAACTTCATGGAATCAATCGTTTTATCGGCTAATTTATCCGAAGTGACACTATTATTCTTAAGCTTCTCGCCTGTTATAGAGTTATCCTTGATTTTGGCGCTTGTAATGGATTTATCCTGCAAATGATACTCTTCAACGCTTTGGGGGGCTATTTTATTGGACACCACGCTGTTATCAGCCAGCTTCGATTGATCAATGGCATAATCACTAATTTCAATGCGTCCTATACTTCCAGGCTCAATACGCGAGGCATCCACTGCATGGCGAGCAATCTTCTCTCTGGTGACGGCCTCATTCTCAATATCATCGGTAAATACAACACCAATGCTATCATCAATCTCCTCATGACGATGCTGCAAAAGAGAATTTAACTGTTCCAAGTGCTGTTCCTTGGTC
Organism: uncultured Paenibacillaceae bacterium; assembly: GCA_964447355.1. GTDB lineage: Bacteria > Bacillota > Bacilli > Paenibacillales > CAYUSG01 > CAYUSG01. The sequence continues at coordinate 14,700 of CAYUSG010000032.1, forward strand.
GCCCCAGCGAGATGTCTGATGTGTGCATTATGATCTTTGGACTGTTGAGGACTTTGACGCTTAGGAGGATCTAAAGGTTCGTGATGTACCTGCCTTCTCACTATCTCTTGTGCATCTTGTGATTGGAATTCCTGATGCTCGGTTTGAGGTCGCTCATCCTCGGAGGCATTAGACTCGTCATGTTTTATTTCTTCACCCTCATCATTATCTATCCAGTTGAGTTCGTCTACAGACGCATCGTAGAGCTGAAAATCTTTACGCCTTCCTTTTGGGGCAATCCTAGGAGTCACTTTGGGCGATAATTTACCTTTGGCGGTCTTGTTTCTTTTCTTCATGACAATCTCCTTCCAACCTTGTGCTGTCACAGTTAACATATGCGTTTATCCCCTCCGCGGGCACCCAAACACGAAAAATGTGCAGACACCTAATCTGCACATGTATGAACTAATTCAAATCAGCAATACAGCACACTTTCTTCTATAGATAATTTAACCAACGTTCGGCTGTGCGTCTCCATGTAAAATAGGTCGAGACATGTTCTCTGGCCTGCATGCCCATAGCCTTAATTTTCTTGGGATCTGCCAATAAGACACTCAAGTTTTCGCTTATTCCCTGTACCATGCGATGTGGATCTATCAAGCTGCCGTTCACACCATCTACTACAATTTCCCGAATTCCGCCCGCATTAGTTGCAATAACAGGGATTCCAGAAGCCATGGCTTCAATATTTACAAGACCAAATGCCTCTTTCTGGTTAGAGGGAACCACAACAACGTCAGAAGCAGCAAAATAAGATTGGATACTTTCATGGGGAACATAGGGGATAAAGCGTACATGCCGGGGCAAACGATTGCCTAGTTGATGCAATTGCTTCACGTATGGGGTCAATCGATCATGGCCATAAAAGGCGCTGCCTATAATTAATACTATTGTTTCTGGGTAAAGGTGTACGACCTGCGGCAAAGCATGAAGGAGATGATGCACCCCTTTAATTGGGATTAAACGCCCAATATAGGTAATGATGGTTTTGCCTGAATATCCTAACTCATTTAACGTGCGTTGACGCAGCTGCTCGCCTTCATCCGACCACCTAGACACAAACTGATCCAAATTAACGCCCAAATGGTTAACTGAGATTTTATGCGCAGCTCCTGGTACTAAGCGAGACAGATATGTTTTCAGGTAGTGGCTGTTCACCCAAATCCGCTCTGCAACCCTCAACTGATAAGCGAGCTGCCTTTGCCGAATGTAAGGCTTAGAAATAAAAGTCGTTGAATGCAAGGAAAGCCACAGTCTGGAAGAAGGAAAGTGTCGTTTGATGTGTCGAAGCATTCCAGGACGATTCTCAATCTGAATCAGCTGGGGCTGATGTCTCATGAGCTGCTGTATAACATACTTGGAATACCCTGAGGGGCCCCTATTACCCGGACGTCTGTCTATCATTTGAAGATGAACGTAGGGATTAATCCAAGTTGAAAGTTCCATGACCACCTGTTCCACTGAGCTTTTTCGTTCTGCTTCAAGACCAAACGTGCCCGGCGTAATGATGCTGACCCGTGGTTTAGACACTGCTGTTCCCTCCTTTGCACAAATCCACTGCTACTCACTTGAATTACTACTAATGTATACAAGTTCTTCGCAAAGGTTGAGAAAAATAATGAAACTGTCTATCGTTATCCCTCAAGCCCAAACCAGCTAGATTGTGCTAATTAGGTAAGATTTCTTGAATTCTACTCAACACCTGTCCAATCAGAAGCATGAATGAATACATACAGTATGAAAAGAGAGGAGGTTATAGATATGGAGCAGCAGTATGTAGGTATCCTCGTCAACCACTCCGTCTACAAAGGCATCCGCTCAGGACGAACCCGGCATGAACGGTTAATCTTTTATGAGGAAGCAGCATATCATCACGGTATCAAGCCCTGCTATTTCCGACTTGATGATCTGAGATTCGGAAGGCGTCAAGTATCCGCAATTGTCAGAAGCCATCGCGGGTACACCAAACGCATTGTGCCTATTCCCAAAGTGATTCATAATCGCGGGTTATATTTTAATTCGAAAGATGTGGCTAAATTAAAACGCTTATCCAGCGAGGGTACGATGGTATTTAACGCTTCAAACCGTTATGGAAAACTAAAGACACATGATGTATTAATGCTTGATGAACAATTACGGCCTCATTTGCCTGGAACGGTATCAGCCACTTTACCGAATTTACGATATATGATGTCGCAATACGATTCCCTTATATTAAAACCGAACAGCAGCAGTATTGGACGGGGCATTATGAAGCTGGAGAAGAACGGACATGAGTGGTATGTTAAATATCCACATCGGCGAACGGGGAAAATCACTGCCATACGAATCCATCATCAACTTCCCCTTTGGTTTAGACGAAAGCTGAAAGCTCAATCCTACCTCATTCAACAATGCTTGCCACTGGCCACTTACAAAGGCAGACCCTTTGATATACGTGTATCGATTCAGCGGAATGAAACGGGCCACTGGACATTAACAGGCATGATTGGAAAAGTAGCGGCTAAGGGAAAATATGTCACGAACGTAGCACAAGGAGCGACGGTGCATTCGGTACGCGATATCCTGCAAGAATACCCCGATGTAGATCCTCAGTTTGTGGAAATGCAGATTGCGGACTTTTGTTTGAAAGCCGCGACACATTTAGGTCAGCATCTTCCACATTTAGCGGATCTGGGATTTGATATTGGAATTACCCCTTTCGGGTTTCCCATGTTCATTGAGTGTAATGGACGGGATTTAAGATACAGCTTTAAGGAAGGACATATGATTGAGGAATGGAAGCGATGCTATTGGAACCCTATCGGTTATGCCAAATATTTGTTAAACACCGTATCAGATGCTCAACTTGGCTTCCACAGTTAGAATAAATACAAACACGCAATGCATAGATAGGCCCGCAAGTTGTCAGGGCCTTCTCTATGACATTGCGCATTAACTCTAGCAGGAGGAGAAGTTAAACCACGGGCCACTTCTCCATCGTATAGGCCATCTCCCAGAATGCAAGCTCGTAGCGGCTGCTAATTACAAAATGCTGCTCCATTCGCTTGCGATCAGCCTCGGTTACTTCTTCAGCAAGTCTGTCTACCCGATCAATTTGCTCTTGGACGGATTGCTTGAACCAATCTCCACCATAAGCGTTAATCCATTCCTGATAGATTGGCTCTTGCGGTGTTGCCCCCTTTAAACGCTCACCAATCTCGTAATAGAGCCAGTAACACGGCAAGATGACGGCAACAACGTCTCCCAAATGACCGCTATAAGCTGCTCTGTATAAATGAGAGGTATAAGCGTAAGCTGTCGGAGCAGGTTCGAATGAAGCTTTCTCCTCTTCCGTGATGTTTAACAGAGCAGAGAATTTCTCGTGCAGCGAAAGCTCAGCCTGATAAGTGCTCTGAACGTGACCCGCCATTCTGCCAGACGTATACAGGTCCGTTGCCTTAGCTGAACCAAGCGCAATAACTTTGGCAAAATGCGATAAGTAGTAAGCATCCTGTTTTACATAATACCGAAAACATTCGATCGGCAGACTTCCATCTGCAATACCCGTCACAAAGGGATGTTTAAAGCTGGCCTGCCAACTGGCATCCGCCGCCTTCCTAATCCGTTCTGAAAATGTCATCGTTTCATCCAACTCCTTCATAATCTGTAATTTATTCAAAATAACGTACATCCGTAATCGAGAAATAGGGAACATATTGACTAAGCAACCAGGCTAACAAGCCCGCGGCTGCTACATAACCGATGAACCAAGCATCATATCGAGAATAACCGACCTGGTAGTAATAGGTTCGCTCATTGATCGCAGAGAATCGCTTTGCTTCCATCGCCACTGCAATGCGCTGTGCTCTGCGAATGCTTTGCGCCAATAATGGAACGGCATAATGCTTAAGCTTCGTATAAAACCCTTTAATTCCCCTGCTGTGCCGAAGTCCTCTGACCTTTAGCGCATGCCGAATCACTTGAAATTCTTCGAACATCATTGGGATGAGTCTTAGTCCAGCCATAAAACTATACGCATATTTAGGCGATAAGCGGCATTGCTGCATTAATGAATAGAACAGCAGGAGAGGTCTTGTCGTTAGTGCAAATAACAAACCGATCATTGCAAAATTTAAAGCACGAAAGCCCAGGTGAACCCCGCGAAAGAAACTTTCTTCTGTAATATGCAATAGTCCCCAGTGCACCCAAGTCGTCTCCCCTTTACCGAAAAAGATCATCGAGGTTGAAGTAGAAATGAAAATAAGGACAAACGGTGCACAATAAAGCAGCAATCTCTTCCATGGGTGCCCGGTAAAACACAATAATAAGATTAAGCTGCCATACGTATAGTTCATTAACGTATTCAAGTTATGAGTCAGCAGCATCCAGATAAATACCACGACAAGGACGGCCAGTTTTAGACTGGGATTCACCCGGTGCAGCCATGTTTCTCTAAAATGAAAGCTTAACTGCATACGAATGCCTCCTTGAGAAGCGTATGCTTATGGTATTGCTTTAAGTACGCTGTCGGTTCCATATCTGCTGTCAACTGACCTTGTTTAATATGCCATACCCTCGTGGCAAAATATTGGATAATCTCCAAATCATGCGACACCATGAGAATGGTTCTTCCTTGAGCACGCCATGCTTCGAGCTTCTCTAACAGCGCAAATGTATTTCGGGCATCTTGCCCAAATGTAGGCTCATCCAGCAGAAGCAACGGCTGCTTATCCATCATTGCGGTCGCTACACTCAGCCTGCGTTTCTGTCCCGTTGATAATTGATAGGGATGATTATCTAAATGCGCTGCCAACGAAAAATGAACTGCCATTTCATCCACAAGACGTTGAATGCTTGGTTCATCTAAGTTCTGAAGAAGCAAGGAATAGGACAATTCGTCGAAAACAGTATCGGTAATAAATTGAAATTCGGGATTCTGGAATACAAAAGCCAGCGTATTGAACAACTGCCCTTTATAGCTTTCAATCGGTTTGCCCAGCAACTGATAGCTGCCCTTCGTTCTAATGAGCTGCATTAGAGCAAGAAGCAATGTACTCTTACCCGCCCCATTCTCCCCAGCGATGATGATCCATTCCCCTGGCCATACCTCGGACTGCTGCACCTCAATTTTAACTTCCTTCCCTCTTAATCCACTCACATCTTTAAGCTCAATCCAAGGCCCATCTGGCTCTAGTATTCGTCTTGGTAATTCACTATGTCGAGCTTCCATCATCTGAAGGTAGCCTTGGGAAAAAGTATATTCCTTCCAGACCTCGGGATACCAAATGCCGTATTCCTTTAGTGCCATTTGATGATCTTGGAACACTTGTGTCTTAGGACCGTCCGCAATGATCTGCCCTTCATAATTAAATAGGACAACTCGATCGATGATATCCATGATATGTTCAATTTTATGTTCCACTACGATCAAGGTCTGCTCCTGAGCTGCTTCCTTCATCGTTTTCCAGATCTGCTCGGTGCCTTCTGGATCGAGAAGCGCTGTCGGCTCATCAAGAAAGATGACCTCAGGTTCTAAAGCCAACGCCGAAGCGATGGCCAGGCGCTGCTTCATGCCCTGAGAGCATTCCTGAATCGGTATATGTAAATCATCAAAATGCAAATCAACCTTTCTAAGAAGCTCCAACATACGCGCTCGCATCTGCTCTCGTGGAATTTGCAGGTTCTCAAGGACAAAGGCCAGTTCTTCATCCACATAGGGCATACAGAACTGGGTGTCAGGATCTTGAAAGACAAACGCCCAATGCTCAGGAATGACGATATGATCACATTTCATAGGGATCTCTACAGAATTTGGAATAAGGCCCGATAAGACTTGAAGTAATGTTGACTTTCCGCAGCCGCTGGGTCCTAGTAGTAATACTTTCTCACCTTGTTTCACACTAAAGTTCAAGTCTCTAAATTGCAGTTCTTTAACACCCGGAAATTTAAGCCGTAAATTGTGAACTTCTGAAGCGATAGCCATAGTCTATTTCTCCAATGCTTGGTAATCTTCTCTAGAAACAGGCCGAACCAAATTAGTAACCCCGGTTAATTCAAGTGCCTTGACCAGATAATAAGCAAAGACCCCGGCAATGAGGATGGCTCCAAGCGTTCTTACAACTAACATGACCGTTAAGTTCCATAAAGCAAGATCTTCAATGTATCCATAATAGAGATCCATTATGAAGGAACCAATCGTCGCACCAAAAGCCGCTAAGCAAGCTACACCTAAAGTGTACTTCTTGTAGCGAAAAGCGGCGAAGACTAACTCTGCGAATAGTCCCTGCAATATGCCTGAGACTAGAACGGTAAGTCCCCACTCTGAACCCGTCACGAATTCAGCCGAAGCAGCTGCCATTTCAGCCACCAGCGCCACGCCGGGCTTGCGAATAATTAAGAAGGCTACAATTGCCGCAATGAACCACATACCGTATACAAATTCCTCCGCCCGAAAACCGAAAGGCTTCATAGCATAATACAACGGTCCCCACAGCTTATAAACAATACCGAACACAACTGCAATCACAACGGTGACAAGAACATCCACTAACTTCAAACCTTGCTTTGGCATTTCACTAACAACTCCTTCGATCAATTTTTGGCATAAAAAAACACTCCCGTAAGGAGTGGTCATTGCAGGCGTAAAGCGAAAAATCACACGTATCGTCCGCTTCGTCTCATATGTCCACATTCCCTACGCTGGTATGACCCAGTTCAGGTTCAAAGGGTTTAGGATTGAATAAGATCCAGTCTCAGCCGCTTTCATGCGGCACCCCTAGTGTCAAACTTATCTTATCACTCCTTGCTATTTTGTCAATAGATGAATCCGTTTCATGACTCGCTTTGTCATCATAATGAAATAATGTTGTTGTTGATTTCGCCAAACTTATATGTCAAGATAGCGAATATGGCTACAATACACAATAAGAGTAGGTGAAACATATGAAAGCGCTTATGCGTCTTTTGACCGAGCTTTCATCCCATAAATTTATATCAGTGCTTACAGGAAAGTTTGCGAAAAGCAAATACAGTAAAGCGCTCATTCCACGTTTTGTTAAAACCTATGGCATTAATATAAACGATGCAGAAAAAGCTATACATGAATACGCATCGTTGAATGATTTTTTCACGCGCAAGCTGAAGCCTCACCTCCGTCCGATAGATCAAGCAAAGGATACCTTGATCAGTCCCGTAGACGCAGTTATTACGGGCATGGGACCCATAGAAGACGGCTTGATGATGAATATTAAAGGACAAGATTATACCGTCGATGAACTGCTTAACGGTTCTCCGCGTACGGTTAATTACAAGAACGGCTTCTACTATGTATTGTATTTAAGCCCTTCGGATTACCATCGCATTCACGCACCGATTGAAGGCAAAATTGTTGAGAAAGAGCGCATTGCCGGAAAGGTGTATCCCGTCAATGAATTTGGATTAACTCAGATGCGCAGGGTGTTAAGCCGTAATGAGAGATTATCAACCTATATTCAGCACATGTACGGGGAACTTGCAGTGGTGAAAGTTGGGGCTCTGAACGTAAGCAGCATCCGATATATAGACCCTTTGCAAGACACACTACAACGTGGGCAAGACTTAGCCTATTTCGAATTCGGTTCTACCGTTGTACTTCTTATGGAGAGTGAAACCTTTTCAGGTCGAACAGGGCTTCATATCGGCAGCAAGGTTAAGATGGGTGAACCCCTTGGTTGCATAAAAACTAAGAAACAAGGCAAAACCCATGAGTAAAACAACCCTTTATCCTATCTTAATTGCCATCAGTGTCGTTCATTTATTGAATGACACCATTCAGGCAGTCATACCGGCTATTTTCCCGATTTTAGAAGATACGCTTGCGTTAAGTTATTTTCAAGTCGGACTCATTGCCTTTGCCCTGCAAATGACAGCTTCGGTCATGCAGCCTGTTGTGGGTCTTTATACGGATCGCAAACCATCCCCTTATCTGCTGCCGATTGGGATGGTTTCTACGTTAATCGGGATGCTTGTTCTAGGATATGCCAGCCATTTCATCTGGGCATTAGTCGCAGTTATCTTCGTAGGTATCGGTTCTGCCGTATTTCACCCCGAAGGGGCGCGTGTGGCTTATATGGCCGCTGGGCCAAGACGAGGTTTGGCGCAATCTATCTTTCAAGTCGGCGGCAACGGCGGACAAGCACTGGCCCCGCTGCTAACTTTACTGGTCTTCGCTCCGCTAGGACAGAAGGGCGCTTGGTGGTTTACATTAGTAGCTGCAGCCGCTATCCTCGTTCAATTATATATTGCACGGTGGTATAGACAGGAACTGCATACGCTGTCGCTTAAGCCTAAATCAACCAAACAGCGAAGCTTTCCGCCGGGACGCAAGAAACAAATAGCCATTGCAATGATCATGTTATTGCTTTTTGTGTTTGCACGAACATGGTACCACACGGGAATTTCCGTTTATTACCCGTTTTATTTAATCAACGAAGCAGGCATCACGTATGAGGACACCTTAATTTACACCTTCCTCTTCCTTGCAGCGGGAGCGCTTGGCACCTTTGCCGGCGGTCCGCTGGCAGACCGCTATGGTCGAAAGAATGTGATGTTGTTCTCCATGCTGGGGTCCGCCCCCCTTGCGTTAATACTGCCGCATGTAACAGGATGGATAGCTTATATCCTCATCTCGTTGATCGGATTTATCATCTTGTCCAGCTTCTCTGTTATGGTCGTCTATGGCCAAGAGCTGATTCCAGGGAAGGTCGGGATGGTCTCTGGGTTAATCATTGGCCTGGCATTTGGGCTTGGTGGTATTGGAGCTGCCGCTTTAGGCGGTTTAGCTGACCAACTCGGCCTGCCATTTATTATGAGCTTCACCTCATTTCTGCCGCTGCTGGGCGTCATAGCTTGGCTGCTGCCTTCAGACCGCACAATAACAGCTTGGAATGCGGAACTAGAATCAACATAATACAGCTAACCTTAATGCTTGATGCCTAGAGGTGTTATCACAAAAGCAAGTGGAGAGCAACGAACCGTTCGTTTTTCTCCACTTGCTTTTGTGTTTCTGTAAGATTGTTCAGACAACCCTAACCGATTGATATTGCATCTATCTAATTTCTGAAGGACTTTTCCCCGTATGCTGCTTAAATTGACGGCTAAAGAAGAAGACATCACGGTACCCCAGTGCATCCGCTACATCCGATACACTCATGCCCGCGTAATACAATAAATGCTCAGCACGTTCGATTCTAGCCTTAATAATGAAAGATTGCACTGTTTCTCCCATAATCTCTTTAAACTTCGCTGAAAAATATCGGGGGGATAGCCGTGCCCGGCCAGCCAAATCTTCAATCCGATGCTGCACTCCCGCATGCAGACGCACAAAATTTGCAACCTCTTGAATCGCTTCATTTAATTGATGGCTGTGGGCCTTCTGCGGCTGCTGCTCTGCCCAATGCTCCTCACGCAGCAGCATAATCATGAGCTGCTTCAGAATCAGCTTGGCTTCTTCTTCGGCCCCATACGTCTTTACTAGGAACAGTCTGACATAACGGCTCAGCAGCGTCTCAAAATCCACTACACTTTCCTTAAGATCTCGATAGGGGACTGGTATCACCTTGGGCGATTGCCTGATTTGAAAATGGATATACGTTAAGGTTAATGGTTTCTGAGGATCATGCTCTGCACTCGTTACATCTCCGGGGCGGAACAAAAAGCAGCTTCCCTTCTGCACATCGTATGCTGTTCCATTGCGTACTACATTTCCTTGTCCGCTCCAGACATAGAATAGATCATAGGTCTCAAACGGTTTTTCCCGCTTTGCCCAGCGCCAGGCAGGTTCACACACCATTTTGGCGAAGGCCGGGGTTAGAATAAATGCATCAGGCGGTACATGAATCATCGGCGGCTCACCTCTTTTCCTTCAGATATGAACGAGCGACCTGCTGCATGATTCGGATCCCTCTATCCATTTGTTCACTGCTTAGCTGAGAGAACCCGAAGCTTAAAGCCGTTTTAGGTTGATTATAGAAGTAATGACGGCCATCCGTCCAGCATACGCCCGCTTTCTCACATTCATACTTGAACTCGGAGTACATTTCTTCGGCTGCCCTCCACTCCGCATACAGGTGCAGCCCGCAAAATGACGCGTGCACTTTGATCCATTGACTTAAGTGCTGTTCAATCCCTCGATACAAATGCACATACTTCTCGCTATAGATTCGGCGCATTCGGCGCAAATGCCTTTCATAATGCCCCTGCTTCATAAATAAAGCTAAAGCCCTCTGCTCAATGCATGCGGAAGACATAGGTTCGTACAATCGCTTAGCTTGGATAAAGGCCTCTTTAATTGAATCAGGAAGAACAACATAACCGAGCCTTAGATGGGGCAGTAACGTTTTCGTAAAGCTGCCGACGAATATCACTCTGTCTTCCGCATCCAGCACCTTCAGCGGTTCCACTGGCCTGCCCTTCCAACGAAACTCACTGTCATAATCATCTTCCATGATTAAAGCACCGCATTGAGATGCCCAGTTCAAAATGGCCTGTCTTCGTTCCAGGCTCATAACGATACCCGTTGGAAATTGACGATTAGGCGTAACAAAGCCAGTTTAGCGTGCTCTCTTGGCGTCAGCATGCCTTGTTGATCCAATCCCGTTGTGACGATGCTTCCTTTTACTGAGGCAACCGCACGATGCATACCAAAGTAGCCGGGTTCCTCCATGATCACCGTATCTCCAATATCAACTAATAACTGAGTCAAGAGCGCAATAGCCTGCATCGAACCATTCACAATGCAAATGCGGTCCAAGGTTGTGTCGACCCCTCTGCTTCGTTGGAGATACTGCGACACTGCTTCCCTTAAGTCAAGGTCCCCTTCGGTTTCCAGTCCATTCGGAATATCATCCGATTCACTTAATGCTCTCACCGCTTGATTGACACATCGCTTCCAGTCGGTTATAGGAAAATGCCCTGCATCTGGGCCGCTAAGCGAAAAGTCACAATCTATCTTATGGGATTGTCTGTCATTCATAGCAAGCGTCTGTAACTTAACACCCCAATTCGATAATCTCACCTGCTGATGAGCTTTACCAGCCCCAAGCTTTCTATCTCCTTTATACGATACAAATGTCCCTCGCCCTACTTCCGCGATGACATAACCTTCCGAAAGCAGCATATCATAGACTTGATTCACAGAACCTCTAGATACACCATAGAGCTGTGCCATTTCCCGACTGGAAGGAAGCTTCAATCCCCTATGCCAATCTCCTGAAATAATCTTATCTCGAATGGCGTGATAGAGCGCCTTGTACTTCACACTATATCTTTGCAAGTAAGATTGAAATGGAATATGAAAATCCATACGTTTATTTGCTCCTTACATCAAAGATTAAAATTGGTCTATAAAAATGATCATAAATTGGATCTTTTAGCCTGTCAATTATTTCTATACACTGGAAAAACTAGATTGACTTCATTGATAGGAGGACAAACAACATGAGAAGAAAAGAGTTTAGAATGGAAGATGAAGCAGAAGTCACTGCATTCCTGCAAGAGATGAGCTTCGGATACCTAGGCATGACAGGAAGCGACGGATGGCCGTACGTGATTCCCTTAAATTTTGCCTATGCCGAGGGTAAAATCTATCTGCACGGCAGTAGAATAGGCGAGAAAATAAGCTGTTTATCACAAGATGATAAAGTAACTTTCAGCGTGGCCAAAGAATACGCGATCCTACCTTCGTATTTCACCGATCCCGTCTTCGCTTGCCCTGCAACCAGTTATTTTAAGTCGGTGTTCATAAAGGGGCATGCCAAACTGCTCCAGGACACTCACGACAAAGCAAAGGCGTTATCTGTCTTTATGGCGAAATTACAGCCAGAGGGCGGTTATGCCCCGATTGATGCTGACGATCCCAAATATGTACCGAGAATCAATGGGGTGTCTGTTATTGAAATTACCATAGCAGACCTGCAAGCGAAGTTTAAATTTGGCCAGAATCTAAAAGAAGCTGATCGGCAGACGATTATATCCCGATTACATGAAAGAGATGCAGAATACGATGAAGAAACCATCCGTCTTATGAAGCAATTTTGCCCCCACCATTCTTAACCGTTCGCCTCTTCTCAGCGAGTTTGATCGTAATGGATGACGAGGATGATGGGACATGATATAATGCCTTAAAGTAAGGAATAATCAAGTTTTGGAAGGATGGACTAGATGAACCCATTGGTAAAACAACTGAATGAAACGTTAGAATGTGAGAGCAAACAAGTGTACGACATGCTGTCTGGGCTGGGAAAGGCGATTTATTTTCCTAAAGAAGGGATTCTCAGTCAATCCGCAGAGGCCGGACAAAAAGCAAAAAAATATAACGCAACCATCGGTATCGCTACCGAAGGCGGCAAGCCAATGCATCTAAACGTAATCCAAGATACACTATCTGCTTTCGAGCCTAAAGATATTTATCCATATGCACCGCCCGCAGGCAAACCAGAACTGCGCAAATTGTGGAAAGAGAAAATGCTGCAAGAAAACCCTTCGCTGCAAGGAAAATCAATCGGTACTCCGATTGTGACCAACGCGCTGACCCACGGATTAAGCATCGTCGCAGATTTATTCGCAGATCAAGGGGACGCCGTCATTATGCCTGATAAGAACTGGGAGAATTACGAGCTAACCTTCAGCATTCGCCGCGGCGCTAAGATGGTTTATTATCCGTTATATACAGAACAAGGCAGCTTTAATGCTGCCGGACTTCGCGAGTCTATCCTGGCACAACAAGCCAGCGGGAAAGCTATAGTACTGCTTAACTTCCCTAACAATCCTACAGGCTACACGCCTAATGCGGAGGAAGGTAACGCGATTGTAGAAGCTGTACAAGCAGGTGCAGAAGCGGGCATTAAAGTTGTTGTCATTACAGATGATGCATACTTTGGTCTATTCTTCGAAAATTCGCTGAAAGAATCCTTATTCGGACAATTGGCAGACCTGCACCCTAATGTACTAGCAGTAAAAGTAGACGGGGCTACTAAAGAAGAGTACGTGTGGGGCTTCCGTGTTGGCTTCATCACGTATGCAAGCAGCAACGAGGCAGTACTTAACGTCTTAGAACAGAAAACTACGGGTATTATCCGTGCAACGATATCCAGCGGTCCTCATCCTTCCCAAACCTTCGTGCTGCATGCGCTGCAATCGCCTGAGTTCGATAAGCAGAAGCAGGAGAAATTTGAGATCATGAAAGGCCGTGCTAATAAAGTCAAAGCCATTCTTGACAGTGGCAAATATAATGACGCTTGGGATTACTACGCGTTTAACTCTGGCTATTTCATGTGTTTGAAATTAAAAACAGTTGATGCCGAAGCACTGCGCAATCATATTCTTAATGCATACGGTGTAGGTACGATTGCTTTAGGCGAAACCGACCTGCGCGTAGCCTTCTCTTGTATAGAAGAAGAGCATCTTGAGGAGCTATACGGTTTAATTTACCAAGGGGTTAAAGAACTTGAAGCTTCTAAGGTAACCAACTAAAGCTGACCATAATGAGAATCTTATCAGTCAAATCAAAGGGATGATCCCCATCAAGTGTAAATCGTATCAATTAGCTGTGAGGGAACTGGAGCACGAATTGAATTAATAAGGGAAATTTGGCCTTAGTAGATAATAAGTTTAAGAATTTAAGAGTTTAAAAGGGATGACAGAAAAGTTAATAACTTTTTTGTCATCCCTTATTTATTGACTACTCAATTTTATCTAGTAATCTCTTTAATACTGAGATCGCTTCTGCTCGTGTAGCATTTGATTTAGGATCAAACGAGCCGTTCGGACGACCACTCATTAATTCTAAGGAAACTGCAATATCCACATAACGTTTGGCCCAATCACTAATGGCACTGTGATCTTTAAAGCTGGAATCGATGTTGCTAGTTTGTAATTCTTCGACCTCTAGACCACTTGCTTTTGCATATGCTTTCACAAGAATTAATGCAATTTGCTCTCTTGAAATTTCTAAATTCGGAGCAAATTTCTCTTCATTTATACCCGAAATTAAACCCGCAGTATAAGCAGCATTTATATCCTTTTCATACCACTTAGATTTACTTACATCGGTAAAATTCACATTTGAGGATTCACTTAAATTTAGAGCTCTCGACACCAATGCGGTGAACTCTGCACGGGTTATTGATTTATTCGGTGCAAATATGTCGGCATTAATACCATTGGCTATCAATTTGGATGCCATGATCTCTATATCATTTTGTGCCCAGTGTCCCTGAATATCTGCAAATGATTTATGGTATTCGATTGCTGCATATTTAGAGAAATGGTCAGTTTCGAACAAAATTGTTGAATTCGATGTAAGTTTACCGCCAACATACTCCCAAGCGGACGTATTATCATTATAATAGTAAACTCCCACTTTATTCTCGTTTTGTATTTGATTTGGATCTACAGCTAATTGGATCGAAATTGGCTTCTTAAATTTTGTCACCGCTTGACTTCCAACTTCTAATTGAAATTCGAATATACCAGATACAGTATTAGCCCCTTCAAGATTATGGATTAGTGCATTGTCTATATTTTTTGGATTCTTGGTTGTAAATAATACTTTCCCTTCAGTATCAGGTAAATCGAATGTTTCTGGTTGAATTGTAAATTGAGCATTGTTAGTTTCCATTATGATTACTTTGTTATTGACATTAGCTGCGTTAAAGATTTCATTGGAAAGCTCCACTAATAAATTTTCTGATTGTTGATTTGACTTAGCATTAATTTTCACTTCAGTGTTTTCAACCGAATTAATATTTTCCAACAGAATTCTTTCATTAGGCTTTATAGTAACGGTATTCAGTGACGAAGGGCTCCCACC
>CAYUSG010000033.1:0-29050 GCA_964447355.1 uncultured Paenibacillaceae bacterium
TTAGCTGAAATTGTAGGGGTTACGTGTGTTACGCTTTTTATTGGAAAAGCAAAGCTATTATAATGATATTGATGATGAAGTATAGTAGTGATTATTAATTTACACTAAATATGGAGGGAGTATCTTTGGATTTTCTCACTGACTTGTTTACTTGGGCGTTTGAAAGACATCACAATATCTTAAGTTGGTATATTCGCCCGCTATTTTTATTACCGTTTTGCTATTTTGCTTATAAAAGAAGTGTTAAAGGCATCATAATGACTTTAATTGCATTATTTACAACTATGTTTTGGTTTCCAAAACCAACGTCGGTAGACCCGAAAGTTGAAGCGTTTTTAGAAATGGAAATGGATTATTTGTTTGGAGACTGGAATGCAATTAAAATTTTGTTATCCTCAATGGTTCCTTTGACAATGTACGCTTTAGCATTTGCATTTTGGAAACATTCATGGAAGTATGGCATACTGGTCATTAACTTAATTGCTGTACTTAAAATTCTATGGAGTTTGTATGCAGGAGATGGTTCAGGGGTAGTGGTGATTTTTCCAGCTCTTATTGGTTTAGTAATTTGTAATTTAATTATTTGGATTGCTTACAGACTTGTAAAAAAGAACTAAAGATAAAATCGGTAGATAACAAAGGAAAAAGAAAGGGGAAACCTTGGTAAATGGGGTTTCCCTTTCTTTTTAAGCGAAATTTACATACAGTAACATCGAGGTTATCGCTGTTGAAATGAAGCTAATGCCTGCATGCTTGGCTTAAGGGCTTGATATATGCCTTTATAAATCTGATACAGCTCACGATACACTTTAGCATTGGTTTCATTAGGTTTTATAGATTGCTGCATGGGAATCGACTGCTTGATGGCTTTAAGTGATGGCACTTCATTTAATGCATACAGCGCTGTCCAACAAGCGCCCCAAGCTGAACTTTGGTGGCTTTCCGGCACCAACACTTCCTTGTTGAATATATCCGCAAGCATTTGCAGCCATAGCGATGACCGGGCAAAGCCGCCGCTAGCAAGGATGGTTTCTGTAGGACCTGACAAGCGCTCTAAGGTTTCTTGAATTTGATACATATTATAAAGGACGCCCTCTAATCCGGCCCTTAGTAAGTGTCCTGTAGTGTGAATGGACGATAAACCCACGTAGCTGCCTCTAGCCTGTGCGTCCCAGTGAGGGGCTCTCTCCCCATGTAAGTAAGGCAGGAATAATAGGCCTTCAGTTCCTGGTTTAATCTGATTCGCAAGCCCCGTTAACAGGTCATAAGGATCCTTGCCTTGCTGTTTTGCCAGCTCGACCTGATGCTGCCCCAGGGTGTCTCTTAACCACCTAAAGACGATCCCGCCATTGTTGCTAGGTCCTCCCATCACCCATAAATCATCAGAGAACGCATAACAGAAAACGTTCTGCTGCTGATCTGTGGCAGGTTTAGGAATCATTCTGCGAATGGCGCCGCTGGTTCCGATTGTTAAGGCAACATCCTCGGGTTCAATCGCGCCAATCCCTAAATTGGCGAGCGGACCGTCACTGCCCCCTATGGCGAAGGGTAAGTCCCTAGGGATGCCCATAGCCTCGGCAACATCGGATCTCATGCCTTGGTATAGGGTAGTCGGTGGTACGACTTTAGACAATTGTTCCTCAGAAATGCCTACCCATTCCAGAGCGGGTTGATCCCACTTTAGGGTATGGACATTGAATAGGCCTGTAGCTGACGCCACCGAATAATCCACCTCATACCGACCGAACCATTGATGCATGAGATATTCTTTAATGGAGATGAAACGGGTCGCTTTCAGATAAGGTTCATACTGGGTTTCCTTCATCCACATCAGCTTCAGAAAGGGTGACATGGGATGAACAGGGACTCCCGTTCTTAAGTAAAAGTCCAGCCCGTTGCCCTGACGCATGGATTCGGTCTGAGCCACACTTCTCGCATCAGCCCACGTGATGGAAGCAGACAACGGTTGACCATCCGCATCGACACAGATCAAGGCGTGCATCGCCGAAGATATCCCTGCTCCGATCAGCTCCTGAGGTGCCACTTTCGCCTTGCTTATAGCTTGTCCGATGGCATCGATAGCCGCTCGGTTAATTTCGTCCGGGTCTTGTTCACTCCAGCCAGGTTGAGGGTGATACAGCGGATATTCACCTTCTGCATCACTGATGACCTTCCCGCTGCGATCGAAGATGACCGCTTTCGCACTCGTTGTACCAATATCTAATCCAAGGATGTATTGCTTTGCCATGCTCTTCATTCCCTTCGCGTGTCTGGTGAATAAACATATAGGGTTGGTTAAATGTTGCCATTTCGCATTATGATATTGATTCACATCATTATCTATTCTACTATTAGTGTCCGTAGATATTAAAGTCTTACTTATACGCGTAACAAATAGAGGCATTGGTAATGCCTGCGGCTGTGATATAGCTTCCAAAGCTGCTTAGAAGAATGGATGGACTAAGTGAAGGAGTTCCCCTAGATTAAACACATGGCTTCATTACTAAAAAGGCGTTGTTTTTTTGTGGAAATTCGTTTGACTCTAGGTTTAATCTATAGTATCATTTTATTAAACAAATTCCAAATATAGTATATTGTTTTATATATGGAACCGCCTAATAGGGGAAGGGGTGCCAAGTGAAACAGATGAAAACTATTTTAATCAATTACAAGGGTGACCTTGAACTGCCCGAACAGGTTGTGACCGAATGGAGAAACACTTATTCGGAAGTGGAATTCATTGAATATCGAGGAAAAGACATTCCGCCTGAGGCATTAAACAAAGTCAATGGGTTTATCGGAAATCCAACGAACGATATGCTTGATTTGATGCCGGGTTTAGAGTGGGTGCAATTACAGGGGGCAGGAGCTAACTTGTATGCATCTAATTCCCATTTAAGCGATAACGTTATCCTGACCAACTGCAGCGGTGTATTCGGGGTCCCTGGAGCGGAACAAGTGTTGGCATTAATGTTAGCGTTTACAAGGCAGATCCATGTGCATGTGAAACAGCAAATGGACCATGTGTGGAAGAAGAGTGAGCGTTGCCTTGAGATCCTTGATTCTAATGTGTGTGTATTGGGTCTTGGCGACATAGGTTCAGAGGTCGCGAAAAGGGCTAAGGGATTAGGGGCTAATGTGATAGCGGTCAAACGCAGTGTAACGACCAAACCTGCTTATGTAGATGAGGTTTATACACTTGACCAACTGAATGAAACATTGGAACGATGTGATTTTGTCATCAATACGCTTCCGCTTACGCCCTTAACCGAGGGTATTATTTCGAAGCAGGCTCTCGAACACATGAAGCAAGGTGCTATATTCATTAATGTGGGCAGAGGAGACACTGTGGATGAACAAGCGTTAATCGAAAGTTTGAAGTGTGGACATTTAGGCGGTGTTGGATTGGACGTGACCTATAAAGAACCGCTGCCTCAGGAAAGTCCGCTGTGGGATATGCCGAATGTTATTATTACGTCTCATTCAGTGAATACGTCTCCGCGTAAATTGGAGCGCCGGCTTCGTATACTAAGTGAAAATTTAGACCGTTATCTCAATGGACAGCCGTTGACCAACATTGTAAATCGAAAATTGGAATGAGGATGTGTCTATTGAACATTATTTTGTAAGCGCTCTATTTTGTGCTGCTGGGATTTAGCGAGGCGGAATAAGCAGTGTGGACGATGACATGGCGAGGAAAATAATGGGGAGGTGTTTAAGGTGACGAAAAAAAACGCAACCTACTTGGCGTTATTATTCATTATCGTAGTTGATATCATTTATTTTTTATCAATTAATTTATCAGGTGCAGGCTTAGCAGCCCCTACTGAACTAGGGCCCCGATATTTTCCTAATGTATTGAGTGTATTGCTCTTGATCTTCTGCGTGATCAGTTTGATATCCACGATTAAGAGCGGACAAAAGGATAAGTTTGAGATTCCTAGTGCCAAGTATATGGTTCTCACTACGATCATAACGGTACTTTTCATTGCAAGCTGGAGTCTATTTGACCTTTTTTATGTCAGTGTCTTTATCTTCCTTACGGCATTGTTTACGATCTACAGAAAGATTTACGGTTGGAAGAAAAGCCTCTATCAGGGCGCAATTACAGCCCTTTTTGTAACCGCTTTTATTTACGTTATCTTTGATTGGCTGATGTCGGTATCACTATAGAATATAAAGGATGATACGCAATGGAAATATTTGGTTATGACATTTTGAATTTATTTACGTTAGAAAATGTGTTGTTTATCCTATTGGGGACCTTCGTGGGGTTAGTATGCGGGGCCTTGCCAGGATTAGGTGTAATCGTAGCCATTATCTTGCTCTTTCCAATTACCTATGTGATTTCACCGTTAGCCTCGATTCTGATGCTGCTTGCTGCCTATCAATCTGCTGATTATGGAGGTTCAATTTCGTCTATTACGTTAGGCATACCTGGCACGCCACAAGCAGCAGCTACCGTCCTTGATGGCTACACGTTAGCGAAGAAGGAATCCCCAGGGAAGGCATTAACCTACTCACTGACAGCCTCAACTATTGGAGGAATTTTTGGAGGTTTGGTGCTCATCTTCTTGTCGAAGCCTCTAGCTAACTTTGCCATTAAATTATCAGATCCAGAATTTTTCCTTATCGGTATATTAGGTTTGTTAGCGGTTGGGATGTTAAGTTCCAAAGATAAGATGAAAAGCTTGATCTCCGTCATACTGGGCTTAATGTTTGGTACGGTGGGCATGGATTTGATGACGGGGACTGAGAGGGCGACATTTGATCAGATCGAGCTCATGGATGGAATTAACTTGATCGCGCTTCTAGTAGGAATCTTCGCGGTATCTGAGCTGTTTAATATGATCAAAGAGGGTTTGAACAAGAAGAATGTTACACAGAATGATAAATTAAAGACAGGCCTGAAATTAAATGAATATAAGCGCATTGTTAAACCGACCGCGATTGGTTCTGTGATTGGTGCAGTGACCGGTATCTTCCCAGGGTTAGGAGCAGGGGCTGCTTCATGGTTTGCCTACTCGTTATCCAAAAAAGTGTCCAAGAAGCCAGAAACATTCGGAGAAGGAAATCCTGAAGGGATCGCTGCACCTGAATCTGCGAATAATGCAGTCGTAGGGGGCGCTATGGTTCCGCTGCTGGCATTAGGTATTCCAGGTTCTGCATCTATTGCGATTATCATGGGAGCCTTTATGGTGCACGGGATACAACCAGGACCTAATGTGTTGATGACCAATTCAGAGCTGGTGAACGGCATATTCTATGGCTTCCTATTAACCACTGTTGCTATGTATGTTATGGGTCGATTCGTAACGGCAGGGTTTGCAAGAATTTTGGTCGTTCCTAATTCGTTCTTAGTTCCGATTGTATTTATTTTATGTCTTGTGGGTGTGTTCATCACCAAAAAATCATTTTTCGATCTTTGGTTCCTGCTTGTAGTGGGCATTATATTCTTCTTTTTGAAAGAGCTGGATTTTTCACTGCCTTCCGTTATCTTGGCGTTCGTCCTCTGTCCGATCATTGAGGTGAGTTTACGTCGTTCGCTTGTTTTATCAGATGGCAGTTACGCGGTTTTCTTTACGCGTCCGATATCTGCAGTTATATTGGTGCTGATTGTAGGCATCATAGGTTTTGGAGTGTTTCAATGGTTGAAACAAAGACGTGAAAAAGGTTCATCGGTTGAAGCTTAACGTTAATTAAGGGGGTGAAGGCTAATTTTAGTAAGCGGTTTCATTGGTTTTGAGTGAAAAAAGACAATTTGGAGGGGTTACAACATGATAAAAGTGGGTTCACTAAAGATCGTCTTATCGTTATTGTTAATGTGTTCATTGGTCCTTGTGGGATGCTCAGCAAATGAGGGGACGAATAATGCTTCACCAGGAAATGCTCCAAGTAACACACAAGAACCAGCTGCAGAGCCTAAAAGTAACTATCCAGAAGAACCGATTACTTGGATTATTCCCTTTGCTCCGGGTGGAAACTCAGATCTAATTGCAAGAACAACGGGTAAGTATTTGGAAAAGTATTTGCCGAACAAAGGTAAGGTGACGTTTGAGAACAAGCCAGGCGGAGCAGGTGTGATTGGCGTGACGGAAGTATTTAATGCAAAACCGGATGGATATACAATCGCAACAACCGCGGCCGCAGCCTTATCCATCAAAACCGTTGAAGGTAAAACAGATTATTCGTATGACAGTTTCCTGCCTGTTGCTAATATTGCTAGTGTCGCCCAAATTTTAGCGGTTCCAGCGGATGCGCCATATCAAAATTTTGAAGAGTGGCTGGCGTATGTCAAACAAAATCCTGGATTTAAAGTAGCTGTATCAGGTGCGATGAATGCCCAGCAGCTTGCGTTAGAAGCTTTTGCAACTGAAGCAGGTATTGAATTGGAATTTGTTGTGTACGGCGGTGAAGGTGAATTTGTTTCTGCATTGTTAGGCGGACATGTTCAAAGTGGTGTATTCGCCCAGACGGTACTTAGACCGCATTATGAAAGCGGCAAATTTGTACCTATAGTAAACATCACCGGTGTGAAACCAGACTTCTTGCAAGACCTGCCAACGTTTGCGGATTTAGGATATGAGGCCGAGGGTGTGTTCTTCAATGGTGTTATTGCACCTAAAGGCATGCCGGAAGATGTGCAAGAGATTCTGATTGAAGCCTTTAAAAAGGCTGCCGCGGATCCTGAGTTAATAGCAGAAATGGAGAAGTTAGGCCAAATCATGGATTATAAGGGTCCCGAAGATTATCAGGCAACCATTACTAAAAATGCTGAGTCTAACCGTGAAGTCATGAAAAAGTTAGGCATCATTCAGTAATAACACTTTTGAAAGGAAAGATAGGTTCTAACTTATCTTTCCTTTCCTATATGGTTACGAGTTGGCATAACATTCGAGACATACATGGAGAAAGGAAATGAAAGGATCATGAACTTAGCTAAAAAGAAAAATGTGATTTGGTTCTTTGTGGATCAAATGAGGGCTCAAGCGATGAGTCATCGGGGCGATCCTAATATTACCACCCCCAATTTAGACCGGCTGTCAACTGATGGTATTAGTTTCAATCGGGCCATATCAGGGACACCGCTTTGTTCCCCGTTTCGCGGGTCTTTGTTAACTAGCAAATACCCTCATCAATCTACAGTGCCTGGCCTCAATGATTCCATGTCCATTGATATGAGAACCATTGCTCATACTTTTAATGAACAGGATTATAGAACCTGCTGGATTGGTAAATGGCATCTCGACGGTAATCGTCCCGGCGTAGACTTGTCCCGCCCAGAAAACAAACCCCCAGTACGGCAAATTCCTGAAGAGCGCAGAGGCGGGTTTCAGGATTGGTGGGGGTATGAGAATAATAACAGCCCTTTTAACTGTGTCGTTCATACTGGAAGTAATGACAACATGGAATCATTCCGTCTGCCAAAGTATGAAACCGATAGCTTGACCGATATATTAATAGATTATGTGACGAAGCGTGCAACAGAATCGAAGGATGAACCGTTTTTTGCAGTGCTGTCTGTTCAACCTCCGCATAATCCCTATATTGCGCCAGAGGAAAGCACAGCTAAATTCAATCCGGCTCAGATGAAGCTGCGTCCGAACGTCCCTAATGTGCCGCGTATCGTAGAAGAAACCCAGCGCAGCTTGGCAGGTTATTATGCCGCCATTGACCGTATTGATTGGAACTTGGGCCGGGTGATGCAGACCTTAAGAGATCTAGGTATCGATCAGGACACTTATATTATGTTTTTTAGCGATCATGGAGACATGGTGGGTTCCCAAGGGCATTTTAGAAAAACAGTACCGTGGGAAGAGTCTATCCGTATTCCATTCATTGTAGGGGGCGGCGGATTACAAGCCTATAATGAACCTCCAGCAGATGTTGACCACCTGATCAATCATGTGGATATAGCACCTACTACGTTAGGATTATGCGGAATAGAGAAGCCAAGTGGTATGGATGGATTTGATTACTCCCCATTCATTAAAGGCACCGCTGTTCAAGGGGACGTTCCAGATAGTGCATATATCGGGCTGCCCGTCCCTTCAGGCAAAGACTATTGTGTGGACCGTCCTTATCGGGGGATTGTGACTTCGGAGGGTTGGAAATACGTTGCTTTTGAAGGGGATGCATGGATGATGCACAATTTAAATGAAGATCCTTATGAGCAGGTGAATCTAGCCTACCACATTCTGTTTACGGAGAAGAAGAAAGAGCTTCATGGCAGGTTAAAGCAATGGGTAGAGAAGACGGGGGATACGTTTAGTTTGCCTGAAATTTAGAAAGATTTGATGTCTTTACTAGGAGAATGCGGACATGGCAAGTAAAAATCCAAGTCAACCGAATATTGTATTCATATTAACGGATGATCAGGGAGCATGGGCACTGGGATGTTCAGGAAATGAAGACATTCATACACCGCATATTGATCTGTTAGCTGCCAAGGGCATTAGATTTGACAACTTCTTCTGTGCTTCACCCGTTTGCTCCCCTGCAAGAGCCACGATATTAACAGGGAAAATGCCATCCCAGCATGGGGTTCAGGATTTTATTAAGAAAGGTAGCCTAAGAGAGGATGCCATTGAATACTTAGCAGACCAGACAGGATATACAGATGTCTTATCAGCTAATGGTTATGTATGCGGTTTGAGTGGGAAATGGCATTTGGGGGACAGCTTTACGCCTCAGAAGGGTTTCTCTCATTGGTTTACCATACCCAAAGGCATGGGCCCGTATATGAACGCGCCTATGATACGGGATGGTGAATGGGTGGAACAATCAGGTTATATCACAGATGTGATTACGGATGATGCTATCGATTTTATGGAACGAAATGTTCATCACGACAGCCCATTCTATCTGAGTGTACATTATACCGCTCCCCATGACCCTTGGACGGCCGACCAGCATCCACAGCACCTATTAGATATATACAAAGATTGTGCATTTAACAGCTGTCCCCAAACGCAAGTGCATGACGATGCGGTTTATCGATATGACAAGGAAGATGCGATGCAATGCTTGCAGGGTTATTTTGCTGCGGTTACGGGGATAGATCGTAATGTGGGGCGTTTAATGGAGGCATTAGATGCATTGGGCTTAAGCGACAATACACTGGTTGTATTTACGAGTGATAATGGTTTTAATTGCGGCCATCATGGGATATGGGGGAAAGGGAATGGTACATTCTCACTGAATATGTTTGATACGTCAGTAAAAGTGCCAATGATCATGATGCATCCAGGGAGCATACCAGAAGGCAAGGTTTGCCAAGAGCTGTTGAGTCAATACGATATTATGCCCACGCTGCTTGATTATGTGGGGCTTTATCCGAATGACGTGCAAGGCTTGCCAGGGCAAAGTTTTGTGCCGATTTTACAAGAACATCCATCCAGCATGCGAGAACATGTTGTCGTGTATGATGAGTATGGACCCGTACGGATGATTCGTTCTAAGGCATGGAAGTATATTCATCGTTATCCCTATGGTCCGCATGAACTCTATGATCTAGTACATGATCCTGGGGAAACGGTTAATTTAGCTGGTGTTGATACGTATCAAGATGTCGTTCATACCATGAAACATCAGCTTGAACAATGGTTTGTCCACTATGCAGACCCTGATCGAGATGGTGTCCGTCAGCCCGTTAAAGGCAATGGACAAATTCAATACGTCGGTATCCGTTCGCAAGGCAACCCTTCCTTTGATCAGAATCGAACCGTTAAAAACAAACCCGTATCTTAACGAATCATTGATCAAGTTTTTACCTTGGTATTGACTGGGGAAGGGGGCTATACATTTGAAGAAAGTCACCGTTTATTATATCACTACCATCTTAGTTCTCTTTGTCGTTTCAGCATACCGCCCCCTGATGTCTTTGTATGCCAAGGACTTAGGCGCCAGTATGGTCCAAATCGGTCTGTTATCTACTAGTTTTTCGATTCTGCCATTGTTTATAGCCTTATCCTTAGGTGTGATGATTGATAGAATAGGGCCTAAAAAACCCATCTTGCTCGCAGCGCTCGGCATTACCCTTAGCATGACCGTTCTTTGTGTCTTTCCGACGCTCTCTGCTCTATATGTATCACAGGTCGTAATGGGTATTTCTCAGTTTGTCATGTTTGTGGCCTTGCAAAACGGGATATGTCAATCCGCTTCTTCAGAACATGAAATGGAGCGATTTATTAGCCGTTTTAGTTTATTCAGTTCATTAGGCATGCTGATGGGGCCTGTTTTTGGTGGATATATGACCGATCATTTGGGATATAAGACGACTTTTTTACTGTTAGCATGCATGGCCATCTTAACGTTCATGACGGCCTGGCTGGTTAAGTATAAAGTTAAATTAACGTCTTCTGAACCTTTCAGTATCAGACAGGTGGTCATAAAACAAACGTACCAGGGTTGGTTGATGTTAAAAATCCCTAACTTAGGCCGTGCTGTACTCGTCAGCACCTTTATTTTGGTTTCGCTTGATTTGTTCAATGTCTATTTTCCGTTATTCGCCCAATCCATCGGATTAAATGCCTCGCAAATTGGTTGGCTGTTATCCGCTCAGGCCGCAGCTTCGTTCTTTATTCGATTAATCGTTCCTTGGTTAGTTGTGCAGTATGGGCGTCGTCTGATTCTGTGGTTATCTATGCTCGTTGCTGCCGTATCTTATGGCATCATTACTGTCATACACCCTTTTCACTGGTTATGTTTGATCTGTATCTTACTGGGCTTTGGATTCGGAGTAAGTCAGCCGCTAACCATTACTTTAACCTACAACGCCGCACCTGCGGGAAGGACAGGAGAAGCGTTAGCGATTCGATTAGTGGGTGGTCGTCTAGGTCAGGTCGTTATTCCATTGACGCTAGCCGCTATGAGCCAAGTGCTAGGTTTAGGTATGATATTTATCGTTCAATCCTGCATGTTATTGGTTGGCGTCTGGTTAGCGAAGCATTCACCAGAACTGAAAGGGGATAACAGTGGTTAATTAGCTGCATGACAAAGCTGTATTTTCATTGTAACAATACGGAAGGAAGATTCGCGAATGGAGAAAGAAAAGCGACCTCAAGATTCTTCTTTAAAAGCGATCGATATTCTAGAAGTTTTGAAAAGCGCTGGACACAATGGGATGGGGATAACAGCCATCGCTGAAGCAGCAGGACTGAATAAAAGTACAGTACATCGCATTATTCTAGCCTTAACCAAGCGAGATTATGCGATCCGTAATGATGAGACCAAAAAATATAAACTAGGCTTTAAAATGTCGCAATTTGGGGGGGCCCTGTTAGACAGTCTCGATGTGAGGACCATTGCCAACCCTTATTTGGTCGAGTTAGGGAGGACAGTAGGTGAGACGATCCATCTTGTTCAATTAGATGGCAATCAGGGCGTGTATATTGATAAGATTGATAGTCCTCATTCTGTAGGATTACAATCTTTTATTGGGAAGAGAGTCATGCTGCATTGCAACGCTTCTGGAAAGGTTATGCTTGCATATATGGACATAACGAAACGTGAACAAATCCTTAATGAAGCGGGTATGCCAAGAAGGACACCTCGTACGATAACCGAACGGGATGCGCTGGAGGAGGAGCTGCATACGATTAAAGAGTTGGGCTATGCCTGGAACAAGTCTGAAGATCGTGATGACGTCGTTAGTATTGCAGCGCCTGTGTTAGATTCTAAACATAACTTAGTGTGTGCGGTTGCTGTTGCGGGTCCTAAATATCGATTTACCGAAGACATTGCGAGTAAAGCGATTCCAAGCTTATTGAAGACCACTACATTAATATCCGGCGAAATGGGACATACTTTCAATTGAAAGGTGATTGAATACGAGCTCGATATTCCATTAGATTTAAGACTTTTTCTGTTGCATAGAACGGAATTTATGAGGTTTTGGACTGATATAAAAAGTAAATGCGGGTCATGACCACAGAGAAAAGATCGAATACCTTGTTGATGCCTATGTGTACTTAAGCAGACAGTTCTGCTAGCCTTAAATTTATATTGCGTGTTATAACAATAAGTATAAAAAGCTGTTAAAATGTACAAGCAAATTGGGGACTTAGTTTTATTAAGTTTGTGGGTGCAAAGGAACTTTTTAATATAATTACAATAAAGTATGCTATTTAGGAGCGGTTATAAATTACCCTCTCCTCTTTATTTTGTCTTAACAAGTGATACGGGGAACCTTATCATAATTGAAGGTCGCAAAACTAACGGGAACGTTAGTTGAATGATGACAGCGGCGGACTAAGACTTTATTGTTCAGTCTTAGTCCGTCGCTGTTTCGTTTTAATGATCCTTGAGAAATTCGATTAGTGATCAGAATGCAAAGGCAATATCGCTTGGTGTGAAAGCTGATGGGGATGTTCGCCTTTAACTTTTACAATAGACAAAGCGGGGGAGAGTACGGCATTCAACGCTAATGTAGCAGCCCCAACTAACGGAATGGCACCTTTTTCCATATTAGTCGTCTGCAACTCTGCATAGGTATCATCTAAACTTGCCAGTTGCTGTTCATAATATTGCTTTACTAACGCCATCTGTTCTTGATCCGACAAACCTGTGATGATGAGGCGAGCAGGGTCATGTAATGAGACCATAGAAATAAGAAATCGGCTGATGTATTCCGCGCGTTGATGGATGAGTTGTTTCAGTTCAGCGTGGTGTTTGCTCAATTCAAGCAAGACAAGAATGTTAGGAATGTCCAAATCCGGACGTACATCGGCCGCTCTCGCGATTAAAGCACGGTCCGACAATAACGCTGTTAAACAGCCGCGCTTTCCGCATTCACAGGCGGGTCCATCGATTTGCCAAGGAACATGCTCAAGAAAGCCGCTCAGTCCTTTGCGGCCGCGTACAACAACATGATTCACAACAAGCCCCATGCCTATTGTCCCCCCTGTATGAATTAACAAAAGAGGTTGATCTGGCGGAAGCGGATTTCGAATGTATTCAGCTAGAGCAATAGCATAGACATTGGTATCAATTTCAACGCGGACCCTCAATTCCTTCTCCAGCATGTCGCGAAGAGGGACGTTTTCCCAACCTAGAAATACATTGCGCCCCAAGATTGTCCCCGTTGTGGTATCCATTTGCCCATTCAGGGCTACACCTACGGATAATAGTATGCCTGGGTGAATTTTGCATAATTGCTGAATATGCTGCTTAATAAAGGAAACAATCGATTCAACCGTTCCTTTCGGCCGTTCGTGACGGGTATGACGGACTAATCGGCCCTGCAAATTCATGAGCCCCATATCGATAAAATTAACCCCAATATGAATACCTGCAACATAATAAAGTGAAGGATTTAGTGCTAATGGAACAGGCTTTCTTCCAATACTAGCGCTTTGAATTTGATCGTTCGTTTCGATGATAAATTGTGCTTCCTTGCATTCAGCCACGATCCTTGTCACGCTTGAGGAGTTCAGGCCAACGATATCAGCGATATGAAAGCGGGGAATGAGGCCTTTTTCGAATAATAATCTAAGAATACGAGAACGATTGGATGATCGAATAGAATCTTCTTCAGGGATTAAATGATACAAAGCAATACCTCCTATGGTTTTGGCCGCGTGAATCAATTTATTTTAATATACCATACATGAACAAAACAATTAATTGCTTCCTGCAAGCAATTATGATAAGTTAGTATTAAACATTAATGAAAGCGTTGTCGATCTGGTGGGAGGTGAACATATTAATTGATGTACAATGGTACTGTGGATGAATGACCATCATTTTAAATGGAGGGGTTACAGTATGAAACAAGTAGGCTCAATGAAAATGGTGTTAACGTTATTCTTAATCATGACATTAATTTTTACAGGGTGCTCTCAGGCTAATGAAGGGACTAACAGCCCTTCGAATACAGAGAAAGAACAGCCCGAAGAACCAAAGGTCAACTACCCTGAGGACGCGATTACGCTTATTGTTCCATTTGCAGTAGGCGGCGGGACGGATACAGTAGCTAGAGGAATTGCTGAAGAAGCAAGTAAAATTCTAGGCAAGAAAATTCTTGTAGAAAATATAGTAGGTGCTGCAGGTGCCATTGGAACAACTGAAGCGGCTATTGCAGAACCCGATGGTTACACGTTGGTGATAGGTACGACCGGATTATTTACAACCATTCCTTTATTAAATGAAACAAAATATTCCATTGATGATTTTGTAGGGATTGAAGGATTGACTCAGAACCCTAGTTATCTAATCGTCAATGCTGACTCACCTTATCAAACTATTGATGATTTGATGAAAGAACAATCAACAGATAAAGTCATCAGCTTTGGTAACAATGGGATAGGCTCTATTCCACATCTAACACAAGCTTATTTTTTCAATAAGTCCGACATTAAATCAAAAAGCGTCACTTACAAAGGAACGGCTCCAACGATTGTTGCCTTGTTAGGTGGACACATCGATACGGTCAGCGCGAATACAGCAGGCTTCTCGGCTAATGAAGAGGCTGGGAAAATACGGGTTCTGGCTAATTTCTCCAGCGAGCGTTCTGCTGCGTTTCCAGATGTTCCTACGATAAAGGAAAAAGGCATTGATATGAATATGGGTGTTACCAATTTCATACTAGCTCCTAAAGACACCCCGGATGAGGTTGTTAAGATACTTAGAGACGCATTTGCCCAAGCCAAAGAATCTGAAAGATTCCGTTCATTACTAGAGAAAATTCAGTCGGAGCAAACCCCGCTTAAGGGAGAAGACATTGTAGAGACCATGAAGCAGGAAGCAGAAGCCTATAAAGATGTCATCGAAACGCTTGGTATTAGCAAGTAATAAATTCAAATCTAAGCCTAACGGATCGTATGAAGAAAGGACCATGAACATGAATAAACCTAACATCTTATGGATTTGTACGGACCAACAACGTTTTGATACGATTGAAGCTTTGGGGAATGAACATATTCGTACACCTCATCTCAATGCTTTGGTTCAACAGGGCGTCTCCTTTACTAGAACCTATTGCCAAAGCCCGATCTGCACTCCCAGCAGAGCCAGCTTTTTGACCGGCCTTTACCCGAGTTCGATTCATGTGACTCGAAATGGCAATGATTATTTTCCGAGAGACCAAGATCTCATTAGTAAACGATTAGCTGATGATGGCTATCGATGCGGGCTTGTAGGTAAACTGCATTTAGCAGGTGCTTTTACCGGAAGAGAAAAAATAGGAGATGCAGGATACGACAGCATCCAATACAGCCATGGACCCATTCGCGGATTACCTTGTACGGGGACGGAGTACGGGAATGATTATCTGTTATGGCTTCAAGAACAAGAAGTTGATTTGGACGATGTATTTATTAAAAACAAAAAAGGACAATATTACGCGTATAATCCTGCAGTAGACGTAAAGCATCATCAAACGACCTGGTGTGTAGATAAAAGTATTGAATTTATAACGGAGTCTCAAGATGCTCCGTGGTTGCTGCATATTAATATGTTTGATCCTCATCCGCCTTATGATGCTCCAGAAGCTTATACAAGAAGATGCCTAGAAAGGGGAGTTAAGGACCCTTATTTTAGAGACAGTGATTTGGAACCGAATCCTGTATTGAAATCGGTATATCATCAAACGAGAGATCCTAAGAGGCCAGACCAGCAATTGGTGGATGAACGGGCTGCCTACTACGGCATGGTGGAATTGATTGACGAGCAGTTGGGCAGATTATTCGAGGTTTTGGAAACATCAGGCCAGAAAGACAATACCATTGTTATCTTTATGTCCGATCACGGGGAGATGCTTGGAGATCATGGATTAACGCATAAAGGCTGCAGATTCTATGAGGGAGCGGTTCATGTTCCGCTCATCATATCTTGGCCGAGCCAATTTAAGATGGGTGAAACATATGAGGGACTAGTGGAACTTACGGATATTGTCCCGACGCTGGCTGATATCGTCGAAATGCCATTAGAACAGACACACGGATTTTCCCTATTGCCCATATTAAAGGGGGATCAAGACCATACACCGCGTCAATATGTTCGCTGTGAGTATTATAATACGTTAACAGAAGCAGCAGGGGAACCTTTAACCAAACCATCTTATGGAACGATGTATTATGATGGGCGCTACAAGTTGGTGAACTATCATCATGTAGATTACGGAGAATTGTATGACCATACGAATGATCCTCACGAATATGATAATCTTTGGGAACATCTGGACTATCAAGACATAAAGCTGAAACTCTTAAAAAGAAGTTTTGATGCCAGCACCATCATTGCCGATCCAGGACCTCCCAAAACGCTTCCTTTCTAGGTTTATTGAATGGATTTCATCATATTTTATTAACGATTGCAGATTTAGAGTAAATGAAGTGATCCCGTTCGACCGGTTAATAGTTAGGCAACTTATAGGGTGTGAGCTTGGAATTGTACTGGGCTCATGCCCATTAATTTTGACTTAATCCTTTATTAAACTTTAAACCTACAGGCAGCAAAAGTGGTCTGTAAGTGTCATTTTAAATGTATGATGCACGTAAATCATTTTGTTCAATGAAAACATCATGAAAGCGTTGACAGGTGGAATCAAGGCTGTTATGATTACGGTGAAGGAGCGAATGCGAATTCAATACTAGACCATTTGAAGATGCGAGGTTGTTGAGATGAAACAGGGTAAACGGCTTACACTTAAGGAGATAGCTGAGCAGATCGGTCTTTCTACAGCTACGGTAGATCGAGTGCTTAATAATCGCGGCAAGGTAAAGCCGGAAACCTACAGACTGGTGATGGAGAAGATTGAGGAACTGAATTACACGCCTAATAAATCGGCCAGTTTCTTGTCAAGGAAACAGGATATGTCATTCGCAGTCATCTTTCCCGAGCATCCAGACTATTTCTGGAGGCAGATAGAAGAAGGGATAAGCAAAGCGTATGACGAATTGCGTGATTACGGATTGCATATCGAAATATTCAAGTCTGAGAAATACGACGTCCAGAAGCAACGAACCGTCTTGCAAGAGATTATTGATTCTGGCAAGTTTCATGCAATAGCGCTTGCGCCTAACAGTTCTCATGATATGTCTGAGCTTATTGATCTAGGGATTGAGAAAGGCATGGCTGTATGCACCTTTAACAACGACTCGCCACTAAGTCACAGGTTATTCTATGTCGGTTGTGATTATCGAATTGCTGGACGTTTAGCAGCAGATGTCCTATGTAAGATGTTGGGTAAACGCGGCAAAGTAGGGCTCATTACATCGGACACATCAACCTGGTCGACGGATGTTACATTTCAAATGCAGCAGAAGATTACCGGCTTTAGAGAAGTGGTGGCAGAATACGATCGCATTGAAATGGCAGGTCCGCTGAAATTGACTCAGGATGAGTATGAATCGGCAGATCATTTCAAGGCTTACTTCGAAAGGATAGACGGGATTTACGTGTCCAGTGCTAAGCTGCATGTAATTGCTGCTCATTTGGAGGAGCTGGACCTTGCAGGTGACATTGCGCTAGTGGGGCATGATATGTCTAAGGCAATCCATCGCGGCTTGAAGAATGATACGATTTCGGCAACGATTTGCCAAGATCCCTTTAATCAAGGATACATTACGATTAAGAAGTTATTCGATCATTTGGCTTTTGGTGACAAGGGCGATCTGAATGAGAATATCATCAAACTTGAGCTTGTAACGAAAGAGAATGCCAGATACTACATCTAATGGTGAATAGTCGATTGGACAACTGGATAATCTAGTCATAGGGATTAATTTCATCAATGCGGATTCATAGCCATGATGAAATTGATTTAGACAACAAAATTCGTATGGACGTTCCATCCGAATTCCTTTTTACACTATAATGATGTACGTTCATCATTGAAATGATTATCGATAGTATTTGGGTGTACCACCTTAAGGTGTTAACATCATATATTCATTATTTTATGAGGGGGAACAAGCAATGTTAAGCAGAACAAAGGGTTTATTCATTCTAGTGCTGGCTGCGATGATGGTTTTAACAGCTTGTGCTGGCGGTAACGCTGGAAACACTAACAACTCTGGTGCTGAGAATCAAGGATCGGCTAACGGGGGCGCGGATGCAGGTGAGAAAGTAACGATTACTTGGTGGGATACGATGACATCTGAAGCAAGTAACACAGCTCTGGCCAAAATTATTGCTGATTATGAAGCAGAGCATCCAAATGTAGATATTGAGAGAACGTTCGTTTCTTTCGGTGACATCAAGAACAAATTGCTTCTAGGTTCTGTAGGTGATTCTGGTCCGGATATTGTATGGATTGACAGCCCAGACCATCATGCTTTTGCTGCTGCTGGTATTCTAGCAGATATCACTGAAGAAGTTGAAGCATGGGGACAAGCAGATCAATACTTTGAGGGACCATGGTCCTCAACTGTTTATGAAGGTAAGAACTATGGTGTACCTGTAGGAAGTAACAGTCTTGCATTGTACTATAATACTGACATGCTGGCTGAAGCGGGTATTGAGCCTCCTACAAACTGGGAAGAGCTTAAAGAAGCTGCGAAGGCGCTAACCAATGATGATGTGTACGGGTTCGCTGTCAGTGCAGTGAAAACAGAAGAAGGCACATTCAATTTCCTTCCATTCCTATGGCAATCAGGTTCCGACATTCGTGAATTTAACAGTGAAGGCAGGGTAAAAGAAGCTGAGGTATATCAATACATGGCATCTAACGGCTATATGTCCAAAGAAGTTGTAAATCAGAAGCAATCAGACAATGCTGCACAATTCGCGGCAGGTAAAATTGCAATGATGGTGAACGGTACATGGCAAATTCCATTCTTGCAGAAGGAAGCAAAAGTGAACTGGGATATCGTTGAGCTGCCAGCTGATGTACAAGGCGGAACCGTTCTAGGCGGCGAAAACTGGGCGATTACTTCTTCCTCTAAACATAAGGATATTGCCTTTGATATTATCGCATTTGCTAACGAAAAAGACCGTGCGGTTGAATTCTTGAAAACCAATGGCCGTCTTCCGAGCCGTACCGACTACATTCAAGATCCATTCTGGCAAGAAGACCCGCAAATGAAAATCTTCGCAGACAGCATGGAAGTTGCCAAAGCAAGAGCATATGGTCCAAACTATCCGAAAATTTCTGAAGCCATCCAAATTATGATTCAAGAAGTGATTGGCGGAGCAAAAGCACCAGCTGAAGCTGTAAAAGACGCAGACGCAAAAATTCAACAACAACTTTAATTATTGAAAAAGAGAATGGCGGGGAAATCGCAGGATTTTCCCTCATCTCTCCTTACAGAAAGGGGAGTAATTATGTCACAGCCAACGATGGCGGCCCAATCCCGAACAACGAAATCCAAGTGGCACTTTTCCAATTGGAATAATTACTTATTTTTACTGCCGACTTTGATTTTCTTAGCGATCTTCGTTCTCTTCCCGATTATCTATAACATTATTCTGAGCTTTCAGAATGTGAACGTGTATAACCTAAAGGGTGAACATGATTTCATCGGATTAACGAATTACATCAACACATTTAAGGATGAGGTTTTCTACATCTCTTTGAAAAATTCGGTCATATTCACCGTGTTAAGCATTGCATTTCAGTTTTCCATTGGTTTTGCCTTAGCTTTATTCTTTAATAAGAAGTTCCCGGGACGCAGCTTATTCCGTTCTTTGATGCTGCTTGCGTGGATGCTTCCTATGGTCATTACCGCCTCTGTGTTTCAATGGATGATGTCAGGTGATTACGGGGTTATTAATTATATCTTAATGCAGTTAGGCTTGATTAGCGAACCGCAAAGCTGGCTGAGCAGCGCGAATACGGCGCTTTACATGACGATTGTCGCCAATATCTGGGTAGGTATTCCGTTTAATATGATTATTCTGCTATCAGGTTTGCAAGGATTGCCGGAGCAATTGTATGAAGCAGCGAAGTTAGATGGAGCCGGCAGATGGCTTCAGTTTAAACACATAACGCTGCCTTTAATGAAACCAACTATTATGGTCTTGATGATGCTAGGTATTATTTACACCTTCAAAGTATTTGAGATCATTTTCATTATGACAGCTGGTGGACCCGTTCATGCTTCAACGGTGCTGCCGATTTATGCGTACCAGCTTTCATTCACCACCTTTGAATTCAGTCAGGGTGCAGCCGTTTCTATGATTATGGTTGTCCTGTTAACAATCATCGCTTTCTTCTATTTGAGAATGATGAATAAAGAGGAGGTCCACTAATGGGCAATAAGACATTAAAATCGTATGGCCTTACGTTCATAGGGGCTTCCATGCTAGTTATATTCCTTTTCCCTGTGTATTGGATGGTAAAGACATCCTTAACACCGATTACGGATCTATATCAGAATCCGCCGTATTTCTTCTTACGCGACGTAGCCTTTGATGCTTATATTGATAACTTTATTAAGAACACTGACATGTTGGGTTATATCGGTAACAGTGTCATTATCGCAATTGGCACGATGGCGCTGACCTTATTGTTGTCCGTTCCCGCAGCTTATGCACTTGCGAGACTAAGTTTAAAAGGGAAATCGCTGATTCTAATTTTCTTACTATCTGTACAGATGCTGCCAGGCATTATGATGGCGATGCCGCTGTATCTGATGTATTCCAAGGTTGATTTGGTGAACAGTTTTCCAGGTTTAATTCTAGCTAATTTAATTCACGCCCTGCCTTTTGCGGTGCTGGTATTAAGACCTTCCTTCCTAGCACTGCCTAGAGGACTTGAAGAAGCGGCTGTAATGGATGGATGTAATAAATTTACGGCATTTTCTAAAATTATTCTTCCGCTGGTCAAACCTGGGATGATGACGGTAGGGGTGTTCTGTTTCTTATTCGGTTGGGGGGACTTTATCTTTGCGCTGACCTTAACCTCAGAGGATAGTATTCGCCCACTGACATTAGGATTGTATCGCTTTATTGGTCAATACGGGACAGAGTGGAATAACCTGATGGCTGTTGCTACGATAGCTGCTTTACCGATTGTCATTATCTTTATTGCGCTTCAAAAATATGTCGTCGGTGGGATCGTTGCCGGATCGATGAAGGATTGATGAAATGAAGCCCAAAGTGTTCATAGCCAGAAGTTTACCAGAGGATTTAAAGGATTATCTTGAAGCGCATTGTACATGTGAGTATTGGGAAAGCGAGGTCGCCATCAGCAGTTCAGAATTAAGGGCACGTGTCAAAGACGCCGAGGGTCTGTTGGTGACGGGGACTCCCATCGATGAGGCATTGCTTCTGGCAGCTCCGAATCTTAAAGTTGTCAGCAATTTGTCTGTAGGGTATAACAATTTTGATTTGCAAGCGATGAAACGCAGGCAGATCATTGGGACTCATACGCCTTTTGCAGCAGATGATTCGGTAGCGGATTTAGCGATGGGATTAATACTCGCTGCTGCCCGCAGAATCACAGAGATGGATCGCTGGGTAAAGGCAGGGAAGTGGATACCCGGACCGGATGATGAGCGCTTCGGCATCGATGTTCACCATGCGACGTTAGGCATTATCGGCATGGGGAGAATTGGCGAAGCCCTGGCGCGCAGAGCTAAGTTCGGTTTTGAGATGGATGTGCTCTATCATAATCGTTCACGCAAATTCGAAGCGGAAGAAGCGCTCGGCTTAACATATAAGAGTTTGGAAGCCTTGTTGAATCAGTCGGATTTCGTTGTTCTGCTTACCCCTCTGACAGAGGAAACATATCACCTTATGAATCACGAGCGCTTCGCTCAGATGAAGCAAGGTGCCGTCTTTATCAATGTATCCCGAGGGGAAACCGTAGATGAAGGGGCATTGGTCGAAGCGTTGAGAGACGGCAGGATAGCTGCCGCGGGGCTTGATGTATTCGAGAAAGAGCCAGTTGATCGAGATCATCCTTTGCTTAACTTTGAGCAGGTTATAGCGCTGCCTCATCTCGGCTCTGCGACAGACAACACGCGTTACGCCATGGCCAAAACGGCTGTTCGTAATTTAGTAGAGGCTGTTTGTTTCGACAAGGCTCAACATGTGGTCAAAGAATTGCGCTCAGAAGATTAGCCAGACAGCTTACAGAGATAACAGGAGAGAAGGAGAGAAGCAGCGATGAAATTTACTGATGGATATTGGCATGTCAGACCCGGACATACGGTGCTTTACCCGATAGAGATTAGAGACATTAGAACCGAAGCGGATGCCTTAACGGTCTATACCGCATGCAAGAAGATTAATCATCCAGGGGATACCTTGAATACAATGATGTTAACCGTACGTTATTCGTCCCCCATGCCGGATGTTATCTGTGTGGAGTACACCCATTTTGAAGGGGATGACCTGCTTGCACCAGAATTTCAGATCTACCCTGTACAAGATACACAAGTGCAAGTATCTAACACGGAAGACAGAGCAGTTTTAACCAGCGGCAGCTTAACCGTGCAAGTAATGAAGAACCAAGGCTGGAATACGGAATATGTCTATAACGGCAGACGATTAACAGGGACCGGCTATAAGGGTCCTGCTTATATTAAGAATCACGAGCAAAATGTATTTATGCGTGAACAGCTGGATCTAGGGATTGGTGAAACGATTTACGGATTAGGTGAACGCTTCACACCATTTGTGAAGAACGGACAAGCCGTTGATTTATGGAATGAAGATGGGGGAACGAGCAGTGAGCAGGCTTACAAGAACGTACCATTCCATCTTTCAAACTTCGGTTATGGAATTTTCGTGGCACATCCAGAGCGGGTATCCTACGAAATTGGATCTGAGACTGTTTCTAAACTGCAATTTAGCGTACCAGGTGAAACGTTGAAATACTACATCATCGGAGGTGCGAATCCGAAAGAGGTACTGCAGAATTACACTGCACTTACGGGAAAACCAGCATTGCCTCCAGCTTGGTCATTCGGTTTGTGGCTGTCAACGTCGTTTACGACAACGTATGATGAAGCAACAGTGAATGAATTCGTCGATGGTATGGTTGAACGTAACATCCCGCTGCATGTGTTCCATTTCGACTGCTTCTGGATGAAAGAATTCGAATGGTGTAATTTTGAATGGGACCGCGATGCTTTCCCAGATCCTGAAGGGATGCTGAAACGTCTAAAAGCAAAGGGGCTTAATATCTGTGTCTGGATCAATCCGTACATTGCGCAGAAATCTTATCTGTTTGAAGAAGGTAAGAAGAATGGCTACCTAGTGAAGAAGAAGAATGGCGGCGTGTGGCAGTGGGATCGCTGGCAGGCGGGTATGGGCCTTGTAGACTTCACCAATCCGAATGCTGTGCGCTGGTATAAGGACAAGCTTAAAGCGCTGATTGATATGGGCGTGGATTGCTTCAAAACCGATTTTGGCGAGCGGATTCCAACAGAAGTGGTCTATTATGATGGTTCCGATCCAGTGAAAATGCATAACTACTATACACACTTGTATAACAAAGCGGTGTTCGAAGTGTTAGAGGAAACGAAGGGTAAGAATGAAGCGATGGTTTTCGCACGATCTGCTACCGCAGGCGGACAGCAGTTCCCTGTTCACTGGGGCGGCGATTGTTCAGCTAACTATTATTCGATGGCTGAATCCTTGCGCGGGGGGTTATCGCTTGGACTGAGCGGGTTTGGCTTCTGGAGCCATGATATCAGCGGTTTTGAACGTACGGCCACACCTGATTTATACAAGCGTTGGTCCGCATTCGGCTTATTGTCCTCACACAGCCGTTTGCACGGTAATGAATCGTACCGCGTACCGTGGCTGTTCGATGAGGAAGCAGTAGACGTATTAGCTTACTTCACCAAATTGAAATGTCGTTTAATGCCGTACCTCTTCAGTTCAGCTTATGAAACTACCCAGACAGGTTCGCCAATGCTTAGAGCTATGGTGCTGGAATTCCCAGAGGACCCGAACTGTGCGCCGCTTGATCGTCAGTACATGCTAGGTGATTCCCTATTAGTTGCACCGATCTTCAACGATCAAGGGTCAGCCCATTATTACGTTCCAGAAGGTACCTGGACCCACTTCGTCTCGGGGCAGATCATCGAGGGTGGCCAGTGGGTTAAAGAAACGCATGATTACTTCAGCGTCCCGCTTCTTGCTAGATCAGGCAGCCTCATTGCATTTGGACAGGACGAGATGCGCCCTGATTATGATTATGCTGCGAATGTGGAGCTGCATTTGTTCGATCTGCAAGATGGTGCACAAGCGAAATCGACTATATACAGCACATCTGCTGAGCTTGCCCTAGAAGTGATTGCATCGCGGCAAGGGAATGAAATCACTGTAACATCCAGTGCAACTGACGCTCCTTACAGCATCATTTTACGCAACATTAATAAGATTACTTCTGTTGATGGCGCGGTTCAAGAAGAGACGGAACAAGGTGTTAAACTAACCGTAAAACCGGGTGCGACACAATGGACTATCACATTAATGTAAGACATTAGCAGTTAACGATTTTAAGCCCCTTTACTGGCCAAAGTCAGTGAAGGGGCTTTTCGATGTCGTGTCAACTTTACAGTGGGTTCAAGAATAGAAGAGACAGACTTGGCTTTCCGAACGCGGTTAAGGTACAATAATGATGGTGATTAATCTGCCCCTATTGAGGCAGACGTAGGAGCGTTAATATGAACAAGGGACCTCGCATTAACTGTCATAAGTGTAAGCATTATTTTATAACCTGGGAACCGAACCATCCGTATGGCTGTAAATTTTTTAATTTTAAAAGCAAGCATCTGCCGTCGTTGGTCGTATTCCAATCTTCTGGTGAATCCTGTCTGAAATTTGAGAAAAGGATCTAGCTATCGGCTAATATGGCTCAATGTTTAAGTCCATATCGAGAACAATAATAAAAAGGCTCCGATTCATATCGAATCGGAGCCTTAATACACTTCTATGTATTAAGCTTTTGCAGCGGCTGCTTCTTGTTTAGCTGGCTGTTTATTATTCTGAAGCATCTTGCTCGAACCATCGAAACGCCCGCCTTCTTCGATCACAAGTGCGCTGGCGGTGCAGTTGCCGATCAGCTGGCCCTTGGATGTAATGGTGCACTTGCCTGTTAAGTTAATATCTCCGCGGACAATGCCAGCGATGGTTACGTTGCGTGCGGTAATATTAGAAATGGCTTCGCCATCTTCACCGATGACGACGTCACCTTTAATATCAATAAGCCCCTTCAACTTCCCCTCGACGCGAATGCCCGCCTCAGAATGGACTGAGCCTTCGAAGGCAGACCCTTTGCCAATCAGTGTGTCTGTAGTATCTAGATTCACTTGAACCTTCTTTAGTCCAAACATGCCGTTACCCATCCTTTGTCGCCGTATTCATATAGGGGGAGGGATTAATGCTGGCCCCCTGCTTTAGTACTTCGTAATGTAGATGTGGACCGGTGCTTCGGCCTGTAGAACCGATCTGGCCGATGGTATCCCCTTTGCTGACGGAATCACCTGCCTCTACTAACCTTTTGCTTAGATGCATGTATACGGTCCGCAAGCCGAGGCCATGATTAATTTCGACATAATTCCCTTTCCCGCGATCATAGTCAGCATTTATCACTTTGCCATCTGCGGTTGCATAGACAGGATCACCATAATCGCCGCCTATATCGATGCCTGAATGGAAGCTGGTCCGATAAGTAAACGGGTCTTTACGGTATCCATAATTGGAAGTTACTTGATAAGAAGTAGTCGGCCAGATCGACGGTGTAACTCGCAAAGCCTCTTGGAATTCGGCGACCAAATCCATCGTAGTGTTAAGATCTTCTGTCAGATCATCCATGTTCTGATTCAAATGATGGAATCGGACCTCCGTTTGCTTAGCAAATGCTTCTATATCTTCATTGCTGACTTCAATCTCGGGACCGCCGCTGGGACCTTCCGTCTCGCTTAACGATGTGGAGGCAATCCGAACAGAGCGATCATCATTGCCCAGAAGCGCGGGATCATTGCCTGTCATGACCAAGAGCTCATTTTCCAGTTCAACGAGTGCAGCCATCTTACGCTGCACCTCATCGGCTTGTTCAGATAAAGTGAGTACGTGACCTCGGAGCTGTTCA
Source organism: uncultured Paenibacillaceae bacterium (assembly GCA_964447355.1). Classification (GTDB taxonomy): domain Bacteria; phylum Bacillota; class Bacilli; order Paenibacillales; family CAYUSG01; genus CAYUSG01. The sequence continues at coordinate 25,994 of CAYUSG010000033.1, forward strand.
ATCTCAGCGTTTTTCTCAGTAAGAGTCTGCGAGAAGGTCTGTTCCAGCAATGCAACCTGATGTTCTAGCTGGTTGCTATGCATTTGAGTCTGTTTGTTCGATATGAATAGACTGATGCTCAGCCCAATAAGCGTTATACAAATAAATGAAATCAACAACAGATTGAATTGTGAAATATTCAATTGAAAGCTGGATCGATTGCTGTCCGGCATAACAACAATGGTCCATGATCGATGTTTAAATGGGACTTTCATAGCTTCTCCTTATGTACTTATGTCTTAGATCATTTGAATGGAATGTGATTTTTGCACTCCAAAATATTCTACATAAACCTCGAAAATCCTCTTATTGAGTTGAAAAAAAGCTGTTCGTTGATGTTGTATTAGGTTTAATGCACTATGTTTGGTTTTGGTTGGATTCCCCAAGCTTCATTTCCTTTGAGCTCGTAATGGTAGTCCCCACTATGCAACAAGCATAGATAAGGGCACAAATTGCCGCAAGCTTGGGGATTTTTAATGCTGTAATCGTTCCAATGACGATGCATAATAAACATGTGACTAATAAACTATTCGTCATTCGCGGCCATATTGACTTATGCTTTGAATGCTTACGACGGTTGCCATCTTTTCCGGGCTTAAACCTGCTTGCGATTAGAACGATCATCATCATCAAAGGTTGCACCATCGCTACAATGCTGATCGTGCCGTGAGTAGACATATTAGAAACATCGACAAGTCCTTTAAACCCTACATAAGTGGTCAGGAAGAGAAATAAACCAAAGGATGGATTGATGATCCTGTAATCATATCGCGATTTCGATGAGAACAAATGCTGTAAGGCCATCAGGGCAGCCAAATAAACGAATATGTTCTTCATCATTGCAGTCGGCAGCCACATGCTAAAGAACACGATATCAAGCCGGTCTAGGAAATCAGTAACGTGAATTTGTTGATGTTAAGAATTATAGGGATATGCCGAGTGTGCCGTTAACTGATTCCCCAAAACCGTCAGACTCAATAATGATAGAATCGTTAATATGAGCGTCGTTAGAAGAATTCCGTGACGCATGGCTGATTTTGTTAATGCTGCCTGAGTAACGGTATGCAGGAAAGCCCCCATGAAGAAAATTTCACCATACCAGCCGATGTTTAATATGCTTGCACTTAATAAGGAGTCTGTTCCCGCTAAGAAAAAGGGCTCAATTCGATTCAATCTTATTTCGTTAGTGAGCATTAAGGGAAAGCAGAATATCATAATAACAAACAACGGAAGAATCATATCGTTGACACGTGCTGCAATCTCCACACTTGTCCTGCCATAATAGATGACAATCAAAACCATGGTAAGTATAAGCGCCTCTTCTGGGGTGTTAGGCAGCACGGCGTTCTGAAAGAAGATGGCGAGCATTCGGATGTCTCGCATCAGCACCATCCACGCGTAGAACGCAAAGATGAGGATTAGCAAGGATCCAATCCATTCTCCAGTGACCTGCAGAATGATCTGAAATAGATTCTTGCCGGGATAACACCTCATGAGATAGTAGAAAAACCAAGCTACTATTAATGCATACAGAATGGGCATATAGTAACTGAACCAAGCATCAATACCAGCTAAATAAGCCGTCTTAGAGGGTGTAATAATCAAGTTCCCTGAAATTAGCACGGTGGTGATGATCCAGGCGAATTGCCGGATACTTAAATGTTGTGTATGATCCATGTTCTGCTTCCCTCCACTCATCTCCAATGTACTACACGATCCATGAACGAATGATGTCGCTTAAGGGGCCATAAAACCAGACGGTCGGCAGTTTAACTGGAATGTCCATTACGATGCATATAATTAAGATCAATGAGGCAGCTTGAAATATAACGCTGGTTCCATTTATCCCCTCCTGCAGAAATGTCATCCAGTCCTTATATAGGATGATCAATCCGATTATAACGGTAACAGTTAGAATAATTGTGTTCATATTAGCCGGTCACCTCGTCATTCGTAATATTCTCAAAAATCATACCTGGGGAAAGAATGACTGACGTTACTTGGACATCGGCCGTAAATGAACGTAGTCGATTGTTCCAATCATGGCTGAATTTATCTTTCCATTCCAGCGGTGATTTCCGATGAATAATTAAACCCAGACCCACGGGATCAGCCTGCGTAGCTCTCACTTTCTGCAGTGAAGCCTCTATACATTGTTCAATATGGCTGCTGATGTGTTTATTGAGCGTTAATATGTCCTCTAAATGTCTGAACTCCAAATTTGAACGGTTTTCTAGAATTTTCAGCTTAACATCTACGTCGATGTCGAAATGGGCATTGCTTCTATTTAGAACAGGTCGAACTTTCGTTTTGCCTGATATGATGCGCACGACACAGAAATGATCATTATCGAGCTCTATAGTCATGATATTGGGTTTATACTCATTCTTTAGAAAGTTTAAGCCCATCGCTTCCTTGCCCTTCATCGTTCCGACCATCTTTCCGTTGCGGAATATGGCATAACCCATGAGTTGAATTTCAGGGTGAATGTCCTTGTTCTCTTCAGTATTCTTAGCAGCAATTAAAGGTACAAAGCCGTCTATACCGTTCTTGCCCGAAACCTGAGCCAGCTCCTTCATAGTCACCTCAATATTCTGGGTTGACTTAGCCAGTTCTCTCATGAATTCGGCTGAGAAGCGTTCTATCTTCGGTTCTACGCCGAGAACATCGGCGGCGTTCCCTTCACTGACCAGTAAATAAGAAGACATTCGATTCTCTGGTATCCTTGATATCGAATCGAACAGCAGGTTTAAGCCTTGGGCTGCAGCCGTATCACTCATGACCAGCACTCTGCGGTGGGCGAAGAATATGTATCGTGTCATACGTCGCTGCAGCTTGTTGTTGGCTTCTCTCACTGTTCGGCCGGTATCCGAATCAATGTAATAAGGCTTCTGTCCGCCCGTACCTCCGCCTCCGCCCGTACCTCCGCCAAGACTTCCAGGCAACGGAATTAAGGCTGAAACTCGAATATCGCCATTGTCTTCCATATCAATGGCAGTAGAGAGGACGATGGCTACG
>CAYUSG010000034.1:0-28851 GCA_964447355.1 uncultured Paenibacillaceae bacterium
AACATTCATGTATTGGGGTTAATTTTAGTGCGTAGAGCAGGAATTTCACACTTGAATGGAGAATTAAGAAGTATTGTGTCTAAAATGAAGTATTAATTCAATTATGCAAGAATAAACAATCAATTGTGTTAAAACATAAGATAAGCTTCTATCGAAGCCTATCCCATGGTGGACATCCGTGCTTTTAATGCAGCTTTTCTTGAAACATCAGAAAGGTTGAGATACGCTTGAAACTTAAACTTTCTGAATGTATCAGAAAGTTTGGCTCTAATTGGATTTTTTAATTTCTACTTATTAATAAAAGTTAACCTGGCCTCTAAAGAGATAAGAGACGCAGTCATAGGCATGAATGATTTGAATATCATTGAAAAAACAAAAGTTCTAATCCATAGCAGTTTTAGTCGACCTTCTGCATTGAGTGTTGTTGATCTATAATGTTAGGTCATATAAACTGGATGTTGATTGAACGTTGTTTTCGATGTCAAAAACAAGTCGCCACATGATAATATAATTAACAGACTTGCGTCATTTCGAATGAGTGCTTAATTCAAACTGTAGGTGGTTGTTTGCGATGAAAGAATCATTCACTAGAATTTTCGGATTATCTGAGAAAACATCAGTAGATGAGGTTAAGAACATTCCCATTAGTGAAGTTGTACCCAGCCCATTTCAACCAAGAACCGTATTCGATGAAGAACGGATCGAAGAATTATGTCAGACGATTAGGACGCATGGCGTTATTCAACCTATCGTTGTCAGGGTAAGGGACAGTAAGTTTGAAATCATTGCGGGGGAGAGAAGGTTTCGAGCGGTAAAACGTCTTGGGATGGACACCATTCCTGCAATAATTAGAGATTTCAATGACTCTCAAACTGCATCTATAGCGCTTATAGAAAATCTCCAAAGAGAAGGGTTAACTTCCATTGAAGAAGCCAATGCATATCAACAATTAATCGATCTGCACGGATTAACTCAAGAAAGCTTAGCCCAACGCCTTGGTAAAAGTCAATCGACTATAGCTAATAAAATTAGACTGCTGCAATTGTGCGAAACAGTAAAAACAGCATTGTTAGACCGATTTATTACAGAAAGACACGCCAGAGCCCTAATTGGCTTGGATGAGGATTTGCAGCTAAAGATTCTTGAAGAAATTATTCAGAAAGAATTAAATGTGAAACAAACTGAAGCGCGCGTTGCCTTCTATAAAGAAAGAGAAAAGCTGAGCAGAAGAAAGCGGATTTCTTATTCTAAAGATGTAAGGCTTGCGTTGAATACGATTCGTCAATCGGTAGATATGATTACAAGCTCAGGTATGGACATTGTAACGAAAGAACAAGACCATGAAGATCATTACGAGATTACGATAAAAATTCCGAAACGTACGTCATGATTATAAACGGGTACAGCGAGCGGCACTTGCCGCTTTTTCTATCTTATTAAGAAGGAATATTTTGAGGTGAAAGATTTTGTCTAAAATAATAGCAGTGACTAATCAAAAGGGTGGCGTGGGTAAAACAACGACATCAGTTAATTTAGGTGCTTCTTTGGCGATGTTAGGTAAAAAAGTGCTGCTAGTCGATATTGATCCGCAAGGTAATACTACAAGCGGGATTGGTATTAATAAAGCAGATGTGGCGTATTGTATCTATGATGTATTAATCAACGAAGTTCATCCTAAAGATGCGATTGTTGAAACAAATGTTGAAAACCTTCATATTTTACCTGCGACCATACAATTGGCCGGTGCAGAAATAGAATTGGTCCCTACGATATCTAGAGAGGTCAGGTTGAAGAAATCGCTGCATTTAGTCAAACATTTGTATGACTACATTCTAATTGATTGTCCGCCTTCGTTAGGAATCCTAACCGTTAATTCACTGACAGCATCTGATTCAGTCATCATTCCAATTCAATGTGAGTATTATGCGTTGGAAGGGTTAAGTCAGCTTCTCAATACAGTTAGATTGGTTCAGAAACACTTGAATACATCGCTGCAAATTGAAGGTGTGCTGCTCACGATGTTTGACGCAAGAACGAACTTAGGTATACAAGTCATTGAAGAAGTGAAGAAATATTTTCAACAAAAGGTGTATACAACTGTCATACCAAGAAACGTAAGGTTAAGTGAAGCGCCGAGCCATGGACAATCCATTGTGACTTATGATCCGAGGTCGAAAGGTGCTGAGGTATATATTGAATTATCAAAGTAATTGGTTGTGGGTGAGTAATAGACTGGGAAGAGGTTTAGAAGCTTTAATCCCTTCAGCTTCATTAGATGTAAGTGAAGATGATAAAGTTATTGAAGTGCCTTTGAAACAATTACGAGCTAATCCTTACCAACCAAGAAAGCACTTTACAGAAGAAAGCATTAAGGAACTATCCATGTCGATTCAAGAACATGGAGTGATTCAACCCATTATAGTGAGATCCGTTCTGAAAGGTTATGAAATTATAGCAGGGGAACGCAGGTTTCGGGCGTCAAAAGAAGCAGGTAAGGAAACTATTCCTGCCGTCGTAAGAACCTTTACAGATCAACAAGTGATGGAAATTGCTTTGATTGAGAACGTGCAGAGAGAAGACCTGAATGCCATTGAAATAGCAGTAGCGTATCAATCGTTGATTGATACATTCTCGTTAACGCAAGAAGAACTGTCCGTTAAGGTGGGAAAATCACGATCTCATATTGCTAATTTCTTGCGTCTCCTCCAACTGCCAGATGAAATCAAAGATCATGTTTCACGTGGAACATTATCCATGGGTCATGCAAGAGCGATTGCTGGTATTAAAGATAACAAAGTGATGAAGCAGCTCGTAGAGCTTACCATACATCAAAATTGGAGCGTGCGGGAGCTGGAAGAAGCGATTCAAAAACACCACGAAGGACAACAGTCTAATAAAACGAAGCAAAGAAAACCAGCCCACAACAATCCGTTTATTGTACAGGTAGAAGAAAGTTTGAGAGATCTGTACCGGACAACTGTTAAGGTGAAACATCAAAAGGATCGAGGGAAAATTGAATTTTCTTACTATTCAAAGGAAGATCTGGAACGATTGTTAGAGATGTTAAACCAATCAAAAAATGCATAATGATTATGAGATATCAAGGTATATCATTAATGCATGCATGAAGTGGAAAACTTATAATAAAATCAAAAGAAAATGAATGAGGCATACTAAAACAAAATCTTACAAGCAGACAAGCTTGGAGAGGACGCTTTAGTATGCTTTATTCATGCCGCAGGAGTGGATAAGGATGAAGGTCTATTATTTTGATAATGCTGCATCGTCATGGCCAAAGCCCCCACAGGTCACAGATGCGATGGTTGAATGTATGCATGAATATACCGCTAACCCGGGCAGGGGGAGTCATCAGATGGCGGTTCGAGCGAGCAGGGTTTTATTTGAGACGAGAAAACACATCGCTCGACTGTGCAATATTAGTAATCCTAACGATATATCATTTGCATTAAATACAACGCACGCATTGAATTTGGCGATTAAAGGTTTTGTGAAAAAAGGGGATCATGTTATTTGTACAGGAGTAGAACATAACTCTGTGAGAAGGCCCTTAGAGTATTTGAAGCGAACGCAGCAGGTGGAAGTGACCTATTTATCTGTAGATGCCCAAGGTCAATTAGACATGAAAGAGTTAACATCTGCTATACGAACGAATACAACATTAATGGTATGCAGCCACAGCTCCAATTTGCTGGGAAGTATACTGCCGCTTGAACAGATAAGTGAAGTCATCAAGAAGCACTCCATTAAACTGCTTGTCGATGGGGCACAAAGCCTTGGCATTATTCCTGTAGATGTGAATCGAATGGGAATAGATATGCTCGCTTTTCCGGGCCATAAAGGATTGTTAGGACCTCAAGGGACAGGCGGGTTGTACGTGGCTCCGGATATAGATTTAGTCCCTTTGCATCATGGTGGTACGGGAAGCCGCTCAGAGGATATTGATCAGCCGCAGACGAGGCCGGATCGGTTTGAAGCTGGTACGCAGAATACGGTAGGGATTGCGGGCTTAAATGAGGGCGTGAAGTTTGTGCTGAATGAAACGGTAGATGCCATTCATAAAGCTGAATGGGGTCTTACGCAGCGGTTAATGGAAGGTTTGTTAGCGATTAATGGGGTTCAAATATTAGGACCTGCATTAGGTGCGCCGAAGACGGGTATTGTTTCATTTCAGTTAGACGGGATAGATGCATCTGAGCTGGCATTTATCTTAGATCAACATTATCAAATAGCGGTGCGGTCTGGATATCATTGTACGCCTCTCGCACATGAAAGTATGGGGACGTTAGAAACAGGGGCAGTACGTGCAAGCTTAGGTTATTTTACAACAGAGGATGAGGTTGATTATTTTATCAAAGCGATTCAAGATATTCATCAACAATATAAGATCTAAATGCTACATATGAGAGAGGGGAAAGGTTATGCCGCAAGTATTTAATGTGGATTTGGAGCTTTGGATTGCTATGATGCTTGGATCATTCATATTGCTCTTAATCCTAGTGCTCATTCAATGGGTGCAATTGCGTAAGATGAAACGAAAATATAAACAAATGCTGGGTGAGGGTCGTGAACTTAATTTAGAGGAAGCCATTATAAGTGTGCAGCAACGGCAAAGTGTGTTGAATGAAAAGGCTGACCATAACGCCAAGCAAATTGAAGCCATCCTGCAAACGATGAAGACGATGAAATCAAAGGTTGGCATTCTTCGTTATAATGCATTTGGGGACCGCGGCAATGATCTGAGTTTCTCCGCAGCGATAATTGACAGCGAGTGTAACGGATTAGTACTCAGCGGGATTCACAGCCGAGATGACAGTTATATTTATGCTAAACCTGTTGAGAAGGGGACGTCCCGATACGCATTGTCCCCAGAGGAGAAGGAAGCGATTAGTCAAGCTTCACAACAGGCGTAGAAGGTAAGCCGAAATGATTGAGTAACGTAAACGAACCTTGAATTGAGCTGGCGATGACTTCGGAAATGTTCATCACAAGGCTTAAGCGAGTGTTCTGCAGCACGAAATACTCCATAAATCCCCCGACATTAACAATACCAGTAATATGCATGTGACCTATTTCAGGCAGGTCTTTATTCACTCCAGCCCCGGGCTTGACGGGACCTTCACCAACTTGTATACAACCTACACTAGTGACTTGCCCTAAACAAGCATCAATCGCTATAATAAATGGGTCATTATGATTTGCTTCGATCGTTTCGATGGTTTCTTTCAGATTCATAGCATGAACAGGTTGATCTAACGTTCCATATACATGCAGTCTTGATGTTTTGTGTCTAAGCAAATGGGTTCCAACTAAGGGGCCCAGCGCATCGCCTGTCGAACGATCTGTTCCTATACAGACAATAACAATATCTTGTCCAGCGGGTACACGGCTAAGATAGTAATGTAATGAATGCGTTATTTTTTGTTTTGCATTAGGTTCAGTATGATTTATTTTTAATTGCGTTGGAGCTTTGTTATCTTTAAAGCCTTTCTGAAAAGAAAGTGGGAATTTCACAGGCATTCCTCCTATAGGACCGAATGGTAATGTTACAGTATACGGCATTTGAATTGGATTTATACTCTAGTCAGAGGTAAAAACAGTATAAGATGGACAAGTTGTGTTAGAAGGGGAGAGAGTACTTGTGATGCTAATTGCATTTGACTCAACGCAGCAGGCGTTAAGAGCAGAGATGCTGCTGGAATATGCAGATATTGAGATTGATATTAGGCCTACGCCAAAAGATATTACGGCTGGCTGTGCCTTGTCGATAGAGTTTCCAAACGAGGACCTGCAGCAGGTTAAAGACATTATTGTACAAGAAAAGGTTGAGGTGCGCGGGATTTATTTTCAAAAGAATGGAACCTATGTTAACATTAACGAGGAAGGAGGGGGTTGAGCATGATATTTCATTCGATTGCAACAGTAACATCCAATCCATTTCAAACGGTAAAAGACAATATCGCTGGTTATTTGGTGGATGATCAATTCTGGATGAACGTGCTGTACATACTTCTAAAGATTAATGTGATATATATTGCCTGTAAGATCGTCGTCAGATTGGCCAGAAATGACATACAATATATGCTTATTAATGACGATCAACAACGGCGTATGAAGGTGGATTCAAGGCGGGCTAAGACGATAGGCAAGCTGTTGACTAACGTGATTACGTACACGATAAACTTTATTATTATTTTGTTGGTCCTCTCGCAGTTAAACTTTGACATATTGCCTTTATTGGCAGGTGCAGGGGTTGTAGGTCTTGCAATTGGCTTTGGAGCTCAAAATCTTGTGAAGGATGTCATAACGGGCTTCTTTATTATTTTTGAAGATCAGTTTGCAGTAGGGGATGTTATACAGACGGGGTCTTTCAAAGGAACGGTTGAAGAAATCGGCATCCGAGTAACGAAGATTAAGAGCTGGACGGGGGAGTTATTTATTATTCCGAACGGTTCTATTACAGAGGTGACTAACTTCTCGATTCATAATTCGGTATCTGTTGTAGATATATCGATAGCCTATGAAGCGGATGTGGATAAAGCGATTAATGTCATCAAAGAGACGGCGAGCCTTCTAAAAGTCAATGATGACAATATCATACAAGATCCTGAAGTGTTAGGGGTGCAAACGTTGGGGGCATCGGATGTGATCATTCGCATCGTGACGGAATGTAAGCCGAACACGCAAGCTGGCATCGGCCGAAAAATGAACGCCATGCTCAAAAAAGCGTTGGATGAGAACCGTATAGAAATTCCTTACCCACGGTTAGTGACCTACCACAGGAATGAGAAGGTGGAGGGTTAAATGGAACGAAAACAATTCGAGCTTGGTGACGTAGTACAAATGAAGAAAGCCCATCCGTGTGGAACCAATGAGATGAAGGTGATTCGCATGGGGATGGACATTCGTATTAAGTGTTTGGGTTGCCAGCATAGCGTGTTGGTCCCGAGAAGTAAATTCGAGAAAAAGATGAAAAAGGTGCTGCGTTCAGAGCCGATTGATGAAAATCCGATTATATAAAGCGAAAGGCATGAATTGGACGTTTTTTTGAACGCTTTTCCATTGCAATATATCAAATATTTGTGTTACAATACATTTTGCCTGCTCTAATTGCAGCAGGCTCATATGTGGAAAGGTACCCAAGTGGTTATAAGGGGACTGACTCGAAATCAGTTAGGCGTCGCGAGGCGTGCGAGGGTTCGAATCCCTCTCTTTCCGTAACAAAAATGGCGACCAGCGTTGGGTCGTCATTTTTTTCGTGAGGAAAAGGAGAGGGATAGAACCCGATAGGGGGTTCGTCGGAGGCGAAGCTTCGAAAGGAAGTGCATCGCAGTCTCGCCTAGGACTAAGCGGTGAAGCCGCAAGGTCCAGCGAGTATCATAACCAAGGCAATAGTTCACACATCGGCCCATCGTCGGAATATGATATGTAAAAGCGGTAAAGGGGATTGGGCGATGAATGGGAGTGTAAGCAGACGGTGGCAGGATATTAAGGATACAGGTTTTTATAGTTTAGGACTATTGCTCGGTTTATTGGTGGAACTATTACAGAAATAAGGCAGGGCATTAAGAAGCGGTATCGATCAACTTTGACTTTAAGTGTATGGATTCATATAATAAGGTTGTACTTGCACATTTCTTAAGGAGGATTATTAAAAAGTGATTCATTATATCAGATTGCGCTCCCTAACTTTGAACTCGTAATTTCATACGTTCAAAGGCTCTGTTCGGATGTACAGAGTAAACGGGATCAGTCTGTCATTTTTTAATAGTATCATCTTCATTAGAAAATTAGATTAATGAGGAAGGGCGGATCATTCTGTCTTTCCTCTTTTTTGTTATTCCCCTTTACTCTGAATCACAGAATGGGCTTGTGATTTTTTGAATAAGGAAGGGATCTCATGAATCGAAGAATGCAAAGTGCACAGCGTGTAAGTGCAATGATTTCAGCGCTCAAATGTCCGATCTGCAATACAACATTGAGTGTTGTGGAATTTAAGAGTGTAGTCTGCTTGAATCAGCATACGTTTGATTTTTCAAAGCAGGGGTATTTGAATTTCACCTCCCATGCTTCCAGCCGACTGTATAGTCAAGAATTGTTCGAATCGCGGCAAAGTATCATGATGCATAGTGATTTATATACGCCCATGCATGAGATGATTGCTGGAATCATTACCAAGCATCAGGATGAGGCGATAGATCCTCTTATGGTTGCCGATGTGGGATGCGGGGAAGGGTCGCATCTGAATCAGATTTTAAATATATGTAACTTATCATCATGCGGTGTAGGTCTTGATATTGCCAAAGAAGGTATTCGCATCGCTTCGAAACATTATCCGGAGCACATTTGGCTCGTAGGTGATTTGGCAAAGTCCCCGCTGGGAGACGCGTCGTATCATGTCATACTCAATATTTTATCACCATCTAATTACAAGGAGTTTAAAAGGATATTGAAGCCAGGCGGTTTGGTGATTAAAGTTGTGCCGGGTCCCGAATATTTAAAGGAACTTAGAGAATCTTTATTCGATGATCTAGCTAAAAGGGACTATCAGAATGAGAGCACAACGTCGCTTTTTAAATCACATTTTCAATTGCTGGACGTCATCGGATTAAATCAAACAAACAAGGTTCACCGTGCAGAGCTTAGACGATGGGTTGAAATGACTCCGCTCGCATGGTCGGCAGATCCGGCACGAAAGGAAGCTTTTATAAATCGAGAGTTTGCGGAGATCACAGTAGATTTAAGTGTTTTAGTTGGAAAGGACAAAAAAGGAACAGCACTGTGATGATTCAGTCACCGTTCCTTTACAAGCATACTTTGAATTAATGCTGCGGTTGCGATTTGCGCTTCCACTTGCGGTTGTGGTTTGAAGTCTCAGGGAAGGTATCTCCTTTTTCCAGGGTTACAATCTTAGGATTATTAATTCCCATATGAAAGGACTTCTCGCCAATTTCAATGTATTCGCCAGAGTTAGGCGCTTTGTCTCCAGCATTAAATTCTGTACGTTCACCCATGCAGGTCACCTCCATATAAAGGGTCAATTGCTTCACCGTCTATAGGTTTTGAAGAAATAGAATGAAACATGTATCCGTAGAAGGTGGAAACAATAAGCAGCAGGAACGGATGAAACAGCCACTTGTCATGGGCTCCTGTTTTTGTTATAGTATTTAAATGCGAGTAAATATATTCTCGCTCCTTGCTCTCCGTGCAGCTTTGCTGCCGACCCAAGTGGGGAGCCGTTACAGTCCATAAGGAGGTGAACTTAAACATGCGTAAATACGAAGTGATGTACATTATTCGTCCTGATATTGAGCAGGAAGCAGTGGAAGCGGCAGTCGCTAAATTCCAAGGCATCATCAACAATGGTGGCGAAGTGACTAAGCACGAAGTAAAAGGCAAACGCCGTCTTGCGTATGAGATCAACAAGTTCAACGATGGAGTTTACGTACTTGTAAACTTTAACGCGACACCTGATGTCGTTAATGAACTTGATCGTCTGATGAAAATTTCCGACGATGTGATCCGTCATTTAATTGTACAAGATGTAGTTGCTTAATTTCAGCTTAGCTATAGCCATTAAAGATGTCGGGAGGGGCCATTCATGTTAAACCGTGTGATTCTCATCGGACGTCTAACCAAGGACCCTGAATTGCGCTATACACCTTCTGGTGTAGCCGTAACGCAATTTAATATTGCCGTGGATAGACCGTTTACGAACCAACAAGGAGAACGCGAAGCAGACTTCATCAATGTTGTGACTTGGAGACAGTTAGCCGAGAATGTTGCAAATTATTTGCGCAAAGGCAGACTAGCTGCTGTTGAGGGCCGCATTCAAGTGCGCCATTACGATAATAATGAAGGCAAGCGTGTGTATGTGACAGAGGTTGTTGCAGACAATGTTCGCTTCTTAGAATCTCCAAACCGTGATAACTCAGAGCAATCGAGTGGCGGTGGATCGTTCGGATCGAATGCCGGTGGGGGATACAACAACACGAATAACCGCGGTTCATCCAGAAACGCTGACCCATTCTCCGATGACGGAAGTCCGATTGATATTTCCGATGATGATTTGCCATTTTAATTAAGAAAGGAATGAAGACGAATGAGCGCACCACAAAGAAACAATGAAGAACGTTCCGAGCGTAAATTTTCCCCTCGCAGAGGCGGAAGAAACAAGCGCCGTAAAGTGTGTTACTTCACTGTAAACAAAATCACTCACATTGATTATAAAGATGTAGATACATTGAAAAAGTTCATCAGTGAGCGTGGAAAAATTCTTCCTCGCCGTGTAACTGGAACTAGTGCAAAGTACCAACGTGCTTTGACTACAGCGATTAAACGTGCAAGACAAGTTGCACTATTGCCTTACACTACTGAATAGCATATAGGCATGCAGAGGAGACAGTCGGGAAACCGGCTGTCTTTTTTTGACCCGCCATTCTAATACAATGGGTAAATACAGCCCAGCTTAATTTGTGCTATAATCAACTGTAAAGCATTTTTTGCAGGTTGGGAGAGAAGGCCGTGAACTCTGAAAAAGATATGGATTTGGCTAAACGAGCAAAGGTGATCGAATGGCTCAAGACGGAAGTCATTGATCAAATGTCGCGCTTATTCAAAGGGATCTGGGAAGGCAAGACATTAAAGGTAACAGACAGCTTGGCCAGCTTAATTGTGAGCAGCTATATTCTTGGCCGCAGATTAGGGGTACAATACCACAGCTTAGATGAAGCTGTGCTTGATAAACTGGGGAAAGCGAAGAAAGAAGGGCATCAGCTCGAAGATTGGTATGGCGATATATCTGCATTAGAAAATCATATGCGTAAGAGGTGAAGCCTAGGTGCTGACTAAAACTTGGCAGCAAGTGTTATGGACAGCAGTGTTAGCAATATTATTAGTATCGTTGGTAACACCATTGTCCGTGTTAACGTTTAGTTTCCTGATGCTGCCGTTGACTTTACTATACATTCACTTAAATACCCGCAGATTTATCATCTGCTTGGCCGCAGCATTGATTCCAAGTACATTGTTAGTGGGAATGACGTTGCCCTTTATTGCTCTATTATTTCTTGTTCCAGCTATCGTCATGGGGCGTTTGTACAAGAAGAAGGCAGACCCCAAGCTGGTAATCACAGCAGGCATGTTGACCTGGATAGGTGAATTAGTGCTTCTCTATGCTCTAATGAGTCTAGCAGGTGTTCATCTCCATCAGACACTGACTCTCGTGGTGAAAGAAAGCTTCAATACGATGCCGGACCTATGGCAAGTGGGCAACACCGAAACGACCATGCTGCAAGTGGTGGACTATATGATTCGTATGATTCCGTTCTTCATGGCGCTTTTCTCTGCCTATGTCGTTGCTATGAATCATACACTTACTCGACTCATGACGAAGAAGTCCGGTGATCCTGTCCCTGGCTTTAAGCCGATAAGAGATTGGAGAGTGCCGAAGTCGTTTGTTTGGTATTATGTGCTTTCTATGTTGTTCAACATGTTTCTAACCGGGCAATCTGATTCCTACTGGAGTACGGTCTTATGGAACTTAGTTCCGATGCTGACTGTTGTGTTTGCAATTCAAGGGATAAGCTTCTTATTTTATATTGCGCACATTAAACGCTGGAGCGTGGCTCTGCCCGTAATCGGTATTGTTGTGGCATTTTTCTTGCCATATGTGGTTAGTTTACTGGGTGTGCTGGATAGAGGGTTAAACATACGCAGAACGATTCAAAAACCATAATCAGATGTAGGGGCGGAAGGTATGCCGAAATTTTTGTTTCAACGCTGGCATGGCATGCATATGATTTGTGCGATTGCTGTAATGGCTGTGCTGACATTGATATTATTTTTCTATGAATGGATTCTGGGAATGGCCGGGGTTTTATTCATCGGTTTTGTATTATTCTTCATGATCAAAGCGGAAAGAGCATTTCGCAAGGACATGGATCACTATATCCAGACGTTATCGCATCGCGTCAAACGCGCAAGTCATGAGGTTATTCATGAGCTGCCGCTTGGTATTGTGCTATATAACGAAGACAAATTGATCGAATGGCATAATCCCTTTGTCGCCAAAATGTTTAATCAGGAGACGGTCATTGGTGGCAGTATTCACGAATTGTTCCCTATGCTGGCGAACCGAAAAGAACAAGATGGCCATTGGGAAGGTCAGATTGGTACAGCGATTTATAAGGTCATTGTCAAGCATGAGGAGCGTCTGCTTTATATAGTGAATATTACGGAACATGCTACACTAATGAGAAAATATGAAGAAGAGAAGATGGCAATTGGTATCGTAGCCATGGACAATCTTGATGAAATCACCCAAGGGATGGACGAACAAGGCCGCAGTATTATGCTTGCGAAAGTAATCAGCATTGTAACCGAGTGGGCGCAGGCGAATCAAGTGTATATGCGACGGATTGCTTCTGACAAATTCCTTATCATGATGGATCAGAAAACGTTAAAAGTAATAGAGCAGGGCAAATTTGAGATTCTGGATGAGGTTCGTGACTTTACGAGTGATTATAAGCTGCCGTTGACGCTTAGTATTGGGGTTGCTTCGGGGGTAGATCATCTGGTTGAACTTGGAAGGCTGGCACAGACGAGCTTGGACATTGCGCTCGGACGCGGCGGCGATCAAGCAGCGGTTAAAGTAGGTCAAAGGCTGTCGTTCTACGGCGGGAAATCCAATGCCGTCGAGAAACGGACGAGGGTGAGAGCGCGGGTTATTTCGCATGCTCTGCGCGATCTCATTAAAGAGAGCGATAAGGTGCTCATCATGGGGCATAAGTATCCCGATATGGATTCCTTAGGGGCTGCAATCGGTGTTCTGAAGGCAGTACAGATGTCACATAAAGAAGGTTATATCGTGCTTCAAGAAGATAATCCTTCGATTCATCGCATGATGGAGGAAATCAATCAAGAAGAAAACTTGAAAGCTTGGTTGATTAAGCCGGAACAGGCGAGAGAGATTACAACGAATCGCTCACTGGTAGTGGTAGTAGATACACACAAGGCATCCATGGTAGAGGAATCTAAGCTGCTGCAAATGACACATCGTATTGTCGTTGTAGATCACCATCGCCGGGGTGAGGAATTTATTGATGATGCGATCTTAGTCTATCTGGAGCCTTATGCTTCATCAACGTGTGAGCTGGTGACGGAGTTGCTTCAATATATGCATGAACGTGTTCAAATTGACAGCTTGGAAGCAACGCTGCTGCTTGCTGGTATGGTTGTTGATACGAAGAGCTTTACTTTCCGTACAGGGGCTAGAACCTTCGAGGCGGCTTCTTTCTTAAGAAGGAATGGGGCCGATTCAGCTCGTGTACAGCATATGATGAAGGAAGATTTGCAAGCTTATCTTCAACGAGCCGAAATCATTAAAAATGCTCAAGTGATGTTTAGCCATATTGCTCTGTCTTCGGCAGAGCCAGGTCGCAAATATTCTCAGTTGATCATTGCACAGGTAGCTGATACATTGTTAAATATGACAGATATCGAAGCATCTTTTGTCATCGGTGAACGATCCGATGGGCTGATAGGTATCAGTGCACGTTCATCGGGTCGCATTAATGTTCAGTTAATTATGGAACAATTGGGCGGCGGTGGACATTTAACGAATGCAGCAACGCAATTGGAAGGAACTCTGGAAGAAGCAGAGTTGAAATTATATCAGACATTAGAAGCGTGTTATGAGGAGGGGCTGTTAGAATGAAGGTTATTTTCTTACAGGACGTAAAAGGGCAAGGGAAGAAAGGGCAGATCAAAGACGTGTCCGAAGGTTATGCGAGAAATTTTCTAATTCCTAAAGGTTTAGTGCAAGTAGCGACTGGCGGGAACGTTAAGCAGCTGGACCAGCTCAATAAAGCAGAAGAGAAACGGAAAGAACAGGAGTATCAAGACGCTCAAGCCTTGGCTAAAGAAATGGAAAGCCTGACGATTGAATTGTTCACTAAATCGGGTGAGGGCGGGCGTTTATTCGGCTCCATTACCAGCAAACAAATTGCAGAAGCATTAGCTAAGAAAAATTATAAAGTGGACAAGCGAAAAATTGAGCTCAGCGAACCGATTCGCAGCTTAGGTGTAACTAAAGTGCCTGTTAAACTGCATTCGAAGGTGACGGCAGAACTTAATGTCCATGTGAAAGAGGAAGCTTAATCGAACGTGACGCCATCTTAAGAATAGAAGGAGTTATCATGCATGAATGGGGATATGATGTTCGATCGTGTACCACCTCAGAATTTAGAAGCGGAGCAAGCTATATTAGGTGCCATTTTAATCGATAGTGAGGCTCTAATCACCGCCTCTGAGCGTCTGCGCAGTGAGGATTTCTACCGTTCGTCCCATCAAGTGATCTATACGGCGATGATAGAGCTGGCAGAAGAGCAGGAACCGATTGACCTAGTTACCTTAACGGCTAGGCTGGCGGATAAGCAGCAGCTTGAAGATATCGGGGGGGTCAGCTACCTGACGCAGTTAGCTCATGCTGTGCCGACATCAGCTAATGTGGATTACTACGCCCAGATCGTTGAAGAGAAATCGTTGTTAAGAAGGTTGATCCGAACAGCCACAGAGATCGTGACCAATGGCTATTCAGCCGCCGATGATGTAGGCAGTATGCTCGGAGAGGCCGAGCAGCGGATCATGGAGCTCTCTAATCGCAAATCGAAATCGGGCTTCGTCTCTATCCGGGACGTGCTGATGGAGGTTTTCGAGAAGGTTGAGCATTTATACAGCAGCAAGGGCGGCATGACGGGTATTCCGTCAGGTTTTACGGATCTAGACAAAATGACATCGGGTTTTCAGCGGAGTGACTTGGTCATTGTAGCTGCAAGGCCTTCAGTCGGTAAGACGGCGTTTGCCTTGAATATTGCTCAGAACGTTGGAGTAAGGGCCAAGGAGACAGTGGCCATCTTCAGCTTAGAGATGTCTGCACCGCAGCTCGTGCAGCGGATCATATGCGCTGAATCTAACGTGGATGCGGGTCGGATGCGGACAGGCCATCTGGAGCCTGACGATTGGCAGAAGCTGACCATGGCTATCGGGACCCTGTCCGAAGCCAATATTTATATTGATGATACACCCGGTGTGACGGTAGCAGAAATTCGCTCCAAATGCCGCAGGCTTAAGAAGGAGAAGGGGCTGGGGATGATCCTCATCGACTATCTGCAGCTTATTCACGGCCGCGGTAAGCCGGGTGAGAACCGTCAGCAGGAGGTTTCTGAAATCTCCAGAACCTTAAAGGGCATAGCCCGTGAGCTGGATGTTCCGGTCATCGCCTTGTCTCAGCTCAGCCGTGGCGTTGAACAGCGGCAGGATAAACGCCCGATGATGTCAGACTTAAGGGAATCGGGTTCCATCGAGCAAGATGCCGATATCGTTGCCTTCTTATACCGGGACGATTATTACGATAAGGAATCGGAGAAGAAGAACATTATCGAGATTATTATTGCCAAGCAAAGGAATGGCCCAGTAGGAACGGTTGAGCTTGCTTTTCTGAAGCAATTCAATAAGTTCGTCAATCTGGATCGTACCCATGCGGACTCCATTCCGGCAGCAGCTAATCAATAAGCTTCTTAAACACGAACAATTCTAGGACATACTTTAGAATTGTTCGTTTTCTATTTGACTTTCAGCATCCCGATTGTTAAACTAAATTTGCTGCTATCAAAAGCGGCAAATTTTCTGGTGTCAAAAAGCACCCGTTGGGGGTATGATGAATGTCAACCGTAGTTGTGGTCGGAACGCAGTGGGGCGATGAAGGGAAAGGGAAAATCACGGATTATTTGGCTGAATCTGCAGAGGTTGTTGCGCGCTATCAAGGCGGTAACAATGCAGGCCACACGATCCTGATTGACGGTAAGAAGTATAAGCTTCATTTGATTCCGTCAGGAATTTTCTATTCCAACAAAATCTGCGTAATTGGTAACGGTATGGTTATCAACCCTGCAGCTTTAATTGAAGAGATAGAATATATCCATGCGAATGGATTTACTACAGATAACTTAAAAATTAGTGATCGTGCACATATTATTATGCCTTATCACATGATACTAGATGAGCTGGAAGAGGAACGTAAAGGACCGAATAAGATCGGCACAACGAAGAAAGGTATCGGTCCAGCATACATGGATAAGGCCGCTCGTACAGGTATTCGCATTTCGGACCTGCTGGATAAAGATGCGTTCGAGGTCAAGGTTCGCCATTTGGTGAAGGAGAAGAATCACCTGATCGAATTGTACGGCGGACAACCTTTGGACGTAGAACCTATTTTAGAGCAATATTACGCTTATGCAGACCGTATCCGCCCATATGTGACGGATACATCTGTCGTACTTAACGATGTGATTGATGATGGCAAACGTGTTCTGTTCGAGGGTGCTCAAGGCGTCATGTTGGATATTGACCAAGGCACCTATCCTTATGTTACATCTTCGAACCCTACCGCAGGCGGTGTTTGTATCGGTTCCGGCGTAGGGCCAACGAAGATCGAACAAGTAATTGGTGTAGCCAAATCTTATACAACCCGTGTGGGAGATGGACCATTCCCAACCGAACTGAATGATGAGACAGGCAATTGGATTCGTGAGCAAGGGAATGAGTATGGGACAACTACAGGTCGTGCTCGCCGAGTAGGCTGGTTCGACAGCGTTGTGGTGCGCCATGCTCGCAGAGTCAGCGGCATTACCGGCTTGTCCTTAAACTCTCTGGATGTTTTGTCTGGATTAGAAACCGTTAAAATTTGTACGTCCTATCGCATGGGCGATCAAATTATAGAACACTACCCAGCAAATTTAAACGATCTTGCGAAGTGTGAAGCGGTCTATGAAGAGATGCCTGGCTGGAAAGAAGATGTGTCCAATTGCAAGACCTTAGATGATCTGCCAGCCGCAGCTAGAAATTACGTTGAACGTGTATCGCAGCTAACAGGTATCCCTATTGCGATTTTCTCAGTTGGCCGTAATCGTGAGCAGACGAACCTTGTGAAACCTATTTATTCATAACCTACTCGATAGATGATAGTGAAGAGATCCTCAATGATTTGAGGGTCTTTTTGCTTTTTATGGAATGAAAGCCAGTGGTTTTCGTCAATACTATAAGACAGGTTTGATTTTATGAATGATGCAGTGATAAGGTGGGGTTGGTATTGAAGTTAGCAGGATGGTTAACGAGGCTGGTGCTAGGGACCATAGTGATCGTAGCTTTGACCCTATTTACGACGTGGAACATGGTGAATCTGTACATACAGCAGGTTTTAAATGAATTTAACCTCCCTGTGGAGCATGAGGTAAGTTTAGGTGAGGTTCTGACGACAACTGCAAAGCAACTGGAGCAATGGATCGGTCCGGGGGGCTCCCAGGTTAGATTAGCGGTAGAGCCAGGCGAGGTGGATATCGGAAGCATAGATGCTTCAGAAGCAGATGACAACAACCAAACGGATGCATCCGATGCCGATGATCCTCAGAATGACAGCGATGACGAAGCTACTTCTGCTTCAGACGTATCAACGGATGAACGATTGGCGCCTTCTCGGGAAACGACGAGTGAACCGCAGCAGCAGGAATCAATTGCTGAAGAAGCTGAGCAGGAAACGGAAGATCCTTTTAATCAAGAAGCCGTTGAAGTATGGAGTCAAGTGGAGGAGCAGGAAAGTGTTCAGGATCAGATTATCTTGAGTCCGGAGGATTTTAATCAGAAGAAGGATCAAATGTCAGGCGAGGATAAAATGAGAATCTTCTCGTTGGTCATGACCAAAGTACCAGCAGAGGAAATTCAGAAGCTATCTTTATATTTGGAAGAAGGTTTAACCCAGGAGGAGACACAAGATATTAAATCGATTATTAAAGCTTATTTGCAGGAAGATGATCTTAATGAACTGGTTGCTATATTAGAAAAATACAAGTAAACGGTATGGGAAATTTGTACCAACACACATTGTTCAAGGATAAAAGGATTGCCCGTTGGGGTCGTGCTGTGGTAAATTAAGAAAAACAGCATGGCCTTTTTGTGCGTATTGGATTTATTATACATAATAACCGAATATTAAAGATCTGTATCGTACATAACGTTAGACAAATGGGGCAAAAGGAGACGATCATGACAGGATTCAGGGGGAACGATTGGATCAAACGTATGCGGGTTAAAGCAAAGCATGCGCTAGCAAGGATTCAACTCAGTAACTGGACTGCAAGATTGAAATCACAATCTCAATCCACAGGCAAGCAAGGTCTTGTATGGTTAAATCGCAATAAATTTAAATTAGCATTGAGTGCTGCTTCACTAAGCATCATTATCGGCGGTTCATTCGCAGGTCATGCTTACGTGAAGAAGAATACATTTGAAATTTATCACGTATATATGGACGGTAAGGAAATTGGCACCGTTAATCAAGTTGAAATTGTAGAGCAATACATATTGGATCAATATGAGAAACTGGAAGACAAGTATCCCGGTGTACATATGGTTCTGAATGCAGATGAATTAGAATACAAGCCGGAACGTGCGTTCAAGGCAACAGCTTCGAATGACGAAACGCTAACGGCGTTGAAGCCCTTATTAAAGAGCACCGCCATTGGTACGGAGATTCGTGTTGATGGACAGTTAGTTGCGATTGTGAACAGTGAGGATACGGCACAAGCGATTTTTGATAAAATTCAAGACAAATATGTACCAGAGCAACAAAAGAAAGGGCAGGTAGAAATTTTATCCGCTCAGAAAGAAGAGCTTAATGCGGGCGAAAGTCGATTGGATGAAGTGGACTTCGTTCAAGATATTAAGACACCTTCGGTGGAGATTGATCCAGAGATGATTATGGATCCCGATGAAGTATTGCAGAAGATGGAGACAGGTGATGTAGCACCTGTGAAATATATCGTCGAAGAAGGCGATTGCGTGTCCTGTATTGCAGAGAAATTCGATATCGAGAAACAAGTCATTTATGATAACAATCCGTGGATTGTGGATGATAAGATTTTTGTCGGGGATGAACTGGATTTAACGGTATTGCAGCCGACGTTAAGCGTAAAGACCGTTGAAACCTTCGTTGAAACTCACGGCATTCAATATGAAACGATTTATGAGCAGGACGATTCCATGCGTAAAGGCCAGACCAAGGTCATAAAGCCGGGGCAAGAAGGGCTGAAGCGGGTGACGTTCCAGCTTACGAAAATTAACGGTATGATCCGTAAAGAAGAACTCATTGAGGAAGAAGTGTTAGAAGAACCTGTAGCCGCTATCGTGAAACGTGGCACGAAGGTCGTGCTGGGTGAAGGAACAGGAAACTTCAGATGGCCAGTAAGCGGAGCTAAGCTCACGAGCGGTTACGGTAAACGCTGGGGCAAGATGCACAAAGGGATAGACTTAGCCTCCTCTAACCGGACGATTATGGCGGCCGACAATGCCAAGGTTATATACTCAGGCTGGAAATCAGGTTATGGTTATACTGTAATTCTTGATCATCTAAACGGATATACAACTCTTTATGGGCACATGAGCAAGTTAAGTGTGGAGAAGGGTGATACCGTAGAGAAGGGTGACAAAATTGGAACCATGGGAAGCACAGGCGACTCCACGGGCATCCATTTGCATTTTGAAGTTGAGAAGAATGGGGTTATACAGAACCCGATCAAATATTTGAATTAAAGGCTATCATATTATTATACGGTTATAAGATCATAGCAGCGGGTCTCTACGGAGATCGGCTGTTTTTTTCTTTAACTTTCCTCCTGACTTTAACCTTGGGGCCCAATAAGATATGATAAGATAGAAGAAGGCGAATATACCCCGGATGAACTAACTTTCAAACAGGGTGTTCAAATAAAGAAGGATCCTCAATCTTTAGTTGGTGGTGATTCTAGCATGTACGGAAAAATTTTAGTAGTGGATGACGAACAGCCGATTGCAGATATTCTAAAATTTAATTTGGAAAAAGAAGGCTACCAGGTGATTTGTGCTTTTGATGGCGAATCGGCGGTGGAATTAACGTTCTCAGAACGACCGGATTTAATCCTGCTGGATTTGATGCTGCCGGGCAAGGATGGCATGGACGTGTGCCGTGAAATTCGTACGAAGCTGAATACACCTATTATTATGCTAACCGCTAAGGATACAGAAATTGATAAGGTCCTGGGGCTGGAGATGGGTGCAGATGATTACGTGACCAAGCCTTTTGGAACAAGGGAGCTGCTCGCTAGAGTGAAGGCGCATCTGCGCAGGCAGGCTAATACTTCGCAACCAGAGGAAGAGAAAGAGCAGAAGGGTCTAGCTTATTTGAACTTGCTGATCGACAGCGATATGTATGTGATCTATAAAGATGGGGTGGCCCTCGATCTGACCCATCGTGAGTTCGAGCTGCTGCATTATATGGTCCGTAATTGTGGAAAGGTTATGACCCGGGAGCATCTGCTGCAAGCGGTGTGGGGCTTTGAATATTACGGTGATGTACGGACTGTGGATGTAACGATCCGCCGATTAAGAGAGAAGCTAGAGGATGACCCTAGCAAGCCGGAGTATATTATGACCCGGAGGGGCCTTGGCTATATGATGCGAAGCCCCAAAACAGGAGGATTCTAGATGAAAGGGCTTCGTTTCTTTCAAACGATTCAAATGAAGCTGATTATCATTTATGTGCTGCTGATTCTCATATCCATGCAGCTCATTGGGGTGTATTTCGTAAGTACACTCAAGAGCAGCTTCCTTCAGAATTTCTCTGATGATCTGAGTAAGCAGGCCTACCTGCTTGCAGAGTATGTAAAGCCATATGTTACGGCATCTCAGAATGATGATGACGGTGAGATGCGGAAGAAGCAGGAAGACCTGAATAACGTGGTCATCAACTTAAATACGATCAACGGGGCTGAAATACAAGTGATTGACGCCAGCGGGGTCGTCTTAAGCACTTCGCTCATTTCCAATCGCGAAATTCTGGGACAGAAAACTACGCTGACTGAAGTGAACCGAGCCTTGCAGGGCATTAAGTTTAATGAATGGGAATTGCTTGATTCGAGCGGAACACGTATGCGCGCCGTGGCGATGCCGGTGAGTGATGAAGGCAAGATCATTGGGGCTGTGTATATCGTAGCCCCGATGGAACAAATCTTCGAGGATGTGAACCGAATTAACCGGATTTTCATCTCGGGGACTTTAATCGCACTGGCTTTAACCGCCATTCTCAGCGTGATTCTATCGAATACGATTACGAAGCCTATTAAAGAAGTCACAAGCAGGGCTACAGCTATGGCTGAAGGAAACTTTAATCAGCGGGTGGAAGTCATCAGCAATGACGAAATTGGCCAGTTGGGACAAGCCTTTAATTATATGACGAATCGGTTGAAAGAGGCACTTTCCTTGAATGAGGAAGAGAGGGAGAAGCTGGCCTCTATTCTGCTGAATATGAGCGATGGTGTGATTGCGACCGATGATACGGGCAAGGTCATCGTGGTGAATCGACGGGCGAAGCAAATTTTACAGGTTGACGAGCATGAGGCGGTCGGCAAAGACATAGCAGATCTGCTAGGTATGTCCAAGGAAGAGATCAGCCGCTATATACTCAGTGAGGTCCACATTGGAACCGCACATACGTACCAACCGAGCGAGGACGAGAAACAGACCGTACGGATTACGTTCTCACCGATTCGTCGAAGTGACCGGGCAGTGACAGGTACGATTGCCGTTCTGCAGGATATTACGGATCAAGTCATGCTGGAGCAATCCAGGAGGGAGTTTGTAGCCAACGTTTCTCATGAGCTGCGCACACCCCTGACGACGATCAAGAGTTATCTGGAAGCGCTGGATGATGGAGCATTAAATGATCCGGAGCTGGCGAAGAAATTTCTCGGCGTGACGCGTAATGAATCAGAACGTATGATTCGGTTGGTTAATGATCTGCTGCACTTGTCCCGCTTTGATTCCAAGCAAGCTATTATGGCGAAGGAAGCCTTTGATATCAAAGGTGTGCTGGAGGATGTAGCGGATCGGTTTGCTTTCCAAATGAAACAAAAGTCGATCAGTATGAAGCTCAATATTGAATCCAATTTGCCGCCTGCGGTGATGGATACGGATCAAATTGACCAGGTGCTGGACAATCTGGTTTCAAATGCGATTAAATTTACACAGCATGAAGGTAAGGTTGAGCTTCGGGCTTTGCGAAAAGGTGACGATTGGATTGAGATATCGGTCATCGATAATGGAATAGGTATTCCTAAGAAACATTTAAGTAAAATTTTCGACCGATTCTACCGTGTTGACAAAGCCAGGTCACGCAGTATGGGCGGTACGGGACTGGGTTTGTCGATTGCCCGGGAAATAATAAAAGCCCATGGCGGTACGATTGCTATCGAATCAGAAGCAGATATTGGAACCGCGGTGTCCTTCACGTTACCCTTGCAAACGAAAGGGAGTGAACCAGCGTGATTGATAAATTAAAAAGTGTCGTGCTTACCCTGCTGGTCATTCTAAGTTTAGTTCAAAGTTATTTGCTGGTGTACAGCAGACCTGATATTGAGAGCAGCCAGCAGACGGAATATATCAAAACTGAACGCATCGGAACGCAGAGCAAGGTAGAGGATCTGCTGTTTCCTTCGGATATCATTCTGCATTATGGAGACACAACGCATACGGTACTTACGCCGAATGTCACCTTCTATCAAATGATTCTCGATGTTGTGACGGCAAGGACGTTAGACGGGCTCGAGCCAGCGACGAAGTGGATTGTGAATTGGGATGAGATGCGTGATGAACGTCTGGGCTTTGAGCTTCATTTTCAGCAGGGTATTCCGATGGATGTGCTGCAGCGGTTCATGCAAGTTGAGGATGATGACCTCGTGTCGTACAATGTCATCCATCGCATCTGGTTTGTGTTAAGCGAGACGGGTGATGAGGTTCGCACCTTCTTTGTGCCGGATGATGGCATTCGCATGTTCGAGGCTTCCAATTCGATTCTTTCGGTGAAAGAATTGGAGCGTTTTGTTGGATTAGGAGCCTACCTGACACGCTATCAGCATGTTGCGCAAGGCAATGTATATGTGCCAGTAGAAAATCTGAGGTTGATTCGTTATGAGGTAGGGTACTCGACATTCTCACCGAAGGAGCTTCAGAACAGTCTATTCGTGAATCCAAGCATTACTCGTAACATCATTGAACGCGATGGGACTGAGATATATACAGACGGCAAGCGCGGCCTGCAGATTAACAATGATGAACTGTGGATGAGCTTCTCTGATCCGATCGCTCCGGGTAACAGTGATCTGGACATACTCGATCATTTGTATTCAGCAGTTCAATTTATTAATCAGCACGGGGGCTGGAACGGTCTATTCACTGTAGATCATTTTCCTGAGATTGGGGATACGGAATTTACGTTCCGTCAGTATTATGGCGGTTATCCGATTGTGGATGTACAGCCAGCCAGCCTAGGCTTTATTCAAGCACGATTGAACAATTCGATTGTTTCGAGTTATGAACGGTCCCTGGTTCATTTGGATCAAGAGGCTATTGATAAAATAACAGTGACCCTGGCTGGAGGGGAAGAACTGCTTCAGCGCTTGGACAAGTACCCTCAGAGAGAGCAAGTGGTTCGTATGTATGTCGGCTATAGACCATCGTTAACTGCACAATCGATCACACTAGAGCCTGAATGGGTCGTGGAATTGCAGGATGGTACAACGGCGTATTTACCTCGATAATGGAAGGGAGGTCGCCCGCCTATGGAATGGGGCCGAGCTAAGACCATATTGATTGTGTCGTTTCTGGTTCTCAACCTGGTGCTGGCGTATCAATTATGGATCAACAATGCTCAAATGGACTTGGAGCAGGGGACAGCCGAAATGGAAGAAGAAGTTTTGGCTTTACTTGAGCTGCATCATATTCAGTTAAAGACGAAGATACCCGAGGATACCCCGAGATTGAAGGAAATTACCGTGAAATTCGTGAAGCAGATGCAGCCGGAAGAGCAGATTGAGCTGAAGCAGCCTGTGACAGATAATGTGATCTTGAATAAGGCTGACCTAAAGGATGTGCTGGTCACGCAGATTTATCGAGCTAACGATTACCAATTGGATAAGCTGCTGTCTCAATCTGACTTCTATACGATGAACCAGCTGTATGAAGGGCTGCCGATGTTCGAAGTGAATTTGCATTTGTTCTATGAGCACAACAAAATCAAGGCCTACAGTCAAAGTTATGTCGAGGTGGAGGCCTCTGAGCAATCACAGGAGCAGCGAGTGCTGTCTGCTTACATGGCAATGGGCAGTCTCGCTGAGAACTATATGTCTGAAGGGTCAACGATTGAGGAGATTCGTCTGGGCTACCACGGACAAATTTATAATTCGGAGACGCAAGTATTGGCGCCGTTCTGGCGCGTGGCTCTAGGCAATGGAGACATTTATTATGTTCATGCAATTACAGGTGCAGTTGAAGTGCCGCAGAAGGAGAATTCATAATGGGATTACATTTTACAATTTTGGCAAGCGGATCTACAGGCAATGCTATGGTCGTATCGGATGGGGACATTCACCTGCTGGTGGACGCTGGGCTTAGCATGAAGAAGCTGGAGCTGTTAATGAAGCAGCAGGACTTTGAAGCTAAGCGCTTAAACGGCATTCTAGTTACCCATGAACATTCTGATCATATCAAGGCGATAGGACCGCTGTCGCGGAAATATGAGCTGCCGGTGTATGCCAATGAGAAGACGTGGCAGGCGATGCAAAAGAACGTTGGGGAGATCAAGGCAGATCATCAACGGACGATGGCAACAGGCGAACGATTAACGTTCGGATCACTAGAAGTGGAGTCGTTCCCTATCTCACACGATGCGGCAGACCCGGTCGGTTATTGCTTTGCTTCAAAAGATATGAAGCTGAGCATTGCAACGGACCTCGGTTATGTCAGCCCGAAGGTGAAAGAGATGATCACGGATTCAGATGTGCTGGTATTAGAGAGTAATCATGACGTGGAGATGCTGCGTGTCGGCCATTATCCTTGGAATATTAAGCGCCGCATTATGAGTGATACGGGTCACCTCTCCAATGAGGCGGCTGGAGAGGCGCTTTGTGATATTTTGACTCGCCGTACGAAACGGGTGTATCTGGCGCACTTGAGTAAGGATCACAACATGATGGATTTGGCCAAGCTGACGGTGAATAATGTATTAGAAGAACGAAATGCCTATCGACATAACCCAAGGCTGCAGATTATGAATACGTATGAGGATCGCTCTACGAAATGGGATGATCTATCTCGGGACTAGAGAGTTCCAGATCGAGCTCGGCGGCTTTGGCTTCAATCTCCTCCATGGTGATAAGGTTCTTATCGATGAGGAGTTCAATCATGGCGCTTAGCACTAAGGTATTCTTATAATGCTCATCCTTTAGATCGGCAAGCTTGCCGATGATGTCTATGTCGTTTAGGTGTGAGGAAATTCGGTTCATGGTCTCATACGCTCCTTTAATCTAAAATCAAGTTCTATGAATCTATGATGCTGGGCATCAAGCTTTCTACTATTGTAGGCTAATTAGTATAGAAACATTCCTATTTTTTCGAAAAAATAAGTGAATGAATCAATTTCATAATGCGCTACGAATCAACATCCACCACAACATATTGAAAAGTTAGTCTGTTTTGAAACTATATACTGAGATAACGTGTTTTGCTAATTACGAAATTGATTCGTATGCATGGCAATCAAGCTGTACGTTGCATTACAGGGAAAGGAGGGTTGTTACATGGGATGGTTCCGGGATGATTTTTATTCGACAAAGGTTAGTAAGCGTACAGATGTTGCGAATACTCGTAAAGGACAGTACAGCGGTCGCAGTTATAGAGGAAGCTTTCCACTCAAGTTTAGGACACTTGGAATTCCGGCGTTGTTTATAGTTATTGGCATGGTGTTGATGCTGTTGTTTATAGCGCCTTGGGGAAGCGAATCTTCGGAGCCGATGAGTTTCCCTGCTGCTGCGTCAGTGGAACAGCATAATGCTTCGAATGAAGGCGTTCAGATCGAGTTTGGCGAGAAGGTTGTCACAGCGGTAGAGAAGGTGAATCCTGCGGTCGTTAGTGTGCTGGCTGGGGCGTCGGATGAAGACTTTGAAGCGAGTATGTATGGGATTGGGTCGGGCGTTATTTTTGAACGTAATGGAGATTCAGCGAAAATCGTCACGAACAATCATGTGATTGAATCGGGCAGTTTGTACCGGGTGGTCTTGTCGAACGGGGAGCAGAAGAAAGCAAAGCTGCTGGGACAGGATGTGCTGAGTGATCTGGCGGTCTTAGAAGTCGATGCTGTGGGGATTGAACAGGTGGCCGCCTTCGGTAATTCAGATGGATTGAAGGTGGGCCAGACCGCTATTGCGATTGGCAACCCGCTTGGGCTTGGTTTTACCCATACGATAACGGTAGGCGTGATCAGTTCAACGCATCGCACGGTTCCCGTGTCATTAATGGGCGGTCAATTCCTCGATTGGGAGATGGAAGTGATTCAGACCGATGCCGCGATTAATGAGGGCAACAGCGGTGGGGCGCTCGTTAATATAAGCGGCGAAGTGATCGGTATTAACAGTATGAAGATCGCTGATTTCGGCGTAGAAGGCTTAGGCTTCGCACTGCCGATTAACGATGTTAAACCAATCATTGAGAGCCTAATTGAGCATGGCAAGGTGAAGCGTCCCTACATCGGCGTCTACAGTAACGATCTGATCGATGTGAAAGAGCAGGATCTGGATCTGCCGGAGGATGTGAGGGAAGGGATTGTGGTGGTGAACACGACGGGCCCTGCGCAGGAAGCGGGTCTTAAGGTCAGTGACGTGATCGTGGCTCTGGATGACCTGCCCGTGGGATCGACCTTGGAATTGAGGAAGTACCTTTACGGCATGAAAGAGATTGGTGAGGAGTTGAAAGTCACCTTTTATAGAGACGGCAAGCTGAAGGACACGGTATTGGTGCTTGGCGAGCTTGACGAAGAATAAGGCGGGATTATGTATTCTTAGGAATGGATGAATTGAGCTGAAGCGAGTGAAAGATCATTTTGAAAGTCAGACGAATGGATTTGATCCGGGGTCTGGCTTTTTTTTGCGAGGTTATATGATTAGGTTATAATCGATGTGAATAGGCAAGCTTGTGCTGAACAACAAGGCGGATGATGGTACGCTTTTTGCTAGGGAGGAGTGGGGCAGTTGGAGAAGAAGACGGCATTAATCACTGGGGCATCCAGTGGGATTGGCTTAGAGCTAGCACATATGTTC
Organism: uncultured Paenibacillaceae bacterium; assembly: GCA_964447355.1. Taxonomy (GTDB): domain Bacteria; phylum Bacillota; class Bacilli; order Paenibacillales; family CAYUSG01; genus CAYUSG01. The sequence goes on from CAYUSG010000034.1 coordinate 27,255, forward strand.
GCACGTGATGGTTATGGTCTGGTGCTTGTTGCTAGAAGCAAAGTGGTGCTGCATACGTTGGCCCAAACGTTAGAACAGAAGTTTGGTGTGAAGGTTGAGGTGTGGGTGACGGACTTGGCCGACCCATCGGCTGTGGATGAGCTGGATCACTTTTTAAAAGAGCAGGAGCTTCATATTGACGTCCTTGTGAATAATGCTGGGTTCGGTCTGTACGGTGATTTTGTAGAGACTGATGAGGTTCAGGAGGTGCGCATGATGCAGCTCAATATGGTGGTGCTGACTCAATTAACGAAACGGTTGCTGCCCTCGATGATCGCTAGGCGGCAAGGGAGAATACTCAATGTGGCTTCTACAGCCTCTTTTCAACCGGGACCGTATTTGGCGGTGTATTCTGCAACGAAGGCTTATGTGCTGTCCTTCTCAGAAGCCATTGCGGAAGAATTGCACGGTACGTGTGTGACGGTGACGGCATTATGCCCAGGACCCACGGCGACGGGCTTCGAGCGTGCAGCTAAGCTGGAGAAGTCTAAACTTTTTAAAGGAAAATTGATGGATGCCCGTGCGGTTGCTCAGATTGGATATGAGGCTTTAATGCGTGGGCAGCGTGTAGTCATTTCAGGGTTTAAGAACCGATTCATGGCTCAAATCGTAAGGTTTACTCCAAGACGGTTGGTTACGAAAGTGGCAAAATCCATGATGGCCCGTGCGGGGCATTAGCATTTTGACAGGACATCTTCTACAATAAGAGCAATAAGCCAATATTACATGAGGAGGTCGATGAAGCAATGAGTTCAGTGGAATTAGCTACATTCGCAGGGGGATGCTTCTGGTGTATGGTGTCGCCTTTTGAAGAGATGCCGGGCATTAAGAAGGTCGTGTCGGGTTATACCGGGGGGCATAAAGAGAACCCTACCTATGAAGAGGTGTGCTCTGAAACGACGGGGCATTATGAAGCGGTGCAGATTACGTTTGATCCTGAGATTTTTCCATATACGAAATTATTACAGTTGTTCTGGCAGCAAATTGATCCAACGGATGCGGGGGGCCAGTTCTACGACCGAGGGAGTTCATACCGTACGGCGATCTTCTATCATCATGAGCAGCAGCAGGAACAGGCTGAAGCATCGAAGCGGGAGTTAGCGGAGAGCGGTCGATTTGACCGTCCAATTGTGACGGAGATAGTACCTGCTTCAACCTTCTACCCAGCGGAGGACTATCATCAGGGGTACCATCATAAGAACCCAGCGCATTATAAGCGCTATCGGAAGGGATCAGGGCGTGATGCGTTTATTGAGCAGCATTGGTCGGGGGATGTAGATAAGGAGGCTTTGAAGCAGAAGCTTTCGCCTATGCAGTACAAGGTCACGCAAGAGAATGGTACGGAGCCTCCGTTCCAGAATGAGTTCTGGGATCATAAAGAGGAAGGCATCTATGTCGATATTGTCTCGGGTGAACCGTTGTTTAGTTCGCTGGACAAGTTTGATTCTGGCTGTGGGTGGCCCAGCTTCGTGAAGCCGCTGCACGGGCATCAGGTCAAAGAAAATGTCGATTTAAGCCATTTCATGGTGCGCACAGAGGTCAGAAGTAAGCTGGCTGA
>CAYUSG010000035.1:0-28430 GCA_964447355.1 uncultured Paenibacillaceae bacterium
GCCCCCATAGCGGACTTTCACCGCCTAGCTACGCGCCATGCGTGGCGCACTACAATGTTAAAAAGTCAGCAATTATGCTGACTTCTTAGGTTTAACTTGAATCGTATTGTTATCCTTGTCGTAATGAACCCAATAACCAAACTGGGTTGCAATATCTCGAAGCGGCAAACCTATGCATACATACTTCTTATTGTAGAAAGTTCTAGGAATCGATTTATAAACAATCGTACGTTTAATGGATGTCCTCCCATCTGACACGGTGGCAATATTCCCGTTTATTGCGACGTCCAGTCCCAAAGCATCTTTAAAGTAAGCTTGATCAACATACAATGTACCCGAGGCTGAAGCAAACAAATTACCTCTATACGATAACGTCTCCGTCATCACAGCCCCTGGCTTGTTGTGCACACTTGACAGATAGCTCGCAGAACTGACCCAGGTTGCATAAGTCTGCAGAATCTCCGGTTCATTCGTAATGGAATAATCGTTTATTTTCCGACCTTCCGGTGCATTAATTAAATTATTAACATCAAAATAAAAAATGGACTTCACCCTTGGGTATTTGGTTGGCAGATGCTTATACAGCCTGGAAATTTTCTGCTTCGCAAATTCAATATGATACTGATTATCCGTAATCGAGAAATGAGTGACACCATATTCTGATATTTGGATAGGCTTAGAATGGCTGAATGTATTGTAGACGTAATCGAGCAGATCAAGCGGATCTTCCTTATCGCCTTTATGCTTCAAGCTATTATTGTGGTACATCACATTGTATATATTGACACCTACCCAATCAACATAGTCATCCCCAGGGTAATAGTCTAGAATAGTGTTCTCTGGAAATGTAAACACGGTCCAAACCATTGCTACGTTGGGAGCTTCTTCTTCCATGACATCATGTATAAGTTTCCACTTATCTATGTATAACGCTGGATCACCCGAATAAGCTGCCCAAGTCCCATTCATTTCACTGGCATACCTTAGAAAAATCGGTACACCTGATGCATATGCATCTTTTGCAAAAGATCTTAGGTACTCATCATCTTGTACGCTATGTAATCCCCGGTTAGGTTCAAATGCGATGTGCGGCACAGCACCAACAGCCTTTACTTCCTCTACCCACTCTTTAGGAAAAGGCATCCCATAGCCTACATACTTAAAAAAGCTTGCATGCTGCTTGTTGGTCATTTCATTAAACCGTGACATGTCATAGTTGATAAAGGTATCCTGCAATACGTATGCACCTAAATAAATGCCTTCTGCAGGTTCCAGTTTAGCTAACCGATAATTAGGTTTATCTGTGTAAATCGTTAAGTCCCGTGCTTCAGCTGCGGATAAAGCCAACACGGGTGTGTATACATTGCAAAGGATCAGTGTAAATGCGATGATTAATATAAGAACTCGGTTTAACAAACAAGAACCACCTCTCAATTAGATATATTGTATTATAGACGTTATGCACCCTTCATTTGTTTCATGAACGAATGGAATCGAGTGGTTACAATTCAAGTGGCGGCAAACATCATGATTTTAATGGGATATGAATGATTTGTAAAGCATTTCTTTTGAGGGATGATTCCTTTTATACTATATTCTGGATAATGTGGTTAAAGTTTAAACAGGTAATATTTATCAAGGGGGGAGCAGACCCATATGTGCGGTCGATTCACACTTACAGTTACACTGGAAGAATTGCTCTTGTATTACTCGATTCAGGATAGTCCTCTCACCCATCAGCCTCGGTTCAATATAGCCCCTGGACAAATGATCCCAGCTGTCATCGCTCATGAAGGCAAGCGCCGAATTGGAATCTTGAAATGGGGTCTAGTTCCTTCATGGTCCAAACAAGAACAGAAGCTTCAGTTTATCAATGCAAAAGCAGAGACGTTGTGGGAGAAACCTTCGTTTAGAACATTAATTGCGAGAAAACGCTGTATTGTCCCTGCCGATGGGTTCTTTGAATGGAAACGGTCTGGACAAGATAAGCATCCGATGCGTATTACACTAAAGTCTAATCATGTCTTCTCGATGGCCGCACTCTACGATACTTGGGTCGATCCTGAAGGACAAGCATTGCATACTTGCACCATCATCACTACGCGTCCCAACCAACTGATGGCAGACATCCATGATCGCATGCCTGTCATATTGGATCAATCAAAGGAGGACATTTGGCTTGATCGCACCATTCAGGACAGATCGTTACTAGAGCCGCTGCTTGAGCCTTTCGCTTCCCATGAGATGACAGCCTATCCTGTTGACCGTCTTGTAGGGTCTGTGAAGCATGACGATGAACGCTGTATATTGCCTCTTGGTAGCGAGACTTAAAATGACTGGTTTTGAACAAAAGAATAGCCTAATCCTCTGTTATTGTACAGAAGGCATTAGACTATTGTCGTTTGAACACGTGATATTGTACTGCCAAATCAATTAATATCTATACCGTTTTCAATTATTATAATATCCTGATTTTCCTTGGTATCCTCAACATAATTTTCAGAGGCATTATAGTTGCGGTTAGAACTATTCTCACAACTTGTAACTATAAGTGCGAAAACAAGGAATATCAAACTTTTTATTAAGATCGTTTTTTTCATATTTAACTGATCTCCTAAAGATTTCCCAAATAAATCTACCAACAATCATTTTATTGCTCCACGGGAAATACCTCTTCTATACAACGAACCACTTGGTTCGCCATATCCATAACAGTATACAGCGAAGCGTGAAGCAGCGAAGTATATACTTTGGGCCCCCATCGATTCACTATGCCCTTAATGGAGGCATCGCCAACCGGAGGTAATAGCTTACCTAAAGCTTTGCCCGGCTCTATGGGCTTCTTGCTGGCAAAATAACGGCCAACCGCTTGCTCCTGGCCTAAGCATGCATCAATCGCTATCATTCTAAGAGGTTGTGTCCCTTGAAGCAGGTCCTTCATTCGCGCCTCTAAATTATTAGAGTCGCAAGGTGATTGAAGGGTCCCCACCACGTTAAGGTACCCTTGCTCTTCCAGCAAGCTTCCAATTAACGGTCCGAATGCATCCCCTGTCGAACGATCCGTGCCAATGCATACAAAAGCAATGTCCGTCTCTTGCCAGTCAAGCTTCAATTGTCGAAGAAATTCGGTTAAGCCTTGTGCATCGATTGCTTGATCACGAACAGTCTGCCTCGATCCCGACCTCATGCTATTCTTTCTCCTTAGTTGTGTTAACTTTCTTAGCCTTATCCTTATTCACTCTGTGGTTCATCAAGAAATTAGTAACCAGCGTGTCCAACCGATCTAAAGTCTGTGTCAGTTCTGCTAATGAAGCCACAATAACTAACGCTTGTACTTGTGTTACATCACCCTTGGCGTTGATAAACAGACTCTCCAGCAGTTCTTTATGCTCACGAAACACATTTGCATTCCGTTCATGAGGGTATTTCATTTTGATCTTGCCCTCGTACTTTAGCGTAATGGTCTCGTGATAGTGAGCTAAGGTCGTAATGTTCTCCTTAATCTCCTGGTCCAAGGACGGTTTTCCCTGACGCCGATACGTATCAATAATATGCATTTCTTGATGAAGGGCTTCTAGCATTCGTTTGAAAATGACCACCTTCCCCTTCTTAACGAAGGCCGTCTGCTTGCGGGATAGATTGCGTTCCTCACGATATAATTCGAATAGTTCATCTGCCTTCTTGAGCTCTTGATACAACTCTTTCTTCTCATTGCGGAACATCTTCTCGTCGAATTCGCCGTCCGCTACGTTTCTTAACAAGAGAAATACACGTTCATTCAGTGATTTTATCTTTAAAAATATATTCTTCTCATGGTTTGGCGGCATGACCAATGCGTTAACTATCATCGAAAGCATAACACCAATTAGAATCAAGAACACACGATTCAATGCTGTATCAGGTTCGCTCATCACGGCAATAACCGTAACGATAGCTAAGCTGATGCTTGAATCTAGTTTCATTAATAAGCTGATAATAATGACAACCACTACGATCAGCCCTACGACAATCGGATCTGTCCCCAGCATCTTGACGCCTACAAAACCGAGTAACGCACCAATCGCGTTTGCTTGAACTTGGTCAATAAAGAACCGGAATGACCGATAAACTGAAGGCTGGGTCGTTAATACGGCAGCAATGACCACTAATAAGACCGGCTGCAGATCAAACCATTCACATATATATAATGACAGCACAACGGCTATTCCCGTTTTGAGCATTCTTGCACCTAACCGCATCGTAACCCTCCTTACTCCCACATCACCGTGGATGATCAGTGCTATTATAAAATAAATCAGGGGAAATGAAAAACAAGCTGTGTTAGAATATTAAGTATAGCATTGAATTACGAAAGGATGGAGCATCACTATGGATTTAACACAAGCTACTCAAGAAAATGTAGAATACATGGTAGACGAAATTAAGAAAAAGCTAAAAATGGCTACTGGCGCAGCTATTAAACCGAGCCACTTTGGTGTTGAACAATATGAGGATATCAAGTACATGTACGATATGATCATTAATAAGCCGAATTTTAGCATTGCCGAAATGGAAGCCATCGTGCATGAACTGGGCCAAATGCGTAAAATGCAGCCCTGAATTTAATGACTGATGAATGAAGGACCTTTCACAAGAACGTTATTGTTTCCTGTGGAAGGTCCTTCTTATCAATTCACTATGTATTGTCTTATTTCACAACCTGCGCTTCTTGGGCAATAGAATATGTATCGTTGTTCCCTTATGAATCTCACTTTCAATTCTAAATTCGCCGTTATGATTCTCAATAATCTTATTGCATACCATTAACCCTAGGCCCGTACCTTTTTCTTTCGTGGTGAAGAACGGTAAACCAATGTTGTCAATGACTTCTGCAGGGATGCCGCAGCCTTGGTCTTTAAAGCTAATCTGGATGTGGTGCCGATCTATATCCTGAACTGTAACGGTAATCTCCCCGCCGTCCGGCATAGCCTCAATGCCGTTCTTCAACACATTGATAAACACCTGTTTGAGTTGATTCTCATCACAGTCAATTAAGAACGATTTCGTTAACAGTTGTGTCTCAATTTGAACATTATTCATGATCGCTTGACTTCCTAATAACGATATAACATTCAATAAAATATCCGTAATGTCTTTGTGCTCAAACTGCACAACCTTAGGCTTGGCAATAACCATGAATTCACTAACGATATAATTGATTCTTTCCAGCTCAGTGAGCATGATCTCATAGTAATCATGATGCTCCGTTGTTCTTGATTTCATTAATTGGACGAAGCCTTTTAACGAAGTTAAAGGATTACGGATTTCGTGAGCTACACCAGCGGCTAACTGACCCACCACGGAAAGCTTCTCAGTTCTTCTTAGGATTTCTTCCGTTTCCTTTCGTTCAGTAATATCCCTTGCGACTATAATGACTACAGGCCCGCCATGCTTCTTGTTGACGACAGGGACAGCCGTAGCCTCTACAGTTATAAACTGGCCATTTGCTTTAATGAGCCTAAATTCCAATAAACTCTTCTCTTGATGCTTTAACATCCGTTGAAACTTAAGCTTAATCACGGTAACGTCGTCGGGGTGAATAAAGTTAAATGCATTCAGCCCAATTAAATCAGCCGCTTCATAATTAAGAATCATTTTGCTGGAGGGTGAAATGTATTCCACTTTTCCCTGCTCCGTAACAGTACATACCATATCGGTGACGTGATCAGTAATTAAGCGCAGCTTTTCTTCACTTTCGCGAAGTGCAGCTTCTACTTGCCTGCGATTGGAAATGTCTCTGGAGGCGCATGCGACTTGAACTGCATTGCCACTGGCATCGAATACAGCTGATATCGTTACACTTACATCGATTAAGCGGCCATCCTTGGTAATTCGCTGCGTTTCATAACCGTTAACAAAGTGACCCTCTAGAACAGATAGAAATTGATCGCACATTTCCATATGTAGATGCGGGGGAACAAATCGCGTGAAGTGCTCGCCTTTGATCTCGTCCGCGCTGTAACCCAACGCAGTTTCAAAGGCTTTATTCACTCTTATGAGGTTCCCCTTAGTATCTAGTATATTAATAGCATCTGGGGTATCTTGAATAAAGGATTCGAGCAGTTGTTTCGTTGACGATAACTCCCGTTGCTGATGCTTCATTAATAATGGAAACAAACTAAAAAAAATAATAATAAAACTGCACTCAAACAACAATGTGGGATGATTGACCAGACGAAGATACGTCTTGGGAGATATCATCCAATGTCCAAGATGCCATAATATGAAGCATCCTAGAATCAAAGAAACATAGTAAAGCCTTACTTTGAATTTCATTTCCATACCATCAAAGCGTGTGTCATCAATCCGCTTCACGACCTCAACTATTTTTTTATTAGTTTACCAAAGATTTCCGTTTAATTAAACCAAGATTTGTATATTTTGTATGTTTTACAATAAATTTCATTAAGAAAAGAGTATGAAGAAGGCCTGGCGGTTAAGTTTAGATGATGGTGTCCAGCCGTTTGCTAAGTGTCGTTCGCCAACTGGCTGACAGTTCATTTACAGCCAGCAGCTTTTCAATACCTGCTTTATTCCGTTTTTCATGATGCATGATTCGATTGGCGAACGCTACTGTTAATTGCTCAGGGTGCTGCTCAAGTTGAATCAGTTGATCACTTATGGCTACCTCACCTTCTTGCAGTACTCTAAAGTAAAAGCCTGTTCGTCCAGTCTGTTCAAATTGCTGCGGCAAATCAGCCCATTCATGCTTCTTCGCCAGCTTATGACATGGCTGCCGGGGTTGACTCACTTGGACCAAAGCCGACCCTAATTGAAATATATCACCAATACATACGTCCGTCTCAAGCAGTCCAGCAACCGTTACATTCTCCCCAAAGGCTCCTGGTGAGAGCGGTTTTCCAAGAAGCTCCTCCCAAAACGGATAGTGGTCATACGCATACACACATACCGCTTTATCTACACCTCCATGGTTCTTCAAATCCGCTTGAGCGTCACCCTCAAAATGCGTCTTCGTTAGAAAAACAGACGCTGTCTGGACTGGCGACTTGTTAATCCCCGACGTCCATGTCTGGCCTTCAAAATTGTATGTTTGGGGCAATCCAACTTGAATGGAAACCAATTGATACGTTGGTGCCTGCGTTTCATTCTTCACTGCCATCACCTCTTAATTCAGATCTACCTCATACCTCGGACGTCACATGCTTAGCCTTCACTTCGATTCTTCTTACCCAGACAAGCAACAGGGTCAAACCTATGGATTGGACCAGCAGCCAACCCGCACCCGCTTCAGCATTCATGACTTCCATTACATACCCCGTGAATAAAGGCAGCAAGGCACCGCCAATGCCGGCTGAAGCGACTAAAGTGCTGGTCGTTTTCTCGGTTGTGCTCTTGACTAAGGTATTCGCACACACAAGCGTGATAGAGAACATTCCCGAAAGCCACAATCCGACCGCAGCCATTACAATGTACGCTAGCGGTAAGGAATTGATAGCCAGAAAGGCAGCTAAACACACAATCGCTGCTCCACCACTCATCAGTAAATAGCGAAGATATCCCATTCTTTCTGCTACATGTCCACATACCATGCGACCCATTGTCATAGTAACCCAGAACAAAGTCATAGCGATACTCGCTGTCTCACCGCTCACCTGCATCCGTTCAACCATAATCGAAGGTACGAAATGAATCAAGCTGACCTCTAATCCTACATAAACCATAAAAATAAGGATAAAGACCATCATCAACTTACGATTCAAACGAATGACCGCGAATTGCCGCGCTGGTTGAACAGGTGGTGCTGAGGGGTTAGATGCAACTTCCTGTCCAGACGTCTTGCTTCTCAACCTTTCATCTATACTCAGTCCAAAAGAAATCCTAGCCCACCCAAATAGGAGCACTAATGCCGTACAACCAAGGAATCCAAACGCATAAGCCCATATTTCGTAGCGAATAAAAAGACCTGCCACCACCGGCATAATCAAAGCACCGATCCCGAAAAACACTTCCAACCGACTCATCGCAACGGCCTTTGCTTCCCCTGCAGCATCAATGACTAACGAGCCTACAGACGATTCAATTGAACCAAACCCATACCCCATGACAAACACTAATGCGACAATCCAATACCACGGAGGCATCATGAATAATACAGTCTCTGCCAATGCGACTGCCCCTAAGCTTATGACAAGCAACGCTCGTCTGCCCCATCTGCTCGACCAGATTGGCATCATAAGAACACCAACTAGAAAGCCGCCGAATTGTGTGAACACTAATATACCCGCTTCACTGTAATTCCTTCCATAATACGCTAATAACTCGATCAAGAGCGCTCCGAACATAACATGCCCAAGCCCTAATAATAAATAGCTTAACGAACCTAAAACTATCAATTTCCTCATATGTGCCTCCTGCTGTCTAACATCCATCCTCAATAACCCTACAGTAAGTGTTTCCATCCTAAAATTCAAGCTACCTAAAACAAAAAGACATACCCTTTAGTTGGATATGCCTCTTGCAATAATGCCGAGTTCATGCGTTACTACTGCATTCGAGTTCCTAGCCTATGCCTCAGCAGGCGGCGTAAATGTCCGCTTAGCAAACTCATCATCCAGCATAAACATTGCATTGCTATCTCGCTCAATCCGTTTGAGCTTTTGAATAATGTTGTCGAACAGCGCTTCTTCCTCAACCTGCTCGTCAATGAACCATTTCAAAAATTGAATCGTTGCATGCTCTCTGTCATTCATCGCGATATCGGATAACTCATATATGCGTCTGGTAACAGATTGTTCATGCTCATAAGCATGCTCAAATGCTTGCAGAATGGACGTAAAATCATTGTTTGGCGTATCCATCCCTTGAATGATTGCCCGCTTTCCCCGATCGTTGAGGTATTTGTAAATTTTCATAGCGTGAAACCGCTCTTCTTCGGCTTGTACGACGAAGAAGTTAGCAAACCCGTCAAAGGATTCACCAGAACAATAGGCTGCCATCGCCAAATAAACATGGGACGAAGCAAATTCATAATTCATTTGATCCACTAAAGCTTGGTATAAAGGTTCTTTCATCATATGCAGCAGCCACCTTTCATATGTATTGTCTGCTATTATAAACGAACCCGCGCCCTATTTCCAGTTGGGCGCGGGTTGTTACTTAACTTATCATGTGTTGCAGAGTGGAACAAAACGTCTCTGCATTAGGCTCACATACAACTTTCTGTTTGCCGAGCATGACGAAACATCCCATTTTACAGGTCTTGCATTCGCCTAGACAGTCTCGTTTCTTGTGCTTCATCTCCGGAAACTCATGTTTGATTGCTTTATATATCGATTTAGCATCATGCTTCTTTAAGTTTCTGCAGCAATACTTAATCTTCTTCATGCGATTAGATCCCCATTCTCATGACATCTCATACCTTGATGATAATGGTTCTCATTTTCAATGTCAATCCTTTTTATCTGATCCCTGTGTTCACTTCGCATGGCTTTATCGGCAGCATAATTTCAACAGTCGTCCCTTGATTCACAACACTCTTAAAAACAACGTTACCACGATGCGCTTCAATGATTCTAGAACTCACCGTGAGACCAAGGCCTGTCCCCTTCGATTTAAGCGAATAGAACGGCTCACCCAAATGAGGCAATACATTCTCAGGAATGCCGCATCCCGTATCATGAATTCGAATCAGAACATGGTCACTTTGCGCTGGATTCACTTCAATCAACAGCTTGCCGCCTTCCGGCATGGCTTCCACTGCATTCTTAATAATATTAATAAACACCTGCTTCAATTGATTTCCGTCACAATGAATATATTCATGCTTGTCGTAATATCCAAACGTGATGACAACGTTACTGAGCAGTGCCTGCGGATTGAGTAATTGAATTACCTGTTCAAGCAGTGTTCTTAAATTAGCACTTTGAAAGACAGTGGACTGTGGTTTGGCTAAGGCCATAAACTCATTCGTTATCGTCTCGATTCGATCAAGCTCAGACAGCATCGTATCGATATATTCCTGCCTCAATGCTGTCTGATTTGCAGCAAATAATTGAGTAAAACCTTTTAAGGTCGTTAACGGATTGCGAATCTCATGAGCTACACCCGCCGCCAATTCCCCCACCACAGCTAACTTCTCAGACTTCTGAAGAAGTTCTTCAGTCATCTTCAATCTTGTGATATCCCTTGAATAGGCAGAAATGCTGTACACCTCACCAGCTTCGTTCCGAATCGGCGACATCGTAATACTGACGCAAACTTTTTGCTCTGATTTGGTCATCCGATGGGTTTCATAATGACTTAAGGTTTCGCCTGCCAGCACACGCCTAAGTTCCTGTTCAATCGCTTCGGACATCTTAGGCATGAGGTCACTTACTTTCTTCCCGACCACTTCCGCCTCTGTCCAACCATAAATCTGTTCAAACCCTGGGTTTACCTTTAGAATGACCCCGTCAGGGTCTAGTATCTTAATACTATCGGGGGAGTTATGAAAGAAAGTATCCGCGAGATTGGCCGCTGTCCGCAAATGCTTCTCCGTTTCGGAATGATGAAGAAACGCCAGTTGAATTTTGGAAAAGAAACACCCTTTTAAAATAAACACATAACCTAGAACCTTAAATAAGTGACCCACAAACACATCAAAGTCATAAATGCTTGTATACCAAGTGAATATGATTTCACTGAAAAATAAACAGACAAAAGCAAGCGTTAAGTTCATCTCGAACATGGAGCGACACTTTAAAAATTGGCGATAACTAACGATAGCTGCAATCATATGCATCAAACATATCAGATATTCAATACTATTCTTCAGGACGGTTGTGCCTTGACCTTCTATTACAAGAGCAGGAAGCTGTTGTTCAAATGTGTAGATAGTCGCGATCACTAATACAGTAAAAGCGAAGGCTGCAATCACATACTTCCAGCGCCGCTCCTTCCCTGCGGGCCTGTTGTATATATTGATGAGATAAAGCATGGCAATCGACTCTGTCAGTCTAGCCACAACCCAGAACCACGTTGCCTTCGCAATAGACGCCTCCGTAAACAAGAAAGGCATTCCTTCATAAGTTAATGTATGCAGCAGGTCCAGCAATCCTACAACTGAGAATAGAATCGGAACCCATAAGAACGTCATCGACGGGTGGTGCTGAAAGGCCTTCCATCCATAAATACTAATCGTAAAAGAAACAAGAATGCTGAAAAACTCCAGTATCGTATGCAAAGCAACATAGTTGTCTTCATTATAAATACTGTATAAAACGGGATGGAACCAACGTAATACTATAAATAAGAACATTGCTGCGATGATTGATATCAATAATTTTCTATGAGTATGTTGTATGAAAGCCATTGGATGCACCTCTAGATTGTAATTCTACATATTCCTTTACCCTTCCTAATCTCAAAACAATGTTAGTGCTGCATAAACTCCTGCTGCAGCCGCTGCTTATATAGTGAAGGGGACATCCCAAATTTACGTTTAAAGATGCGAAAGAAATACGAATAGCTGCCGAATCCGGAAGTTTCAGCCACCTGCTCCAAAGACATTTCGCTGTATTTCAATCGTTCCTCTGCAATAGCCAGTCGGATGTCCAAAGTATGCTGGATAATCGTCTTATCGTAACATTCCTTGAATAAATGAACTGCTCTGGATACGCTTAAACCCACTTCACTTGCCAAAGCTTCTAAGGTGAATGGTGTGGTGGCATGCTTCTCAACGAATCGCATCATTCTTGAAGCAATGTACGACTTGCCTTCGTAAGGTGATCCTGTCGAGCTCGCTTGATCCAAGCTAATAAGCAATGCCTTAAGCAAATACTCGCAGAGATCGCGATGCTCACCCTCCAGCTTTCGCTTCTCAAGTGTCAGCATACGCCACAGGGCTACTGCCTTATCATCCAAGTCGATACGAAACTTCTGCCCTCTCGATCGCTTCAGCCACCACTGGTCAATCCAATCCCCTAAACAGAACAGATGATAATCAGCACTCGCCACTTCTTCGACACCTGCATTGATGTGAGCGCCAATATCTAGTCGATAGGGTTCCCCAGGCTTAAAGACGATAAGATCCCCTGCTTCAATACGCTGCATTGAGCCTTCAATTAGAGCATAACAGCTTCCTTCTGTTTGTAACCTAAATAAGTAAGTTGTTAACCCATTAGGAACATCTTGATAGAACGGTTGGGAATGATATGAATAACTGCAGGCTAAAGTATCTGCTCTCATAAATCCACCTTCAATTCATAGCAAAATAGTTCATGTGTTCATCATATCATGCATAGTCAGAATATGCTATTCGCTCTATAATGGGAACCAAATACGACATTTAGCTCATCATCTTAAATTGACAAAAGGAGGCATGCGCATGAAACGACCTGGCATTGGCATTCAACTGTACACCCTTCGGCAGGAAACAGCGCAAGATTTTCGCGGTACGCTTCACCGTGTTGCTGAACTTGGATATGAAGGCGTAGAATTTGCAGGTTATGGGGATATACCCGCTGCAGAAATGAAGGCTTTACTGGATACATTGGGGCTCAAGGCAATTGGCGGACATGTGAGTATCGAAGCCTTTGAGCGCGACATGCAAAGTGAAATAGACTACCTAAGAACGATTGGCGCATCGTACGCCATTGTCCCCTATATTGGAGAACAGCATCGAACTAGTGCAGATGCCTGGAAAGCTACGATCCAGAGGATCAAACAGATAGGTGAAGCAGTCACAAAGCAGGGATTAATGTTTGCCTACCATAATCATGCTTTTGAATTTGAAACGCGCTTGCAGCAAGATATTGTGTTCGACGCAATCTTTAAGGAAGTATCGACGGCAAAAGTAGAAATGGACATCGGTTGGGTCCGATATGCTGATCATGATCCAATAGCATACATCGCGCAATATGCTGGACGCTTGCCCCTGCTTCATCTTAAGGACTTCCGCTCGGGTGAAGGGGATTTGATCGATACGGTTGAACTTGGCCGTGGTGAATTGAAGCTTCCAGAGATCCTTCAAGCCGCTTCGGATGCGAGGACAGAATGGATCATCGTTGAGCAAGACCATTGCGCTAACCCTCCGCTCGAATCGGTAGAAACCAGCATCAAATGGCTTCAACAGCATTACTTGAAATTAGGAGGTTATGAGAATGAGTAAATTAAGAGTTGCAGTGATAGGTTGCGGGGCTATTGCCCAGAGGAGACATATTCCAGAATATGCTGCTAATTCGCATGTGGAGCTGGTGGCATTCTCAGACCCTTCCATTGAGCGCGCTCAGCAATGTGCTGATCCATATGGAGCTAAAGCTTATACGGACTATGAGACTCTGCTAAAGGAAATGAAAGTTGACGCTGTTAGCGTATGTACACCGAACCATCTTCATGCACCCGCCACCATTGCGGCTGCAAATGCGGGCGCCCATATATTAGTTGAGAAACCTATGGCAACAACCGACGAAGAAGCGTTGGCGATGATTGATGCAGCAAAGAAGAACAATGTCCGCTTAATGGTTGGACATAACCAGCGCTTTATGCCGCCGCATGTAAAAGCCAAACAAATTCTGCAAAGCGGGAGACTGGGCAAAGTTCTGACCTTCCGCACGTCGTTCGGTCATCCGGGACCAGAAGCTTGGAGTGTTGACGGGCGTGAGAGCTGGTTTTTCCGAAAAGGAGAAGCCGTGATGGGTTCCATGGGGGATCTCGGGGTTCACAAAGCTGACTTGATTCGTTATTTCTTAGAAGATGAAGTCGCAAGTGTTGCAGGGTTTATCAATACACTGCACAAGGGTGAAACGGAAGTAGACGATAACGCCATCTGTGTTCTTCGCATGAAATCCGGGGCCATTGGTTCACTAACAGCTAGCTGGACCTATTATAAAGGAGAAGATAACAGCACGGTTCTCTGGTGTGAGAACGGGGTCATGAAGATCGGAACCGATCCGGAGGATCAAGTCATTGTAGAATTGACGAACGGTACCGTTGAGCGTTATAAAGTAGGGGCTATAGCTACCAATACAGAGCAGACTTCCAGTTATGTGATTGACGCATTTGTGAACAGTATTATCACTCAAACTCCGCCCCCAATATCTGGGGAAGAAGGTCGCAAATCGCTTCAAGTCATACTGGCCGCCTTCGAATCACAAGCCACGGGCAGAATCATCAGTCTATAATATTCAAAGGCCTCCGTCCACAGAAACACGTGGATGGAGGCCTTTGATGCCAAACTACCTTAAACGGGCTGGGGCACACGAGCTATATTCTTACCATAGAAAATCTCATCCATCTCGTTTACCAGCTGCTCGGTGATCACTTCAACTTCGGAGGGCTTAAGCTTATCCTTCGTATAACCAAATAAATAATTATTCAGATCAAATGCCTTGAGCTTGCATTTGGTATGGAAGATATTCTCCTGATATACGTTGACATCAATCATATGATACTGCTCTTTTACTTCGTCTGGGATATAATTCTGAATGGAGCTGATGTCATGATCGATGAATAGCTTGTGTCCATTTATGTCTCTTGTAAAGCCTCGAACCCGATAATCAATAGTCATAATATCGGTGTCGAAGGAATGGATTAAATAATTTAAAGCCTTGAGCGGTGAAATTTCACCACAGGTGGACACATCGATATCCGCTCTAAACGTACTGATACCCTCGTCAGGGTGATATTCAGGATACGTATGCACCGTTATATGGCTTTTATCCAACTGACAAACCACAGATTCCGGCAAGGGACCGGGAGATTCATCATAAGATTCTGTGGGCACTTCCACGATAGGGCCTTCAGATACGAGAATCGTAACACTCGCGCCTTGTGGAACATAATCCTGTTTAGCTACATTCAGTACATGCGCTCCAATAATATCAGAGACATGCTCAAGTATATGCTTAAGGCGATCTGAATTGTATTGCTCGTCAATATATTCAAGATAAGCCTCACGTTCAGCCCTTGTCTTCGTATAACAAATATCATACATATTAAAGCTCAGAGTCTTGGTCAAATTGTTAAATCCATGTAAGGTAATGCGCTGCTCCGGAGTCATGCTCATCCACTCATCATCCTTTCTTTGATGTCCCATCCATGAGCCTTTTCATCTAGTTTGCCCATAATCGTTAGCACTATTGCTTATTTCAGATATTTCATTCCTGCAATGCCAGGAGACGTCATCTGATACGGATCTAGTATGTCCTCTACTTCCTCCGGAGTGAGCAGCTGCCGTTCTAGAATGATACCTTTAATAGACTGACCTGTGTGCTCTGCTTCTTTGACCAGTTGTGCAGCAACATCATAGCCTAAGTGTGGATTTAATGCCGTAATAATGCCATAGCTTTCATCCACATAAGCTTTACAGCGTTCTCGATTGGCCGCTAAGCCATTGACTAGGTACGTTGTGAAAACCTCTATACCGTTGGTCATAATTTTCAGAGTGTGCAATAAATTATGGGCTGCAACAGGCATCATGACATTTAACTCAAATTGACCCGCTTCACACGCCATACAGATCGTGTGGTCGTTCCCCATGACTTGAAAAGCAATCTGGTTCACTACCTCAGCCATGACCGGATTTACTTTCCCTGGCATAATCGATGAACCCGGCTGTCTTGGCGGGAGTAACAGCTCCTTAAACCCTGTCTTAGGACCTGAAGCCATCAATCGAATATCATTGCAAATTTTCGAGAGATTTACCGCACTAACCTTTAACATGGCTGACAATTCGATATAAGCATCCGTATTCTGAGTGGCATCCATCAAATCATCGGCCCGTTCAATCCGCATGCCCGTAGTCTCGTTCAAATATTGAATTACTAAGTCTGTATAATTGACTGGAGCATTTAACCCTGTACCTACGGCGGTTGCTCCCATGTTTACTTTCAGCATGCCATCAGCCGCTTTTCTAATGCGCTCAATATCCCGCTCTAACACCTGTTTATATGCATTAAATTGTTGCCCCATTCTGATCGGAACAGCATCTTGAAGATGGGTTCGGCCCATTTTGATCACATCATCGAATTCTTGTGACTTGAGCTGTATTGCCTCCACCAATGCATCGTAAACTTGCAGCAGCTTCATCGTTAAGCGAAAGGCTGAAATTCTTATAGCTGTAGGAATGACATCATTCGTTGATTGCGACATATTCACATGGTTATTGGGATTGCAATAGAAATACTCCCCTTTGCGATGCCCCAAATACTCAACCGCGCGATTAGCCAGCACCTCATTCATATTCATGTTGATCGATGTGCCCGCCCCGCCTTGAATCGAATCAACAATGAAGTGCTCCTTAAACTGACCAGCGATCACCTCGTCAGCCGCTTTCACGATGGCCTCCCCAATGTCTTGTTTCAATAATTTCATGCGCATATTGGATAAGGCTGCCGCCTTTTTTATTTCAGCTAACGCTAAGATCAATTCTTGGTGCACCTTAATCCCGCTAATCGGAAAATTCTCCACTGCCCGCATCGTTTGGATGCCGTAATACGCATCTTTCGGAATGTGTTTCTCACCCAAAAAGTCTTTCTCTATACGGTATTCCACGAAAACACCCCATAATTAAGGATTTTTGTTCCTTATAATCCATTTCAGCGCATATGAATTTATTTCCTTAATATATGTAATTATGTCTTTCGTATGCTGAATCACACCACGAAAAAGACTGTTTCGAAAATGACTTCACCAGCATTCTCTCCACAGTCTCTCATATAAGTCAATCAACCTTGTCGTGAGCTTTATTTAAACCATCCTTTTTCCTTAAAGCGCTTGATCGCTTCAATACGGTTACCGACTTCCAGCTTATCCAATATGACGGAGATATAGTTACGAACCGTACCCGTTGTAATAAAGAGCTCGCTGGCTATTTCCTTCGTATTCTTACCGTCAGCCATAAGAATGAGCACTTCATTCTCGCGTTCAGTGAGCGGATTCTCATTGCTGTAGGCTTCATCAATTAATTCTGAGGCGAATATACGGCGGCCCGACACAACATTGCGAATCGAGCTGGCCAACTCTTCACTTGGGCTGTCCTTCAGCAGGTATCCGTGAACACCCGCTTTCACCGCACGCTCGAAATAACCAGGGCGCGCAAACGTGGTCAAAATGATGACCTTACAACCGAAGCCTTTCAATTCCTCTGCAGCATCTAATCCCGTCTTACCCGGCATCTCTATATCCATGATGCATACATCGGGCTGATGCTCACGAACTAATCGAACTGCATCCTCTCCATTATCCGCTTTGGCCACCACCGTCATATCTTGTTCGAGATCAATAAGTGCGGCTAACGCTCCGAGCAGCATTTTCTGATCCTCCGCGATAACGATTCGAATCATGCTTGTATCACCTCATCGTTCTGCTTGATGATCTTCGGCACCTTGACGACTAAAGTCGTCCCTTGTTCGTTGCGAATGTCAAGACTGCCGTTTACAAATTCCAGACGCTCCTGCATGCCCCTAAGTCCATTACCTTTCATTCGGTTTAAGGGACCCTCGATGCCGCGTCCGTTATCATGAATGGTTACGATTAAGTCGTTGTCACCAGAATCAATCGTAATGGTGCATAATGAAGCTCCGCTGTGTTTAACTACATTCGTAACCGCTTCTTTCACACACATACTGACGACGTTCTCGGCAATCAGCGATGTATTATCAAGATTAATCTCACCTTGAAGCTGAAAAGCGATATCAGCAGCCTTCAAGATTTGTTCCACTTGCAGTATCTCAGCGTCCAACTTCTCGCCCCTCATCTGAGTGACCATCTCACGAACTTCTTTTAACGCAATCCGTGCCGTTGATTGAACATCTTGAATTTCCGCTTTCGCCTGCTCTGGATTAATGTCCATGAGCCGACCTGCCAGATCACTCTTGAGACCGATTAATGACAGCTTCTGTCCTAATGTATCATGCAAATCCCGGGCAATCCGCTGGCGTTCCTCCAGCTTGACTAATTCAGAAATTCGCTTATTCGCATCTTCCAGCTGTCCCTGAAGCTTATCCTCTTTATTCCGATTATAAGTGCTCACAGGCAGGAGTATCACCGCGATTAAACAGAGAAACACGAACGGCATCTGCTTAATAAACACCGGATTCTGTGTCACGAAGCCATAATTAATCGTAGCGAATGTACTGATCAGATGTATGGCATAAAGGACGAAGAACACGATGGAATGCTTAAGATGTCCTATAAAGAAGGCCAGGAATAATGAAAAATAAATATACCCAAACTGCAGGCTCATCGCTGTTGAAATCGCAATTAAGATACTGGTCCAGAAATACACAAGCCATCCTTTGGAGACAAAGGACAGCACATAACATATGAAGAAAACAATGATCGCCGTGATCCCAAACACCACTTCGATGGTCGATGAATCCTGGAATATAAAATAAAAGGGGAGAATATAAAAGACGATCCATACGTACGGACTGAGTCCGGTATTTTTGCGCAGCTTTTGCAGCCAGTTTTGCATACGGCCTTCCCCCTTCAAAAACTTACTATTATTAATCGTATTGTAGCACAACCTGCCAATTCATGTTATTCACCTTGAAGGCTAGGTCTGCCAGCGGGGGTTGGTTTCTTCATTGGACTGACCTTGGCGGCCGTCGCGTCACGCATTAAGCATCGCTGGACATCTTTGTATCCAACAAATGACTTTGTCTGCTCGTCCCATAAACGGTAGCTTAAGGATTTAAGGCTTGCAGCCATTGTAATCGTCGTAGCCTCTTTAAGGGGAGGCGTTGATTCGTGTGCTTTCTCCAGCATATAGTTCGGCACTTTAGGGCTTAGATGATGCACATGGTGAAAGCCAATATTCCCCGAGAGCCATTGCAGCGCCTTAGGCAGCTTATAATAAGAGCTTCCTTCAACAGCCGCTTGAACATAACTCCATTGTGATTCATGTTCGAAATAAGAATCTTCAAACTGGTGCTGTACATAGAATAACCAGATGCCCATCATACCTGACAAGAAGAATACAGGCCCTTGGATGAGCAGAAACGCTTGCCAGCCAATCAGCCATATCAACAGCGCATATAATCCAGCAATAGAGACATTCGTGATATAGGTGTTAATGCGCTCCTCTTTCCTTGCTGCTCTTCGATTGAAACGATATTCGATCAAGAACGTGGCAATGGGACCGATACCGAACATAACCAGCGGATTACGATATACGCGATATTTGATCTTCTGCCATAAGCCAGCCTCCGCATATTCCTTCACGGTCATCAGCCACATGTCGCCTGTACCCCGTTTATCCAAATTACTGCTCGTTGCATGATGAATGGAATGACTTCGCTTCCATTGCTGGTACGGGACTAATGTTAAAACGCCTGTTATCGTACCAATGATATCGTTTGCTAGTTTATGTTTGAAAAAGGACTGATGGCAGCAATCATGAAAAATAATGAACGTCCTTACCGTAAAACCTGCTGTTAACACCAGCAAAGGAAAGGTTAGCCAGTACGAGACAGATAAACTTAGATAAGACAAATACCACAGTCCGATTAATGGTCCTAATGTGTTGATCATTTGAATAATACTTGTTCGTGTGTTGGATTCCTCGAAGGGAGCCACGTCTTTCTTAAGCTGTGCGATTGAATGTTCACTCATATTGTAATGCCTCCTAGTTGTATGCAGCATTCGAGAACCAGCCCGAAGGTCATATTCAGCTTGCAGCCAGATGAAATCCAGGCTACCTCTAGCTTATTCATAAAAGAGGAGGTTGATAAGTCATAAATGTCAATCCTTCATATGACAAATGTCATGGTAGGGCTTTCATATGAATGCACAACAAAAAGGCCGTCCTAGAATTGATACGCCTTTGGACAGCCCTTGCAGCCTGCACGCCCCGCACTTTCACCTGGGATTGGTGAATTAAATTTGGCCGCGTCCTATATTGATTAAATCAATGAATAGCGAGAATCCCGTTTGTAACCGTCCCGCCCCCGCACCTGCAAGCGTAACGGGTCCAAGCAAATCACAATCATAAGTGACTGCATTCATCGTCCCATTTAGATTGGCTAGCGGATCGGTGTTATCTATAAGCTGAGGCCCCACCTTAGCTATGACCTTCCCGCCTTCTTTCTTCACAGAGGCAAGCATCTTCCAGCGTTTTCCCTGCTCCTTCGCATCTTCAATATCTCTAAGGGTCAAATGACTGATGCCCTGGCATGTAACATCTTCCTTCTTAAGCGGTACATTCATCACCACATTCGCTAAAATGACAATCTTATACATCGCGTCATAGCCTTCAATATCATGGGTCGGATTAGCTTCAGCGTAACCTAGAGCTTGAGCTTGCGCCAGCGCCTCCTCGTAGCTCATTCCCGCTTCCATCTTCGTCAGTATATAATTCGTTGTGCCGTTAAGAATGCCGCTAATCTCTCGAATTTCATTTCCTATTAAGGTCGTTAAGGGTAATCGTATTGCAGGGGTCCCGCTCATCACCGTCCCTTCGAACCCCCATCTTACATGATGCTCATTAGCAAGGGATTGAAGCTCTTGATAGGCAAGGGCTACGGGTCCCTTGTTGCTCATGACCACATGCTTACCATGCTTAAAGGCTTCTCGGCAATGGTCGATTGCGGGTTGACCCGTGGACACATCTGTATATGTCACCTCTACGATCGTATCTGCGTTACTATTCCGAATCGTTGTGAAGCTGTCCCAGCCCCGGACCAAGCCTTCTGTATCGGGATATCCCTCTAACGAATTCGTCTTATTAACAATCCGCAGCACCTCACCTAAATCCAAGCCATTCGGATCATACAGTGCTCCTTTCTTCATATCCGTAATCGCCACTACCCTACCCTTATAACCGATCCCCTGCATGAGCGCATCCTTGCGTTGATGGAGAATTTCAACTAATCCCTGTCCTACCGTTCCAAAGCCGATTAAAGCAATGTTCTGCTGCACCCACTTCACCTCACTTGGCTATAGCTTCCAAGGCTTGCTTGAAATCGTGAAGGATATCTTCTGTCTCCTCAATTCCCACCGAGACCCGAATGAGCCCTTCGGGGATGCCTACCGCCGCCCGTTCTTCAGGCGTGCATTCTACATGACTGGTTGTTCTGGCTGGGCCTACGGTCGTCTCCACTGCCCCTAAATTGGCGGCGCGATTCACCCATTTGAGCTTGGGAAGAAAAACTCTCACCGCATCCATCCCGCCTTTCAGCGAGAAGCTTAGCATTGCACCAAAGCCCTTCATTTGCTGCTTGGCTATGTCGTGATTCACGTGGCTGGGTAATCCTGGATAGAATACATCCTCCACCTCTTCCTGAGCTTGGAGATATTCAGCCAGCATCTGGGCACTCTCCATCTGCTGCTTCATTCTTAAGTGCAGTGTTTTCATACCGCGAAGAATCAAATATGCCGCCATGGGGTCCATCGTTGCCCCATTGATTTCACGGTAATGGTAAATCTCTTCCACCAACTCGCTTGATCCGCATACAACACCGCCAAGGGCATCGGCATGCCCGCCCAAAAATTTAGTCGCGCTGTGAATCACCAGATCAGCTCCGAGTGTCAATGGCTTCTGATTCACTGGTGTTGCAAACGTATTGTCTACGACAACCAAAGCACCCGCAGCATGGCCTGCTTGCACCATTCGCTTAATATCCGTGATTTTCACCGTGGGGTTTGTGGGCGTCTCAAGATATAATATGTTGCATCCTTTGCTGACTTCCTGTTCAATCGCCTCATGGTCACCCGTCTCACATAACACGACTTCAATGTTCAACTTGGGCATAAATTCAGTGAATATTTTATTCGTCCCGCCGTACGTATCTTTAATCGAAACTATTCGATCCCCGGGTCTAAGAAAGGTATGCAATGTGTTACTTATTGCCGCCATTCCAGTAGAGAAGCTGGTAGCGGCCTCGGCTTCCTCTAGAATCCGTATCTTATCTTCAAACGCTTGAACCGTAGGATTCGTATTGCGCCCATAAATATGCCCCTGCTTCTTACCCACGGCAACGTCATACCATTCATCCACATCGTCATAACCATAAG
Source organism: uncultured Paenibacillaceae bacterium (assembly GCA_964447355.1). GTDB lineage: Bacteria > Bacillota > Bacilli > Paenibacillales > CAYUSG01 > CAYUSG01. Next base: position 21,994 of record CAYUSG010000035.1, read on the forward strand.
CTACACTAAATACAACAGGCACCTGGGTTGCGCCATGCACGAGTGCTCTTCTCTCTCCAGCCCATACCGCTTCTGTTCCCAGCTTCACTGCTTGTTCATGCTTGTTGCCCATCGAAGAAACCCCCTTTTCTCCTTGAAGATACGGTTTAGTATTGATGCGACCGTATGCTTATTGTTCTAAGATAGTATGAAGTTGTCTCGGAAAGTTACTTAACGGTTCATATCCTTGATCAGTCACACGAATGGCTTCACTAAATTCAACACCGTAGTCATCCATCCAAATTCCCGTAATCACATGCAGGGTCATATTCGGTTGTAGAACGGTAGGGTCCCCTTCACGTATGCTGATCGTATGCTCACCCCAATCCGGCGGATAGCTGAGCCCTACTGAGTAACCAATGCGCCATTCCTTCTTATATCCTTTATTCCCCACCGCCATAGACCAGATGGCTTCAAGCTCTTCGCTGACTATACCTGGTTTAACCGCTTGCAACGTTTCCTGAATTCCATCAAGAACCACATTCGAGAGATCCTTCACTCTATCACTCGGTTTCCCAATGACGGTTGTTCGAGCCATTGGACAGTGATAGCGCCGATAGCAACCAGCCAGCTCCAGAATAATAGGATCTCCTTTCTTGAACACATCGTCTGACCACGTCATATGCGGACTGGCTGAACGGCTGCCTGAAGGCAATAATGGGACAATCGCCGGATAATCCCCGCCGAATTGTGGTGTGCCGCTGATCTGTGCCTGATATATGGCTGCAACGACATCGCATTCTCGAACCCCTTCGGCAATGGCCGCGAAGCCAGTTTCCATGGCTTTCTCCACCAGCTGCCCCGCCATTTTCATATACTCTATTTCTTGATCCGATTTAATGATCCTTACCCAATTGACTAGTTCCTTGGCATCTGTGAACGATGCTTGAGGCAATCCGAGCTTTAATACTTCAAAGGCGCGAGCCGTGAAATAGTAAGCATCCATCTCAACCCCGATCGTCTGATGGGCTTTGCCCATCTTCTTGATGTGTTCACATACGAATTCCATAGGGTGCTTGTGATCTGACTGAACGTAATCATCGGTATAGGGGATAATATGGTTCGGATTCAGCCAGCTTGTCATTCTAGCGCCGCTAGCATCCATCCCCCTGCCAATCCAAACAGGCTCCTCTTGATCTAATGAAACAATCAACAGCTGATGCACATAAAAAGACCATACATCATAACCTGAGAGGTAGTTCATATTCGATGGATTCGTAACCAGCAGCACCTCCATTCCTGCCTTAGACATGCGTTCTTTGACCTTACATAGTCTTGCTTTGTATTCGCTGAGTTCAAATGGCAGCATCGTGGATCACCTCTTCCCGAACGTTTAAACAAACGATCTATCCTGCAATGCTGATCTTGCGAATCGATGCTTACATCAGTTTATACAGCATATGTGCAGCAAGTTCGCTCATAGCATAGCAATAAGTGTATGAAAATTAAGCCAGTCTATAGACATAATAACTACAGCTGTGAAGAGGAGGGCTTCTTGTGAGCATTACTTTAAGGGAGATCATGAATCTAGAGATCATGCAGACTGCTGAAGTCCTAACCGCTGAATTCAAATTAAAGGATCGATGGGTGGAGTCGGTCTCCGTTATGGAGATACCCGTTGAAGATTTCATTGAACCGTATGAATTAGTGCTCAGTACCGCGATCGGCTGCGGCCAGCAAGCTGAACAGCTTAAGCTATTCGTTGAGGAAGTGTATCATTCAGGGGCTTCTGCCCTAGCTATTGCAACGGGCCGCCATATCCAGCATATACCTGATACGGTGCTGAGATACGCTGAGAAGCTGCATTTTCCTATCATTGAAATTCCGTGGGAAGTACGATTTTCCGAGATTATAGAGGCGATTCTGAGTGAGTTACATCGATGGCAGCAGCAGCTATTGAATCAATCTGAAGCGCTTCAGAAGCAGCTGTTGCAGCATTATCTTAACGGCGCAAGTCTGTCCATTGCTGCTGAAACAATGCGTAAAGCCATCGGCAGACCTATCGTGATCTTAGATCACAATCAGAACATTGTGGGGAAAAGCCAGCGGGCTCAAATGTTAGAGAGACAACTGCGCGGGTTCGAGCACCGCACTGCTGAGTTAATTGAAATAAGGGAAGCTAACGTTCCTAGATGGATACAACGTCCTATACAATCTTCTAGCAAAATGCTTGGTTTCCTGCTTGCAGCCGCAACTTCTGATACAAACGAATCGATTACGGTCATGAGTAAAGCGGAGGAGAACCTGCTGGAGCATGCGCTAACCGCAGCAGCCCTTTGGTTTATGAGAGAACGTACGATCCAAGAAGTCGAGGTTCGGTTGATGGAAGATTTCGTATGGAGCTTAGCTAGCGGGGAGATTGTGAGTTGGGAGGCAGCACAGATCAGAGCACAATCACTTCATTGTGACTTGTCCAAGCCTTACGTCTGTATGGTGGGGCAGCCTGAACCTATCGAAATGGCATTCAGGCACACTTCACCAGGGCGCCCTATCACATATCATGTATGGGATGAACAAACCATTCAAGCTATAAAAGGGATGGCTGAAAAGGTTGGAAGAACCTTGAATAAAGACATCCTGATGACTTATCAAGAGGGGCGGTTTATTATCTTTCTAGAAACTTCTCTTGAATCGATCATTAGCGGTGTCCATCATTTTCTGGATGAATTAGAAATGCAGCTAAAGGCTGAGTACCCTGCTATTCTCTTGTCATGGGGAATCGGAGATAACGCTGCTGGCGAACGAACATTTCACGAAAGCTACACGGATGCCGCAATGGCATTAAACATCGGTACATATCAGCAATCCCCGGGACATCGAAGCACCTACGAGAGTACCCGTCTGTATCGAGCCCTGCTGAACTTAGCGCGAACCAAGGAGATTCGTGACATTACGCACTCAGTATTAGATATTCTGCTGGAACACGATCTTCATCATGGTCTAGACCTAGTACACACACTAAATCTCTTCATCCGACATAAAGGAAACGTTAGCAAAACCTCCCGCTCCTTAAATCTCCACCGGCAATCACTGCTCTATCGACTTCGCAAAATTGAATCATTGACAGAGCGATCATTGAACGATCCCAATGAATTCTTCCTATTCGACTTATGTTTAAAGCTCTGGACACTAGGTCTCACACAAGAGCAAATCTAACACCTAATTACGCAACGCAGGGCATACAATAGATTGAACAATGAATTGAATGACAGGAGGCGCTTTGATGATCATCTATTTGCGAAGTGGAGATTCACTGTGGTCCCTGAGTCAACTTTTTAACATTCCGTTGAATCTTATCATAGACTCCAATCCTACGGTAGATCCAAGCCAACTGGCTGTCGGGCAGTCCATTCAGATCCCCGGTTATGTAACGATTGATTACCGAATTGCACCAGGAGACACCCTCTGGCGTATTGCACAAACCCGGAACATCCCTCTGGACGCGCTATTCCTTACGAATCGCAACCTCAACCCCAATGCATTAACCATCGGTCAACTCATCCGTATACCTATCAGAGTCACCTGGTTCGTCGTTCAAGCTCAGAGAGCTTATACATATCCTGCACTCATAGAAGACCTCAACCAACTGATGTCCATTTATCCCTTTATACGCAGGCGATCCATCGGTTCATCTGTGATGGGTAAGACCATTCCAGAACTTCGCGTAGGTTCAGGACCTAAGCAGGTACACGTGAACGCTTCATTTCATGCCAATGAATGGATTACAACCCCAGTACTCATGCGTTTCTTGAATGAATACGTGCTCACCTTAACGAATTACGGCACTATTCGCGGATTAAACATGCAACCCTATTATACATCTACGACCTTATCCATGGTGCCTATGGTGAATCCCGATGGTGTAAACTTAGTCATAGAGGGCCCTCCCCAAGAACAGCCCTATCGAAGAACCGTACTCGACATTAACCAAGGCAGTACCGATTTCTCAGGCTGGAAAGCGAATATTCGAGGTGTTGATTTAAACAACCAATACCCGGCCTTCTGGGAACTCGAAGCGGAGCGCAAGCCCGATGAACCCGCTCCGAGAGATTTTCCAGGGACTGCACCTCTAACAGAGCCCGAAGCCATTGCCATGGCTGCATTAACAAGAGAAAGTGACTTTCAGAGGGTGCTGGCTTTCCATACTCAAGGCGAAGTCATCTATTGGGGATTTATGAACATGGAGCCCCCCGAAGCCCAGCAACTCGCCGCCGAATTCGCCAGAGTGAGCGGCTACACCCCAGTACAAACCGTAGACAGTTATGCCGGATACAAGGATTGGTTCATTCAAGAATGGAGAAGACCCGGCTTTACTCTAGAGCTGGGAAGCGGGATCAACCCCCTCCCCCTCTCTCAATTCGGAGAAATTTATGAGGAGAGTTTGGGGATTTTGCTGGCGAATTTGTATATGTGAGATAGTGTAAATAAATAGCTAATTATATAAATCCCCCTGAAGTTGAACAGAATAAATAATAACCTAATAGATATTGGATTCAGCAATCAAATTATTCGGAGCAAAGGAAATTGTGATGGATAAAGTAAACAACAATACACGAAGCAAGATAATGAAATCTATAAAATCAACTTCAAAATTAGAGGATTTAGTATGTAAAGCGTTATGGAGACGGGGAATTCGTTTTCGAAGGAATGTAAAAGATTTATTTGGCAAACCTGATATAGCTATAAAAAAATACCAACTTGTGATTTTTATTGACTCTTGTTTCTGGCATTTTTGCCCAAAGCATGGTCATATGCCGTTAAGTAACACCCTATACTGGACGAATAAACTTCACCGAAATATTAGACGTGATTTTATCGTGAATAGCTATTACGAAGACAAAAAATGGAATGTTTTAAGAATCTGGGAACATCAAGTCCGAAAAGAGTTTGATAATACAATTGATTTAATTATTCATTTCATTGAAACCTGTAAGTAAATTACATTAAGAATCAATTTCATAATACGCTGCGACGCAAATTATGAAATTGATTCTTATTAAAGAAATTTGTCTTCACTCGTTTGAGTAAGCCAATATTTCTAAGTTACCTCAGATAAATGTTGGCTTTGCATTCTGACTTTAGCCCATTCTGCAATAGGTCTAGCTATAGCTCTAGCTAACATCACAGGTACCGCATTACCTATTTGTTTATAAATCTTATCTAAATGAATGTTTCTTAAGTTATCATTTTCAGCACCGGAATAGAAGTCATACCAATCTGGGAATGTCTGTATACGTTTGATTTCTTTTACTGATAGTCTTCGGTTATTTTCTTCACCATCTTGAAATACCCATGAATCCACGCCAACTTTCTCCATTGGTAAACCATCGGGGTGAATAGGTGCTTGTCTTCCAGAAGCTTGAATCGTAAAACTTTGTTCATTCCAAGATTTTTTTCTATTTCTAGACATATAGATGGACGAAAATGAACCAGTATAGTAAGGACCTGTCGATAATCTCAGGTCGCCTATTGCATCCATAAGTGTTATAAATGGAAGTTTGTCAACTTCAATACCGTGCGTTGATTCTGGAAAATTGTAATCAAAATCAATGTCATTCCTAACTCCAACCAAAAAAACACGTTCTCGAATCTGGGGTACTCCATAATCTCTGGCATTGACTAACTTGTGTTTTACTTTATATCCAACCGATTCAAAATCCTCTATAATTTGCCTAAATACCTCGCCTTTACCCAAAGTTAGCATACCTTTTACGTTCTCAGCTACAAAAACCATGGGTTGCGATTGCATTAAACATCTAATGAAATGTAAATATAAGAAATTCCTCTCGTCGTCTATTAAACGGGGACCCGCCTCCGAAAAACCCGGACAAGGAAACCCTCCCAAAACTATGTCGGCCCTAGGAAAGTCCTTTACTTTTCTTATGTCCCCATTCAAAACTTTCACATGATCACAATTGTTAGTTTTATAAGTTTCGAGGGCTTCCTTAAAGAAATCATTGGCTAAAACGGTATGGAAAATACTTTTATATCTATTTTTATCATAATCATCCTTGTTATCAAAAGATTTTAAAGCCTCTTCATCTCCAATAATTGCTTGTAATCCTGCTAATTCGAAACCTAAGTCTAATCCTCAAGCTACACAGAAAATATAAAAGAGATTAAATTTTTCATTATTGTATGACAAACCATCCACAAGATCGTATTCAAATTGATTTATACTTTTCTCATCTTCAATCTTTTCGCTTAATAGTCTTTTAATTTCATCTAGTTCAATGTTTGGAGCAGGTTTAAATTTGGCACGTCCACGCTGGTTAATCTTCATTTTTCCTCCCCCTTTTTATAATATACAGAACACATGTTCTATTCCCTAGTAACATTATATTTTGGTTTAATGTAAATATCAATGCAAATTCAGCAATGATTGGTTGGTGATAAAA
>CAYUSG010000036.1:0-20243 GCA_964447355.1 uncultured Paenibacillaceae bacterium
CCTCAACAGCATATGAGAGCTGGGGAAACACTGGAATAATCCCCAGCACTATTGTAATGATCAGAACGATAGATATGATTTTACGCTTCATATGAATCACCTTGCTACAGTAACATATTCATATTGTTGTTTACGATTGTTAAATAATCTAATAATTTTATTGACTTCTTTTGCTTCGTACAATTCTTTTGAAACAGAAATAACGTACCATCCATCAACAGTGTTCAGAGTATCGAAATGTAAGGTATCCACGATATGAATTGGTGTTATTCCGTTGTCATAGTGTTCTCTAAGCACTATCGTTCTTTGATAATCACCCTCGGTTCCCTCAGTAATAAAATCAAATCGAATACTTTGATTTTCCTTTACAACCGTATTGGAAAAGTTAATATGCAAAGCAAATAAATACATCCCATCTGCTGAATCTCTGTCTAGTGCTCTCATCGTCTCTGGGAACCACTCTCGATAAGGCGCATCCTTATCCGACATGTCCACAAAAATGACTTTATCCACTTCAACCTTCACATCAGAACCATAATCCCATTCAACAGGCAAAGGCAGCATTTCAATCCCTAATGCTGATTCAACGTTCTGACCTTTTAACTCAACTTCAGCATAAGTGATAGCCTTCTTATCCGTTGGTAGGTTTTCACCGTTCCTTAATGATAAAATCCTCTCGATGATCGCCACAGCCTGCGCTCTCGTTGATGTGCCTTCAGGAGCTAATTCGCCGTTACCCATGCCATGAAGGATACCTTCCTTAGTTGCGTTATACATGAATGATTTATCATCCATCATCATCTTTTCGTTTTGTAGATCAGAATCCGTCGCACGAACTGCTAAACGCACCATTTCCATTCGGGAAAGAGGTTTGTTGTAATCTGAAACAAAGTCCTTCTCCCTGTGAATATGAGTATCAAGTAAAGCTGATACATATTTCTCGTACCATGCCCCTTCTGATGGATCAACTGGAAGCTTTAACGCATCCACCAGCATTCTCATAAATTCAGCTCGAGTGACCTCTTTATTCGGTTTAAAGGTTTCATCAGGATAACCGCTTACATATCCTTGTTCTACAGCTGTTTCTATTGCGCTTGCTGCCCAGTGTCCATTGGAAACATCTAAAAATCTTATAGGCTCATCAGCTCTAACCGGCATGGAAAAACCACTAAACATAAACGTAACCGCGACACCTAACAATAGAACTTTCTTCATCATAAATTCCCCCTATTACTCTGAATTAATTATTAATAATTTCCCTGAAATAGACTTAATACGACATTTTACCAATATTCCCCTTTATTTTTACAAAACTCATACAAAAAAACCGCTCCAGCGCCTGTTCAGGGTCATCTGGAGCGGTTCTTCCGCTTAAATGTTTCTATATTTCACTTTTATCTGTTAAGGCTGCTTTCTCAAACGAATCCCAACCGTCTTCTTCTAGAAGCTCCAGTTGAGCTTGCAATAGCGTGCGGAAGCGAGTTCGATACACCGCCGCTTGCTTCTTAAGTTCCTCAATTTCAAGCGCGATTTTGCGCGATTTGCCGAGTGAATCATTAATGATGCGATCAGCGTTCTTCTCAGCTTCTTTAATAATGAGCTGCGCTTCTTTCTTCGAGTTGTTCTTCAGCTCATCCGCTGTTTCTTGCGCAACGATAATCGTCTTGCTTAAAGATTCCTCAATCGAAGCAAAATGGCTTAAGCGCTCCTGCATTTGCTCTAGCTGCTTGGCCATGTCCTTATTCTCACGAATCAATGCTTCATAATCTTTAATGACCTGATCTAAAAATTCATTGACTTCGTCCTCGTCATACCCTCTAATTCTACGATTAAATTCTTTATTATGAATATCTAATGGCGTTAGTGGCACGGGCCAACCCTCCTGTTACCGAAAATATATTAGATTGTATTATGATCTATCTTCTATTCGACAGGACCAATAAATTTCCTGCAAGTTTCACCATAAATTGATGGATTAAACATATTTACCGGCTTTCAAACGAATACGTCCTTTTTTCGTAACACCTTCGGCTTCAATGATTTTAAAGCGTCCGAACCCCTTAAAGGAGACAACATCACCCGCCTGAAGCTGATACGAAGGGTCTTCAACGACTTTCCAGTTCACTTTGCATTTACCTGTCTTAATTGGTGCAAGCACCTTCGCGCGACTCAATCGGTAAACATCACTGACGATACCATCAAGACGCATAGAAGCGACAGTAAAGTTAAGTTCGTTCAGCTTCTGAGGTATTACTTGGAGTTTATCCAGTGATATCAACTCAGTAAATACATGCAACTTGTGCACCTGTTGTAGCTGAAGATGGATGAAATCTGCGATTTCGGATGCGACAATCACATGACACCGATTCTCAAATACATGAAGATCGCCGATCTTCTCACGCTTAATGCCCAGCCCTAACAATGCCCCAAGAAAATCACCATGATCTAAAGATGGAAAACGGGCATCCTCAGAGGTGATGGATATCACTTGAATGCCCGAAGGTTCATGCGTTAAATCCAAATAATCCGGTCCGATAATCACTCGCTGCCGCTCTGCTTCAGGATAACCTCCGACCAGCAAGCAGTGTACATCTTCCATTCGATTCGCTAAGGTTGATAAAATGTAACACTGCCTGGGATCTAAAAAATCGGTCACTTTAACCTCATGATACTGAGCAGATCGACCAAGCCACTCCCACATTTTATCAATAAAATTACGTTCATCCGAATGAAAATGTCTGTATATCTCATCATGTATTCGCATGGATCATCAACCAAAGAATAAGCCTAGAACTGCAATAATTCCCCAAGCAACAAACTGAAGTGCTATCATCGCTACGATCGGTGAAATATCCAGCATCCCGCCAATCGGAGGAATAATTCTGCGGAACGGTGCCAGATAAGGCTCAACAAGCTTCCCTAGGATTTGTCCCACAAAGCTATCCCTTGCGTTAGGCAGCCATGAGAGCAATACGTACGCAATAATCATATAAAAATAAATTTGTTCTAGTGTCCAAACCAAATGTGTTATCTGATTCAAAACCAAAATCACCTCTTCATTTAAGTTCACTGCTGCTGTCATTAAGAATTTCAGTGATTGTTCCTTGTACATCTACGGTATCTGGAGTGCACAGAAAGATATTAGGACCAATCTTTGAAATGTTGCCGTTTAAAGCATATACTGTCCCGCTAAGAAAATCAACAATCCGAATCGCTTGATCCGATCGAACTCGCTGCAGGTTCACTACCGCAGATTTTCTTGAACGAATGTGATCGGCAATGTGCTGTGCTTCTTCATAGGACCTAGGCTCTGTTAATACTAAGCTTGAATTTTGCTTTGAATGTATGCTCACTACATTACCTTTTGTTTTTGCTCGGTTTACTGCCGGCGGGAGATCCTCATCGTTAATGTCCTCAACAACATTCTCCCTATGTACAATTTCCTCTTCATCCTGCAGTCCAATAAAGGTCCAAAAGCGATTCATTAGACCCATGTTACTCAACTCCCTTACTATTCTTTACCAACTAAAACAGAACCTAAGCGAAGCCAAGTCGCACCTTCTTCAACCGCAATTTCAAAATCATTCGACATTCCCATAGATAAATGGGTAATAGCATAAGGCAAAACGTTCTGCATGTTTATGTCATCGCGGAGCTCTCGTAATCCTCGAAACACTGCTCTGGTCCGTTCAGGTTCTTCCTCAAAAGGCGCCATCGTCATCAACCCCTCAATGTGTATATGCTCCAAATCGCGAATAGTTTCGAGAAAAGGGACAACTTTTTCAGGAGCTAGTCCATATTTACTCTCCTCACCAGATATGTTCACCTGAATAAAACACTTTACTTTTGTATCCATTGGGGCGGCTTTCTTCTCAATTTCCTTTGCCAAAGATATGCGGTCTAACGAATGAATGTACTCGAATTTCCCAAGCACATCCTTTACTTTGTTCGTTTGTAGATGTCCGATAAAATGCCATGTTCCATGCCCCTGTGCCCCTAATGATTCCCATTTCGCTTGAGCATCCTGCCAACGATTCTCACCGATATGTATTAGCCCCGACTCATAAGCCTCTGCTGTTTTGGCTAATGAAACATACTTCGTTACAGCAATCACTTGTACGTCATCTCTTGAACGACCGTTCCGATGACAAGCCGCTTCAATTCGCTTGTTTACAGCTTCAATCCGTTGAATGATTCCCAAAACATCCGTCACCTCTTTAATCCGATCCAGCTTACCATACGACCCGTTTTTCCTTTCTCCTTACGATGAGAGAAGAATTGGTCGGTATTGCAGCTTGTACATAATTGAGTCTTTTCGATGTGAGCCTGTTGAATTCCTGCTTTCAATAATAGTTGACGATTTATGTGCTGCAGGTTCAGCATCGTAGTGTCCTTACCTGGTATCGACCTAAACGGCAGATCGTCAAGCTCCCCGATTCCTGATGATGAATCGCCTATCTTCTCGTTCCAGAGCTTGCGCATAGGACCTGCTACTCGGTCGTCTACTTCATAGCAGCATCCGCCTATCGAAGGACCAATTGCTGCTCTGATCTCATGAGGTTGTGATCCAAACTCCTGCTGCATTTTCTCAACCGTTCTAACTCCAATTTCAAGCACCGTGCCCTTCCAACCCGCATGCGCCAATCCGATAACCCTGCGAACAGGATCGAAGAAATATAAAGGAACACAATCAGCATAGAACGAAGTTAGCACCACGCCGGGTACATTTGTCACTAGTGCATCCGAATGCTGTATGGCACTATCTCTTGAACGAAGGCCAGCCCCCTTGTGTTCCGCTTTGACCACGAACACGTTGTTATCATGGACTTGCTCGGCACAGGTCCAAGCATCAACATCAAACCCTGCACAGTCTGCCAAGCGTTTGCGATTCTCCATGACATACTCCTGCTGATCCCCTACATGCAGCGCACAATTCAATCCTCCCTGAAATGCTTGACTCACACCGCCAAGACGGGATGAAAAGCCTGCTTGAAGTTCTGAATCGATCTCCATCCACGTGGAAAGTTCAAAATATGAAGGCTGCTGCTGTTTTTCAATCCATTGAAATGGTTCCACTCTCATCAGCCTCCTGGATTCTTTCTTAATTTATTATACCGTCAGGTTGCGTAGGTTTCAAAGAAATTCGAGGTCAAGCTATCTTGCATGGTATTCATCATGTTCCTCTTGAGATCGATACATCCTTGAATCATCCAGCTTAACAAGCACAACATCCATCCCAATTTTCACAATATGACGCCACGGCACAACAACATCCTGTCCCCCTCCGAACCAACCGAAGAATCGCCCCGCACTGGGAACAACAATGGATTCAATCCGTCCATTTTTCAGATCAAGTTCGAGGTCACTGATTTGTCCGAGTTTCTTGCCATCCACAATATTAATGACATCTTTCGTTTGAAAATCAGATATCTTCATCTGGGTTCACCACCCTTATTCACGGCTGCAGTGTTAGCCTGCTTATCAATAATATATGATAGAGCCGGGTAAAATGTCCTTTGTCCTTAAATATTTATAAAAATGTAACCCTTATCCTTTAACATACAAAGCCTTCCCGCAGAGATGGAACATCTCATCAGGAAGGCTCTCTCATTATATTATGTAGTTTTTACATGCTTCTGCATTTGTTGAATAGCCGATTTCTCTAACCTAGATACCTGGGCTTGTGAAATACCGATTTCGTCAGCGACCTCCATTTGGGTTTTACCCTCAAAGAAACGCATGGACAGTATCATTTTCTCTCGTTCATTTAACTTTCGCATCGCTTCCCGCAATGCAATTTCTTCAATCCAAGACACATCCTTGTTCTTCTCATCACTGATTTGGTCCATCACATAAATGGGATCCCCGCCATCATGGTAAATGGGCTCGAACAAAGAGATGGGATCTTGAATGGCGTCTAAAGCAAACACAACATCTTCCTTCGGAACATTCAAGTGTTGAGATATTTCGAACACTGTGGGTTCCCTTGAATTTTCATTCGTTAGATTGTCCCTGACCTGCAGTGCTTTATAGGCAATATCACGTAAGGACCGCGAAACCCTTATAGGGTTATTATCGCGCAAGTAGCGGCGATTTTCTCCGATAATCATATGAACGGCATAGGTTTCGAACCTCACGTTCTGGCTTAAGTCAAAATTGTCAATCGCCTTCATCAAGCCAATACAGCCGACTTGAAATAAATCGTCCACAAATTCACCACGATTATTAAACCTTTGTATTACACTTAACACCAGTCGAAGGTTGCCGTTGACTAATTTTTCTCGTGCCGATTCATCGTTCTGTGTTTGCAATTGGGTGAACAACTCACGCATTTCCACATTCGTTAACACTGGAAGCTTGGCGGTGTCCACACCACAAATTTCGACTTTGTTTCGTGTCATTGTGTATAACCTCCCAAGGGGAAACATTAATGTTAATTATCCCCCTGAAAGGTTATTTTATTCTGTATGATTTATGGAGTTTTGGGCATACAAGCGAAGGTTTAGACCATTTTATTAAACTCCTTTTTCAGGCGTTTAATGATACGTTTTTCAAGTCTGGATATGTAAGATTGGGAAATTCCCAGCATATCAGCGACATCCTTCTGAGTCTTCTCTTCCCCATCAGTTAGTCCGAATCGCAGCTCCATGATAACCCGTTCCCGGTCATTTAATTTTTCGAGCGCTTTATGAAGCAGCTTACGATCTACCTGTTCCTCAATGTTGCGATAAATGATATCGTTTTCGGTTCCGAGCACATCAGACAACAGCAGCTCATTACCATCCCAATCGATGTTCAGCGGTTCATCAAAGGAGACCTCCGTGCGAATTTTGTTATTTCGCCTTAAGTACATTAAAATTTCATTCTCAATGCAGCGCGATGCATAAGTAGCCAGCTTGATCTTCTTCTCGGGATCAAATGTATTGACCGCTTTGATCAGTCCAATCGCGCCAATAGACACTAAATCCTCAATGTTGATACCGGTATTCTCGAACTTTCTAGCGATATATACGACCAGCCTCAGGTTGCGCTCTATAAGCATAGCTCTAACGGCCGCATCCCCTGACGATAATTTACCTAATAGGACCTCTTCCTCTTCACGGGTTAAGGGTGGCGGCAGCGCTTCACTTCCACCAATGTAATAGATTTCCTCGCTTTTCATCCCTAACAAGAAAAGAAAACGATAATAAGCCAGCTGCAATAAAAGCTTCCACTTTACAAGCATAATCTACCTCCCAGTAAGTTTAAAAGATGATTTGATTTTCTAATTTCGTTTCCTTCGCTTATCAGTGCCTCTTAAGCCTCCAACAATTTAGGATGCACGATAGCCTGGTAAGAGCCGTCTGAGCTTAGCGGGTTTCCCTTGAATCCGATATACACCTTGCTGACCTCTCTTCGCTGTTCGTTATGGACAATAATTACTTTGTCCGGCTTCAGCGCAACCATGAACTCAGAGCCTTTGCGAATGCCGCGGTAAGGAATTAGCCTTAAACGTTCCTGCATCGCAAAATGATCCTCACCAATGGAATCAAGGATATTCTGCAGCGAATCATCGGCAATTCGGGCGATCCAGTCAGGCGGCAGAACATCCATAAAACATGCTGTTTCCATCACCATAACCGGAATACGTGTTAACGGGTCGTACAGCTGGTTCCCAGTGTCAACTAAGCCCGTACAAGTAATCTGGTGTTCTCCTAGACATACTTCCACTTGTGCTATAAATTGGGTCAATTGTTCACGCTGCTCTTTCACACGCTGCATCAGCTTAAAGAACCAAACGCTAATACAAAAGGTAGTGAGAACAAACACTAAACCGACTTGAACGATAAACCCGGAACCACCCGAATGTGTGAACAGTATCCCATTCATCACTTCATTTGAAGATAATAGAAAATAATGCAACCCGAACATACACCCTGCAGCGGCAAAATTCACTAAATAGAAGGTGCCTAAGTTTCTTACAAAATGCTGCAAGCTCCCGAATCCGAAAGCAACATATACCATCGTTAATGAGAAAAGGGTCTTCATCAAGAAAGTATAAAGTGCAGCCATAGATGGAAACACCATAAACACTACATAACTGGCTCCAATGAGAGCAGAAAGTGATAACCGCCACCATTTTAGTTTCACTTTACGGCTCCAAGCAGTGGTTTGCAGCAAGGCTCCATCCATTAGGAGATTCGTTAGGAAAATGAGATCCATATAAACAACCACATTCCTAACCCCCAAGCTCTTTAGAGATAAAATCAGTATAGTACTATCCTATTTCAGAGTCTGTCTAAACTTGCCAGTTGAGAGAGTGTTTTTTTGTCGAAACCATGGAGGGCTTAAGTTGCTTCAGCGAAACCACAAAAAACAGGCTGCTTAAAGTGAATCATCACTTCAATAGCCTGTTTCTGATTTGTAAGTTCCCATTTTAATTGTTTGGTGTATTAATCACGCTGGCGATTACGGTTTCTTAAGAAGGTAGGAATATCAAGTTGATCACTTGTGCTGTCATTTCCGAACGGCTTAAGATTGGTTAATCTTTGGTCTGAACCCGATTGTATTCCACCCTCAGGTTGAACCTGCGGTTTGCGTGCAACCGGTTGTGACGTTTCGTGTTGCGTTTCGAATCCTGTTGCAATAACTGTTACTTTAATTTCGTCTTTCATGTCTTCGTCGATAATGGCACCGAAGATCATATTAACCTCAGGATCAGATGCAGAAATCACAATATCCGCAGCTTCGTTAACTTCGTACAAGCTCAAGTTTGATCCGCCCGTAATGTTCATAATAACACCGCGCGCTCCGTCGATAGAGGTTTCAAGCAGCGGAGACATAATCGCTTTCTTAGCTGCTTCTGCTGCACGATTCTCGCCTGTAGCTGTACCGATACCCATCAATGCCGATCCACGCTCCGTCATAATGGTCTTCACATCCGCAAAGTCCAAGTTAATTAGACCCGGCACAGCAATCAAATCAGAAATGCCCTGTACTGCTTGGCGGAGCACATTATCCGCTTCACGGAATGCTTCCAGCATAGGTGTTTTCTTATCCACAATTTCAAGAAGTCTATCATTTGGGATCACAATTAAGGTATCCACTTTTTCCTTCAGTGCTGCAATACCTGCATCAGCTTGCGTGGCGCGCTTACGACCTTCAAACGTAAATGGACGCGTAACGACACCTACAGTTAATGCGCCGCATTCTTTCGCAATTTCTGCAATAACCGCAGCAGCACCTGTACCTGTACCGCCGCCCATACCTGCGGTTACGAATACCATGTCGGAACCCTTCAGCGTGTTAGCAATTAAATCCCTGGATTCTTCTGCGGCCTTCTTACCTACCTCAGGATTAGCTCCAGCACCTAATCCACGAGTAAGTTTCTCACCTATTTGAAGCTTATGCTCAGATTTCGCCAAATTTAAAGCTTGCGCATCTGTATTAACTGTAATAAATTCGACACCTTTCACACCAAACTCAATCATACGGTTGACTGCATTACTGCCGCCGCCGCCGCAGCCAATGACTTTGATTTGGGCTAATTGGTTTGTGTCTAAATCAAATTCCAACATAATCCATTGATCCCCCTATCCTATCCTCACAAGGTCTAATCCGTACGGGTATACTTTAAATAAATTCACTCAACCAATTTTTAACCTTCTCAATGAAAGTTGGTTTGTTGGAGTTACTGACGGGCGTTTTCTGCGCTTTCTTAACGAAATTTGAACCCCCGCTGCTTCTTACCTTTACATATTTAGAAACATATTGAATAACCCCTGCGCCGTTCATGTAGGAAGGGTCTCTAACACCTATAAAATCGGGCACAGCCACTCGTACTGATGCAGCAAGCTCCGCTTGGGCAACCGTTAAAACTCCAGGCATGGACACGGTCCCTCCTGTTAATATGTAACCACCCGCTACTTCTTTATAGCCCATTCGCTCCACTTCGGCCTGCACAAGCTCGAAAATTTCCTGTACACGAGGTTCGATAATGTTGGCCAAATCGACTTGTGAGAATTCCTTTTCTACATTACTGCCCATTCTGGTAACCTTGAATACCTGATCCGCTGCAGCATCATCTATTAATGCACAGCCATATTTCAATTTGATTTTCTCGGCATTTTCCGTCTGCGTCCTCAGACCAATCGAAATATCATTGGTAATATAATCTCCGCCAATCGGAATTGTGGACGTGGCGATGATACCCCCTTGTTCGAATACCGATACAGTCGTTGTTCCTGCCCCAATGTCAACCAATACGGACCCTACTAATTTCTCATCCTTAGACAATGCTAGATTTCCGGAAGCCAATGACATGAAAATCAGACCGGCAACCTTCAATCCTGCTTTCTCTACGCAGCGGAGAAGGTTGTGAATTGCTGTTTTGGCACCTGTAATAATCGTAGCATCTACTTCTAGGCGAACCCCGATCATTCCCCGAGGATCATGAATGCCTTCCAAACCATCAACGATATATTGTTTTGGCACAATGCCAATAATTTCGCGTTCAGGAGGTAAAGCAACTACTTTAGCTGCATGAAGCACACGATCTATGTCTTCCTGTGTGATTTCACGGTCTTCGTTTGAAACCGCAACAACCCCATGGCTGCTCATTAATCCAATGTGGTTCCCCATAATGCCTACGAATACTTCAGAAATAGTAATGCCTACCATTCGTTCTGCATGATCAATTGCATTGCGAATAGATTGAACAGTCTGATCTATATCAACGATAGACCCTTTACGGATTCCTTCGGATTCAGCAGATCCTACACCGATGATATTAATGGTTCCGTTATTGATTTCACCAATGATAGCACGAACCTTGGATGTACCGATGTCTAAACTAACAACGACGTCATTGCTGCTCAACTCGTGGCACCTCCTAAGAAATAGTGAGTACTTCTAATACATCTGTACATATTCCACACAACTTATATTTTCCCTCTTTTTTCAACGTCAATTTCAATTACCCAAATATGGAAAATACAGTGAACCCTAATCATGGATCATACTAGATTTATACCATAAAATCAATTCTATCATTATTTCACCTGATTGAGTAGACTTTTTTGCTAAACCTTTTGGGCTATTTTCAAACTATTTTCAAAGCTTTTCATGATTCTGAAGTCGTTCACTCTTTGGCTTCCATTTCGAACTCAAAAGGTGTATGAACATCCGCTTCCAGCATCGTTATTATCCCTTCAGTCATGTTTTTAGCCTTGAGGTCATATATTATTTCATCCAGGTAAACTACCTTCTCAGCTAAATAATCGATCGTTGTAATGACTTCATACCTTGAACGAGTATACATTTTGATTTTGCCTGGATACGCTTCAGATGGATCTGGTTTGATCTCTGAAATATCGTGCAAATATGTACTCGGAATCTTCGATAACACTTCACTTAATTGCTTAAATAGTTTATCCTCAGAAAGCCATCCGGTTAATATCGGTTTGTCCAACACAACACTGTTGTTTAATGGCACTTCCAAGCCATTAGCTAATATGACATGGATAGATTGATCATTAGCGATGCGAAATGCAACCTCCGGATATTCCTTAATTTCGACTTTGATTAAACCGGGAAACCTTTTCTCAACGGTCACCGAATTTATCGGTTCCAATTGTCTAACTCGCTCGACTAATTCGGCTTGTCCAACAGAGAAAAAGTGATCACCTTCTTCGATTCCAAGTGCCTTCTGAATAGCTTCCTCGCTGACATAGTGCAATCCTGAAACTTGAATGGTGTTGATCCGACTGAGCGATGAATTGAAGAACAATATGACCAGCAATGTAACAAAGAAAAGAAACAAAAGCCATAACAGTCTTCGGCTGCTTCGGCTTCTACGTTTAACCTTGGGAATTGTTGGCATTGGAGCATTGGATATCAAACTGCTGCACCACCTTCATAGCAAGCATGTCTGCCGCATGATCACATATCGATGAAGAAACAATGGAATTCCCCTCCGCGTTAAGAAGGGGAATGGCCAATCAGGGACTTGCAAGGAAGTCTCCCGATACTTTAACTTCTGAATGACTGATTCTTTCCATCTTAGCACCGAGACGGGTGAACATCGTTTCAATCTGGTCGTAGCCTCGATCGATATGATGCACCTGCTCCACCACAGTCGTCCCCGTTGCTGCTAAACCTGCAATAACCAGTGCTGCACCCGCTCTTAAATCAGTTGCCTCAACAGTGCCTCCATATAACCTAGGGACACCTTTAATAATCGCCGTGCTCAAGTCAACGCGAATATCTGCTCCCATCCTCGAGAGCTCATCAACATGCTTAAAGCGCCCTTCGAATACAGTCTCTTTGATCAAACTTAAACCATCGGCTAACGACAGTAATACCATCATAGGCGATTGTAAATCGGTTGGAAATGATGGATAAGGCGAGGTCACAATCCGATCCACGGGTTTTGGCCTTGTTAGGCAATTCACACTAATTATATCACCATCCGAAGACATTTGAACACCTGCACGTTTCAAGACATGAATGACCGAGGTTAAATGCGAAGGATTGACATGATGCAGTGTGATACTGCCTCTTGTTGCAGCAGCGGCGATTAACAAAGTACCCGCAACGATGCGATCTGGAATGACTTCATACTCTATCGGTTCCAGCTTATCGACACCTATGATAGTAATCGTAAAAGTGCCGGCTCCCATAATGCTGGCTCCCATTTGGTTCAGATAATTTTGCAAATCCTGAATTTCAGGTTCTCTAGCAGCATTATGAATAATCGTCTTGCCCTTGGCTTTTACAGCTGCCATCATGATGTTCTCTGTTGCTCCGACACTTGGAAAATCCAGATGAATTTCTGCTCCTGTTAATGATTTTGCCGAGCACCTGATGGTACTGCCTTCATGAGTAATGACTGCACCAAGCGCTTCCAGACCTCTCAAATGCAAATCAATTTTGCGCTCCCCTATGGCACAACCGCCTGGCTGATAAATCGTAACTTCACCACATCGTGCCAGTAATGGTCCCATAAGAAAGATAGAGGATCTCATTTGTCGCATTAAATGTTCAGGAATGTGATTCGAATGAAGTGAAGACGTATCTACCTTCACAGCATCTTTACGATGCTCTGCTTTGCAGCCTAAGGTTTTCAGGAGCTTCAACATCACTTTGATATCTAATAAATCCGGTACATTTCGAATGACATGCTCACCTTCAGCCATTACACTAGCCGCTAGAATAGGCAGCGCAGCATTCTTGGCTCCATGTACTTTTACCGTTCCAGACAGAGGTCTACCACCTTCGATGACCAATTTCTCCAATGTCTCACCTCCGAATTACCACTCACCCACCATTAACACTTCCGGTTTCAGTTCGATCCCGAAAGTCTCTTTAACAATGGCCTGCACACGACGTATGAGGGTGAGGATGTCTTGCGCTGAGGCTTGCCCGGTATTCACAATGAAATTGGCATGCTGATTTGAAACTTCTGCGCCTCCAACTCGCAGACCCTTCAGACCCGCCTGCTCGATCAGCCTTGCAGAAAAGTCTCCTTCAGGGTTTCTGAAGACACTTCCAGCGCAAGCCATTTGGAGCGGCTGTGTCCGAAGTCTTCTATCCTTATTGGATGCCATAGCTGCGGCAATCTCCTTACGATCGCCGCTTTCCAGTTCAAATACAGCCTCTGTCACAACCCATGGAACGTTGTGCAGCGAAGAATGTCGATATGCATATTGCAGTTCTTCTTTGCTCTTCTGTACCAATTCCCCTGTCTCAAGCAAAACTTCAGCTGATTTTAGAATGCGTGACACATCAGATCCATGAGCACCCGCATTCATATAGACTGCGCCCCCAACGGTTCCAGGTATGCCGCCAGCGTACTCCAGACCCGTTAATCCATGCTTACCAGCCATAACTGAAAGCTTAATGAAAGAATAAGCAGCTCCGGCAATAATCATGTTGCCGTCTACGTGTAAATGTTCCAGCCCATTCCCAAGCTTTACAACGACGCCGCGGATACCTCGGTCGGCTATAAGCAGATTGGAGCCTCTGCCAATTGTCGTCCATGGCACCTGCAGGGTATGCAGAACTTTCACCGTCTCGACTAACTGCTCTTTGGACTCTGGTATGACTAATAAATCAGCTGGTCCGCCTACCTTCCATGTGGTATAAGGCGCTAGCGGTTCATTCAGCAGGATATTGTCAATATTAGCTTTCTTTAATGCATTGATCACCTGTTGCATCAGATGAACCTCCTTTTGCTTGATTTTTCAGTCAAATGATGTGCGAGAAACATGAGAGCAGCTTCGCCTGCCAGACCACCTGAAGGCGGGTGTTTGTCACGTTCTTAAGATATTTTATGCGGAAGGTAACAGAGTGTGACAGAAGCCCACTAGAATGCGTCTTAATTCCGCTTTTCATACTTCCAAGCTTATGCTTTACCGCTGCAGCGGCGCATTTGTTGCAGAATATATTGGGCGGATTGAGGCTGTCCTAAGCGCTTAGACTGGTTTGACATATGCTCACAACGCACAGGGTCCTTCATAATCTTCTCTATCTGGGCATACAGGCTCTTACCATTCAAATCCTGTTCAAGCACGAGTTCCGCTGCCCCTTCCTCAAGCAGCCACCTGGCGTTCTTCTCTTGATGATTATTCGTTACATTCGGCGAAGGAATTAAGATGGAAGGAATGCCGAGTGAGGTAATTTCAGACAAGAATGAAGCCCCGGCCCTGCTGGCAATTAAATCAGTGGCAGCTAAAACTTCCGGCATGTTATGAACATATGGCACGATTTTCAAATTTGAGGGCACTTGCGGGTTCTGCTTTTGAATCGTTTCACTAGTTGAATCATAATAGGTGTTACCCGTAACATATATAAAGTGAATACCTGAGAGTTGTTCAATGAGAGGAACCATTTCGATCATCGCACGGTTAATCGCCTTTGCACCTTGGCTGCCGCCCACGACAACTACAATCCTGCTATCTACCGGAAGCCCTAAGGAAACAAAGCCCTCCTTGGCGTCGGCATTAGCAACGGCTGTAGCCCGTGGATTGCCCGTATAAACAACTGATTTAGCCTTCGGAAACTGTTTCTCAGATCCTTCAAAGCTTACAGCTACGCAATCGACATAACGGCTTAAGAAATGATTAGTCAATCCCGGGATGACATTTTGTTCATGAATCAATGTCGGTACGCCAAGTTTAGCTGCAGCATAGACCACAGGACCGCACACATAACCGCCCGTCCCAATCACAATATCCGGTTGAAACGATGTAATGATTTTCTTAGCTTTGGCTGCTCCTTTAAAGAAACGAATAATGGTCCTCACATTATCCCATGACAGCTTGCGTTTAAAACCCGTAATTTCAATACTTTCAAAATGCATGCCTGACTTAGGCACGATGTCTTTCTCCAAGCCGCGTTCACTGCCTATGTATAAAAATTCACTATCGGGAAAATCTATCTTGCACTGCTCCGCAATGGCCATAGCAGGATAAATATGTCCGCCTGTACCGCCACCGCTTAAGATGACTCTCATCTATGACTCACCTCGCATATCGAGATATGTTTAAAAGAATACCAATGGCGGTTAGCAGCAAGGTTAAGGAGGAGCCCCCTGCACTGATCAGCGGCAAGGTGATACCAGTGACAGGCATTAAACCAATCACCACACCAATGTTAATGACCACTTGGACCGCAATGATACCGACAATACCAACGGCTAACAAACTGCCAAATGTATCAGGGGCTGTAATAGCAGTTCGCATACCGCGCCATACAACCAGTAAGAAAAGCAAAATGACACATGAGCCTCCAATGAATCCAAGCTCTTCAGCAATAATTGAGAAAATAAAATCAGTCTGAGGCTCAGGCAAATAACTAAACTTTTGGCGGCTCATGCCTAGCCCCAATCCAACTAAGCCGCCTGGTCCAATCGCATACAATGATTGAATTGCTTGATAACCTGCCCCCAGCGGATCAGACCACGGATCAAGAAAGGCTGTGATCCGCTGTAATCGATATGGAGCCGCAGCAATAAGACCTACTAGTCCAGCCACCCCTACCAGTCCCAGCAAGGCCAAATGCTTAACCCTTGCGCCAGCAGCGAAAATGACGATGAGAGATGATCCAAGCATGACCGCACCTGTCCCCATATCCGGCTGCAGCATAATCAAGCCAAAGGCTAAGCCTAATATCCCTAAAGCAGGCAGCAAACCACGGGTAAAACTGGTGATCTTGCTTTGATGATCGGATAACATTTTAGCTAAGAATAACACCATCCCAAGCTTCATGAACTCCGAAGGCTGAATGCCAAAGGCGCCAATCCCGAGCCAGCTTCTTGCTCCCCCGCGCACAACCCCGACACCCGGGATTAATACAATAACTAGGAACACAAAGCAAACAATCAAACCTATCTTAGCGAATCTCTTCCAAATCAAGTAGTCCGTGTTCATCGTAAAGTACATTGCAATCATACCAAGCACGGCGAATACAAGCTGTCTTTTTAAATAATAGAAATAATCGCCGAATTCATGATACGCAAGTACCGCACTTGCACTATACACCATTACGATACCAATGGCTAGCAATAAAAATGTGGAAACCATTAATAGGACGTCCGGATTTGAACGCATTTTCGCCATTTTAACACACCTCTTAACGTCGATGTAGAGAACAGGGCTTTCAGTTTGTTTCCCCATGATGATCTCAAGCTCTTTCGATTTGCTCGTCCTCTCAAAAACCTTTTAATTAAGGTTATGCACCGACTCTTTAAAAATGCGTCCGCGTTCCTCATAAGAAGAAAACATATCCCAACTGGCGCAAGCTGGAGACAATAACACCACATCACCGGGCTGAGCATAAGCAGCGGCCTTGTTAACTGCTGCTATTAAGGTAGCTTCCGAGGTGTCCTCCGAGGCTTGTTCAACCAAGGTTAAGCCCGCTGAACGGGCGACATGCAATAGCTTCTCCTTCGTCTCTCCCAATACGATAACTGCTTTAATATGCGATTGAAAATAAGGCTGAAGCTCCAAGTAATCTGAACCTCTGTCCAAACCGCCAGCAATAAGTACTATCGGCTCTTGAAAGGCTTCAATCGCTTTAATGGTAGCAGAAGGATTGGTTGCTTTTGAATCGTTATAATAACGTATCCCTGCTTGCTCTGCAACAAATTCCAGGCGGTGCTCTACACCTTTAAATTCTTTAAGCACTTGAGCGATAATCGTAAGGCTCACGCCAGCGGCAATGGCAACAGCGGCAGCTGCAACAGCATTCTCAATGTTATGTTTTCCCGGAATGCCGAGCTCCTCAACAGGACATATCGGGGTAATAACGCCGTGTTGGCTGTACACAATGACTGCTTGTTCCGCGCTTTCCCGTACAAACACCCCGTGATCCAGGTTTGATTGTGATGAGAAATACAATATCTCACCAGGGGCTTGCTCTGCAGTTTGACGGCAAACAGGGTCGTCCCAATTCAATACAGCTACATCGTCCGGCCCTTGATGGCGAAACATTTTTTGCTTGGAGCTTATGTAATCATCCATAGAACCATGATAATCCAAATGGGTTTCGTATACATTTAACAGGCACCCGATGCGGGGCCTGAATAGGTTCGTCCCTTTGAGCTGAAAGCTGCTGAGCTCTGCCACCAACCATTGCTGCGGTTTAGCTTCCAGCACTGCTTCAGTCAAAGCCCTGCCGATATTACCAGCAATAATCGGCTGTTTACCTGCTCGATCCAGCATTTGATAAATCCAGGTCGTCGTCGTTGTTTTACCGTTAGAGCCCGTGATGCCTATGATGGGACATGGACTAATGGCATAGGCTACTTCTACTTCGGTAACGATTTCGATCCCTAATTGAAGCGCATGCTGAATAGGTTCGATGTGATAAGGGATGCCCGGGTTCTTCACCACCAATGCAACATCCTTATGGATTAGGGAAGCTGGATGCTCTCCACAAATGACAGAAATGCCCATCGCTTCTAAAGGGTCAGCTTCTGGGCATACACTTCTATCTTTTTTATCATTGACTGTTACGAGTGCCCCCAGCTCATGAAAGAGCTTAGCCACAGCTTGCCCACTGCGAGCAAGCCCAAGTATGACAACAGGCTTTCCTCGATAGTCTGCGGGATGCTTCATGAATTACAACACCTCATTAATATAAAGTCCGATGCCAGCAAACAGCACCCCTGCGAGCCAAAATGTAATGACTACTCGCCACTCTGACCAACCTACCAATTCGTAATGGTGATGGATTGGACTCATACGGAATACCCGTTTACCTCTTGTTTTGAACGAAATGACTTGAATAATGACTGACATGATTTCAATGATGAATACCCCGCCAATGATGAGAAGCAGCAATTCGGTTTTCGTTAGAATCGCCACGGCAGCAATGCCACCACCGATACCTAAGGACCCTGTGTCTCCCATAAAGACCTTTGCTGGATGGGCATTAAACACAAGAAATCCAAGCACTGCGCCAATCATCGCTGCAGCGAAAAAGGCTGTCTCTTGCTCGGTCATCATCATCGCGATCACAGCAAAAGCCCCAAATGCAATCGCACTAGTTCCAGCTAGTAATCCGTCCAGACCATCGGTAAAATTCACTGCGTTTGAAATGCCAAGCATCATAATGACGACAAAAGGAACATACAGCCACCAAGTCAGTTCCAAGTCATACTCCACGATAGGAATATGAATAGCCGTACTATGCCCATTGAAATAAAGCATTACACACACAATACAAGCGATAAGTAATTGTCCGAACAATTTCTGTTTAGCTGTAAGGCCTAAAGAACGCTTAAACACAATTTTAATATAATCATCTAGAAAGCCTACCAAACCATAACCTAGTGAAGCCACTAACAAAATATAATAATCCATGGTATTATCTGCGAACCGCAAAAACGCCAGGGTCATTGCAAGTAAAATGATAGTGCCCCCCATTGTTGGTGTTCCCGCTTTTTTGAGATGGCCTTGCGGTCCATCTGTTCTGATTTGCTGACCAAATTTCATTCGGCGCAAAATCGGGATGCATAATGGTCCCAATATGACTGATAAAATAAACGCTACACCCATCGTAATCATGATCGCATAAAGATCCACGGATCCTACCTCCAAACCCTACTGTCCAATTTAAAGCTTCCTATCTCTTAATCCTTCTACTACTTCTTCCAGCTTCATGCCTCTTGAGCCCTTGACGAGCACAACATCCCTTGGGGATAACACTTCTGCCAGCGAATCCACCATCTCAGTTTTGTCTTGGAACGATTTCACCCGATCCGCTGGAAACTGGGACATTGCCCCCTCGGCGATCTTCTCGGCCAACGTTCCATACGTATAAATATAGTCTATGCGCTCAGGTTGAATGAATTCGCCGATCTGCTTATGAAATGTTTCTTCATCCTTCCCCAGCTCCAGCATGTCGCCGAGAACAAGGCATTTACGGTGGTATCCATGTAAATCCTGCACCAATTGAATAGCTGCCCTCATTGAGGTAGGACTCGCGTTATAGGCATCATTTAAGATGGTTAGTCCTGTTACGCCTCTTACTTTCTCAATGCGCATGCCTGTCATTTTTATGTGCTTTAAGCCGTTGACTATATCGTCCTCACTTACGCCCATATATTTGCTTACCGCAATGGCCGCCAGTGCATTAATTACATTATGCTGCCCCATTAACGGAATGGTGTAGGTGCCTATACCCGAATTAGTTTGAAATAATGTGCCTTCTTCATGAAACATAATGCTTTTAGGATAAATATCATTATCCTCAGATTCACCAAACCGAAAGGTGAGCATTGAATCAGGCGCCTGAGCATGCTCCAAATATTGATCCAGCAGCGGTTCGTCGCCATGATATACTAGAAGACCGCCTTCCTTTAAACCTTTTACAATCTCAAGTTTAGCTTTGGCGATTTCATCCCGAGAACCTAACTGGAGCAGGTGAGATTCACCAATGTTCGTAATGACAGCCACTTCAGGTTCTGCAATAACTGAGAGTAAGGCAATTTCATCCCGGCCGCTCATCCCCATTTCGATGACAGCCATTTCTGTATCTTCTTCTAATTGTAATAAAGTTAAAGGGACCCCAATGTGGTTATTTAAATTCCCTTCCGTTTTATGCGTTTTATAAGTCGTTGACAATACGCCGGCAACCATGTCTTTAGTTGTCGTTTTACCATTACTGCCGGTAATGCCAATCACTCTCACATTTAATTGATTTCTATATTTCGATGGGCATGCTTACGTTGCGGATGTGCTTGCTCAAGGTGCTGCGGC
>CAYUSG010000036.1:20253-28357 GCA_964447355.1 uncultured Paenibacillaceae bacterium
TAATTTTATTCTATATTGATGGGCAAGCTTCTCTAATGCTTCCAACGTCTCCTCTACATAAATCAGCGGCAAATGCTCAGGTGGATTCGGCTTATCCTTCTGCCAAAAGGCAGCCGCAGCACCTTGAGCAAGCACATCCGCAACGTAAGCATGCCCATCGAAATTCTCACCAATCAGGGGTATAAATATATTATGATTTACAAGTTTCCTCGAGTCTGTACTAACACCCTTCATCCAGTTATTGTGGTATTCAGCAGCTAAACCTGTCCCCGAAACCATGTCCTGAATGTCGACCAACCTTCGTTTAATCACTATAATTTCTCCTTATCGCTTCCTTCGCTGCCACTCGATCATCAAAATCATGGCGAACACCATTGATCTCTTGGTATGTCTCATGACCTTTTCCCGCAATCAATACTACATCGTCGGGGCTTGCTTGATCAATAGCCAATTGTATTGCTTTTTTGCGATCTAATATTATATCGTATTGTTCGGCTGGGTAACCGACTTCTACTAACCCTTTCTCAATATCAGACAAGATGCGCTCAGGATCCTCAGTTCTCGGATTATCTGAAGTTGCAAAAACATGATCACTGTACTTAGCCACTATCTTTGCCATTAATGGCCTTTTCGTACGATCACGATCTCCACCACAGCCAAATACACACAACAACTTACCATGGACAAATTCTTTGATCGTAGAAAGCACATTGTCTAAGCTGTCCGGGGTATGTGCATAATCGACTATGACTAAAAATGGCTGTCCTGCTTGAACCGCCTCGAACCGTCCATCCACACCCTTCACTGCTTCAAGACTTTGCTGAATTTCATGCAATGGAATACCTTCCAACAATGCAGCAGTTATCGCTGCCAAAGCATTATAAACACTAAACTTTCCAATCATTTGCAGATGAAACTGTGCTTCTCCTGCAAAAGAAGTGAGATAAAAATGTGTTCCCTGCGGCGTAATACGAATGTTGTTTGCCTTAACATCCGCATCGTGATCAATACCGTAAGTCACCACTTCTGCTGCCGTCATGCTGCGATACACTGCAGAGGCCGCGTCATCCGCATTAAGGACAGCAAACTTCTGGTCTTCAGGCGCTTTACCAAAAGCATTGCCTAATCTAGAGAAGAATAAGCCCTTCGCATCTCTGTAGTTCTCCATCGTCTCATGATAATCCAAATGATCTTGTGTTAAATTCGTGAATATCGCTGTATTAAAGTCACAGCCCTTGACGCGCCCTTGCTCCAGAGCATGGCTGGATACTTCCATGGTACATACTTCAATTTGCTCCTTAACCATTTGAGCAAAGTGCTTTTGCAGATCAATAGACTCTTGAGTTGTATTCCTCGCATCTGTAATCCGATCTCCGATTTTCATATGAATAGTACCCATTAACGCCGTTCGTTTTGCTTGATCAGCAAAAATTTTATCAAGCAAGAAAGATGTTGTTGTTTTCCCATTCGTACCTGTTACACCAATTAATCGAAATTTCGAACTAGGGTAATCATAGAAATGACTTGCTAGTCGTGCCATGGCATATCGGGTATCGTTCACTATTATTTTCGGTAAATTTACATCTACATCCTTACTTACTACCAAGGCGGCGGCTCCCATTTCGGCTGCCTTTGCAGCAAAGTCATGCCCATCCACTGTAAAGCCTTGAATGCATATAAATAAATCTCCAGGTTTAACCTTCCTCGAATCCGTCTCGATTCCAGTAATTTGTGTCAAGCCGTCTCCGACTAATTGTGATGTTTTTATTTGTGATGCTAGTGTGTTTAGTTGCACAGACATCCCTCCGAACCGATGATTTATATCTAACCTTTTCATTATGGACTAAAAGGGATTCGTACTACAACACTTAATCATTCCTTCTAGTTATGTTGAGAGTGATGCCCATCTTCATGGTCGTGTTCATCATGGTTACTTTCACTAGACACTTTGGGTGGATTATCACTCATATATACTCGTATCGTTGAGCCTTGTTCTACTCGCAGGCCGGCTTTCGGCGCTTGGTTGACGACTACATTACCTACACCCGATTGCGCCAAATTAAAATTCATATTCACATCCTCGTAAATATCCAAACGCGTTCTGCGTATTAAATCAGGCACTTCAACCATTGGGATATCGCCATAATTATATTGCTTCTCTATTTGATCCTTGCGTGGCTTTATTCCCATATAACTCAAAGTATCTGTCATAATATTCTTTACAATTGGCGCCGCAATCAAACCCCCGAACTGCAAGCCCTTAGGGTTATCTACAGCTACGTAAACAACGACCTTCGGGTCATCTGCCGGCGCAAATCCAATAAACGAAACAATGTGTTCATTCTTGGAATATCGACCGTTGATAACCTTCTGTGCTGTACCCGTCTTACCCCCTACACGATAACCATCAATAAATGCGTTACGCCCAGTTCCTAAAGCAACCACAGATTCCAAAGCTTCCCGAACTTGCTTACTCGTATCCTCTGAAATAACCTTCTTCACTAGTTCCGGTTCTATGGCATCAACAACTTCCCCAGTTTCAGGATGAACCCAAGCTTTAGCTACATGCGGCTTAAATAATTTTCCGCCATTAATCGCTGCAGACACCGCTGTGATTTGCTGAATCGGCGTGACTGAAACACCTTGACCAAATGCTGTCGTCGCGAGTTCAACCGGTCCAACTCTGTCTAGTTTAAACATAATCCCATTCTCTTCACCAAGCAAA
This sequence comes from uncultured Paenibacillaceae bacterium, assembly GCA_964447355.1. Classification (GTDB taxonomy): domain Bacteria; phylum Bacillota; class Bacilli; order Paenibacillales; family CAYUSG01; genus CAYUSG01. The sequence continues at coordinate 22,979 of CAYUSG010000036.1, forward strand.
TCAATACCTGTTTTCTCACCGAAGCCAAACGCTTTAATGTAATCAAACAACGTTTCTTTACCGAGCCTCTGTCCAAGCGTAACAAACCCTGGGTTACAAGAATTCTGTACAACCTCTAAGAAGGTTTGACTTCCGTGTCCTCCTCTTTTCCAGCAATGCAGCGTTGCCCCAGCCACTTCAATATGACCGGGATCATGGAATTTTTCTTTGTGGAGGTCCACTTTACCTTCCTCAAGTGCCGCGGCAAGGGTAATAATTTTAAACGTAGACCCCGGTTCATAGGTCATCCAAATAGGCAGATTACGGTTATAGTTTTCAGAAGGATACTCTGCAAAATGAGCAGGTTCATAGTCTGGCCTTCCCGCCATACCTAAGATTTCACCTGTGTTCGGATCCATAGCAATGCCAATGACATGTTTGGCCTGAAATTGCACCATTGCTTGATCAAGCTCGCGCTCCATAATCGATTGAATTTGACGATCGATCGTGAGCTGTAAATTCAGGCCGTCTTTAGGTTCCACATATTTGTCTGATGTATTAGGCATCTCTTTTCCGTTAGCTGCCGCTAAATAAGAGACACTGCCTCTAATACCTTGAAGTAAATCATCATACATGCGTTCTACACCCGTCAAACCTTGGTTATCTATACCTGTAAAACCAAGTATATGTGAAGCTAAACTTCCATAAGGGTAATAACGTTTGTTGTCCTCAGCGATGACAATACCAGGAAGCGACATCTCTCTAATCTGCTGCGCTGTTTCTAGCGAAATTTTACGGCCTCCCGGTTGAATTCTCACTATACTTTCCCGCTTTGTAATTTGTTCGAGAACCTTCTTCTCAGAAACATCCAATACAGAAGCCAGTTGTCTTGCTGTTTCTTCTGGATTATTAACCTGAACAGGAATGGCCATCACCGTGGGCGTACTGACATTATAAGTTAAACGGGTCCCATTACGATCCCAGATTTCTCCTCGGTTTGCCATAAAAGGAATATCACGTCGCCAAGAATCTTCTGCTTTCTGAGCAAGTTCTGGGCCCGCAGCTAATTGAACATAAGCTAAACGGACGATCAGTGTAACAAAGAGCAGCGTTGCCGCGATCATAGTTATAAATAATCTGCGACGAAGTGTAACGTTCGATACACGCATGGTACCCCCCCTATGAAATGGCTGAATCAATCATTTCATGAATTCATTCTCATATCATGATTATTCAGATTTCACAGGGCTTAGAACAAGCTTTGCTTTTGATTCGCTTTTTCAACGATTTTAATGATGGTTAATCCAAACTATCCAAAGCTGCTTCTGTCTGTGCAGTTTCATCCTGGCTCTCGTTCATATCCGCCGTTACTCCTTCGTAGGGTTCACTCAGCGGAGCAAGCCGCAGTTCAAGCACTCTATCATCAGTCGATAGGATGCTTTGCTCTTGAATATACCCTTCACCCGAAAACTTACAGGTAATCTGCAGAATCGAGCAAATTTCCATTGCATCCCTCAAAGATTGCCCCTTCAAGTCCGGAATGGGAATATGCTCAATCTTTTCAGTCAACATATAAATTCGTTCAGAACCCCAATTTTCAGTACCTGCTTTAGGATATTGGGCAATAACCCGATTACCGTCACCTAGCATTTGTACATCAAATCCCCGAATAGCCGCTTCATTCTGCGCATTACGTATCGGCAAATCTTCCAAGTCAGGAACTGTGACCGTCTTCTGTTTACTAGCTATAGAGAACCGATCATTCCGCTGCTTCTGCACACCCAAGTAACGCAAACTTTGAGAAACAGTTTCTTTAAAAATCGGTGCAGCTACTTCACCTCCTCGATGGTAGTTCCCGCCCAAATCCGGCTCATCAACGATCACCGTAACTAAAATTTGCGGATCTTCCACTGGGGCGTAGCCAATAAACGAAATCACCCATTTATCTTCTGCGTATTTTCCGTCGATAACTTTATTAGCCGTACCTGTCTTACCCGCTACACTATAGCCTTCAATATAAGCGCCTCTCCCTGTCCCTATCTGCTGGTCACTGACAACCTGTTCCAGATATTCGCTGACCTCGCGGGCCGTTTCTTCACTTATAACTTGAAGGACAACTTTAGGCTCTACGGACTCAAAGACTTCTCCAGTATCGGAATCAATAATTTCTTTGACCACATGCGGCCACATCAATTTGCCGCCGTTTGCCACCGCTGCGACAGCAGCCGCCTGCTGCATGGCTGTGACCGTCACACGTCCTTGCCCGAAAGTGGCTGTAGCCACCTCTACATCATACTTAAAGCTAATTTCACCAGCCTGCTCGCCAGGCATATCAACGCCTGTCTTTTGACCAAAGCCAAAAGCGTCTATATAATCTCGAAACTTCTCCGCTCCCAAGCCCTCGTAGCCTAGCTTGACGAAAGCGACGTTACTAGAACGCTTCAAACCTTCAAGGTAGCTAATTTCTCCCCAACCCGAATAGTTGTGGTCATGCAGCACGCCGCCAGGCACTCGGATGGAACCTGATTCGTAGGTAGCATTGGGATCAAATAACCCTTCCTCTACAGCCGCAGCTAGAGTCACTATTTTAAATGTAGAACCCGGTTCATATATGGATCCCACAGCATGGTTATAAAAATCAGCATGGGTTTCGAAGTCCCAATATTCATTAGGATTAAAATTCGGCATATTCGATAGTGCTAGTATCTCAAGTGTGTTAGGATCGACTGCAAGAGCAGTCATGCTCTTGGGTTTATATTGATCATAAACCTTCTGCATGGCTTGTTCCATGTAGTGCTGAATATTCTGATCTATCGTTAGTTTAATCGTTTTCCCATCAATAGCAGGCTGATAGATCACTTCTGAATTGGGCAGCTCATATCCGAGCAAATCACGTTCATAATTGATTTTCCCAGGTGTGCCGTGAAGCACGTTGTCATAAGCATTTTCAAGCCCCATGATGGCCTTGCCTTCTTTATTCGTATAACCTAACAAATGAGCCGCTAAATCGCCGGCAGGATAATAACGTTTCCGCTCTTCCAGCAAATAGACACCCTTGATGCCATTATCATCCATCCAGCTGTCGATTTGCTCAGCTATATCGGCGTCTATTTTCCAACCTTCATTCCTGATTTCAACATTCGTATAGTAGGTGCCATCTTTTTTCTTCTTAGTGATTAATGATTGCAGTTTGCTGTAGCCCGCACCGCGGTCCATCCCTAACAATGGGGCCAATCCCTCTAATACCTCGCCTGACATGTCATACTCGTCAATCAACTTCGGATTCACAGCTACTGTGAAAGCAGGCGCATCCTCAGCTAATATCTTGCCTTTCCGATCTACAATCGTACCTCTATTAGGCTCCAGAACCTCATTAGCCTCCCAGGATTGCTGTGCTTTATCCAGAAGCCACGACGCTTCAACCACCTGTATATAATACACTCTAAATAACAGCGCAATAAAAAAGAGGGTAAAGAATCCCCCAATAAATAGCGACCGTATTCTCACCCGTCTTGTCATGTGCTTAAACTCCTTTATTCAGCATAAGCCACTTTATCTAATTGAATAGTCTTACCGTCATATACTTCAACGACCTGTTCATCCGTAGGGAACGTCAAGCCAAGCTCGACCCCTTTTTGGATTAAGCGATCCGGATCCTGCAGCTTAGCGATTTCTAGTTTCAAAGTTGTATTCTCTACTTCAAGCTGTTCAATTTGATGCTCTATCTGTTGAATCCGGGTATTCACCTCATAGATTTGTGCATAACGCCAGATAATCACGCCTGCCACTACAACGCAGATAATAATAGTGAACAAGTAAAGGAGCTTTTCTTGTGCAGGAATCGCTGTTTTTCGATACACTGTTTTTTTCGTTTCCCTAATCTTCACTCTGCGTTCCGGCTGTCTTTCCTCAACGGCTAAATTACCATGCATGTAAGCTGTCAATTTAAATTCCCCCTTCGTCATTCCCTTTTTTCTGCAATGCGCAGTTTAGCAGACCTTGCTCTAGGGTTAAGTTCCAATTCTTCTTCACTAGGTATGATAGGTTTGCGGTTAATAATCTTCAGCTCTCCCCGCTTCTGACAAACACACATCGGAAAATCTGGCGGACATGTGCAGCGCTCAACTAATTTGGAGAAAAATTGTTTACAGATTCGGTCTTCTAAGGAATGGAAGGTAATGACCGCTACACGCCCACTTGGCTTTAAGCATTTCACTGATTGGCTTAAGGCATCTTCGAAAACGCCCAGTTCATCATTGACCGCAATTCGCAGTGCTTGGAAGCTCCGTTTTGCAGGATGCGGTCCGGTACGTCTTGCTGCAGCAGGTATGCTTTCCTTAATCAATTCAACCAATTCGCCTGTCGTTTCAACCGCCTTGTGCTGACGGTATTGAACGATGCGGTTTGCAATTTTCCTAGAAAACTTCTCTTCTCCATATTCGAATAATATACGAGCAATATCTTGTTCATCCCATTGATTCACAATCTCGTAAGCTGTTAAGTCTTGAGATCGATCCATCCTCATATCCAAGGCGGCATCATGATTATAGCTAAAGCCTCTTTCAGCCTCATCCAGCTGAGGTGAAGAAACACCGAGGTCAAACAAAATACCGTCAACCTGCGGCACTCCATCTTCTGAGTCAGGGACACCTTGCTCATGCAGTACTTGTTCTAAATATTTAAAATTACTTTTCACTAGTGTCACTCTGTCCATATAAGCTTGCAACTTCTGTTTGGCATGGTTCAGGGCAACATCATCTTGATCAATGGCTATCAATCGACCCTGCGCGCTAAGTTGTGATGCAATGCGTTCGGAATGTCCCGCACCGCCAAGTGTGCAATCCACATAAATTCCATCAGGGTTTATGTTTAAGCCTTCAACAGATTCATTCTTCAATACGGTTATATGATGAAACAAAGGTGAGTCCTCCCCAAGCTATGTACGCTTCTGGTTTTTGTGAAACTATAGATCAAAATCGAAATCAACAAGCTTCTCAGCAATTTCATTAAAGGAATCCTCGGATTGCTGAGCATAACCTTCCCACGCTTCCTTACTCCAAATCTCAACTCGATTAGAAACACCGATAACGACAGCATCCTTATCCAATTTGGCGTGCTCTCGTAGATTATTCGGTATATTTACCCTTCCCTGTTTATCTAATTCACATTCAGTGGCACCAGAGAAGAAGAATCGAGTGAAGGCGCGGGCATCCGATTTCATCAAGGGCAGGGCTTTGAGCTTCTGCTCTAAAATGGACCATTCATCTCTGGGATAAACAAACAAGCAGTTATCCAATCCACGGGTGATCACAAAGCTTTGACCTAGACCGTCTCGAAACTTTGATGGTATCGTCAATCGGCCCTTCTCATCAAGGCTATGTTGAAATTCACCCATAAACA
>CAYUSG010000037.1:0-27582 GCA_964447355.1 uncultured Paenibacillaceae bacterium
GTGTTTGCAGTTGTCGCTGCACTAGTGATCGAAAAGCTGAGAAAAGCTTACAGGAGCTATGCGGAGCTGTCCATAGCGATCATGCTTTCGGGGGGGATTGCGCTTGCATCCATTCTGTTCACAATGGGCAGAGGGTTTAATATGGATGTGAACAGCTACCTGTTCGGGAATATTTATACGCTAAATGACACCGATTTGTTATTCATATCGATTGTTACTGTTATTGTGGTCCTCTTCGTCAGCTTGAATTACAAGGAGTTATTCCTCATTACGCTTGATGAAGACACCGCGAAGGTGAACGGACTGCCTCTGGCCTGGATGAATATCATGTTGACCGTTTTAACTGCAGTAGTGATTAGTGTAGCGATCAAAGTCGTTGGGGCGTTATTAGTGTCCGCCCTATTAACCATACCCACTGCAAGCAGTTTATTGCTGGGCAAAAGCTTTAGAAAGACTCTATTATTTGCTGTAATGTTCTCCGAAATGGCAGCAGTTGGAGGTTTGGTTATCGCGGGACTGTGGAATTTAGCGGCGGGTGGAACGATTGTAATGCTGCTCATCTGTATTTTATTAGTATTACTGATGGGGAAAAAAGGCTTTAGCCATTAGGGAGTCATCGTTGAAGATGGATGAATTAAATATATGGATCGCATTTGCAGCTGGTTTTGCTTCGTTTATTTCTCCTTGTTGTTTGCCTCTTTATCCTTCATATATTTCATACATAACAGGGATATCGGTGAGCCGGCTTAAGTCTGAATCCAACACGAGGGAAGTCCGTATTCGGACGATGACACATACGTTATTTTTTATTATAGGCTTCTCGATAGTTTTCTTTACGCTCGGTTCAGTAGCTGGAGTCATTGCAACAACCTTTAAAGCTTATAAGGACTTAATTGCTCAGCTTGCGGCAATCATGTTCATTGTGATGGGGCTTGTATTAATGGGGATTTTTAATCCTCAATTTCTAATGAAAGAGAAGAAACTTCAATTGAAGTATCGGCCAGCGGGTTATGTCGGGTCTGTCCTATTAGGCATTGGTTTTGCGGCAGGATGGTCACCTTGCGTTGGGCCAATCCTAGGATCGATCCTGGGATTGGCCGCTAGTGAACAAGGGACGTGGTTTAAGCTGATTACAGCTTATAGTCTGGGCTTTGCAGTACCTTTTTTCATCCTTGCGTTTTTTATCGGTTCAACGAAATGGATTGTCCGTTACTCCAAACGCATTACCCAGGTGGGCGGGGCCTTTATGGTACTCATAGGGATTCTCATGTATACAGGGCACTTAGTTAAGATCAATAATTGGCTGCTTCAGCATACACCGGACTGGTTGAAATTCTAATCTAACCGCTTTAGAAGCGGACTTAAGTAAAATATTCAATATGCGCAGTAGGAAAGGTTTCGAAGATGCGCTCTGTGATAAATTCGCGGAGCGCTTCTGCTTGTTCATCCGGATAAACATATTTGCCGATTCCGTAGCGTCCCCATTTGTATTTACGCTTAGCTTCATCCATTTCCAGTTTAGTTTTTGGATAACGCTGCTCTATAACACGCTTAGCTGTTTTGGTGAAGCGATGTTGAATCAGTTCAAAGGTAAGATCCTTAATGCCTGTCTGAGGCATGGCTTCCTTCAGCTTCTCGAATAATTCGCCATAGCCATGTTCCCAGCCTTCATACCATATAATGGGGGCGATGATGAAGCCTGTTGGGTATCCGGCTTTAGCGATTTTCGCTGCTGCTTCAATACGTTCCTCGAAGCGAGAGGTAGCAGGTTCAAAATTTTTAATAACATAATCAGCATTCACGCTGAATCGAATACGAGTATGATCATTGTGCTTAAGACCCAACAGCGAATCGACATGGTGGAATTTGGTGACAAATCGAAGTCTGCCCAGCGGCTGATCGGCCATAAATTCAATTAATGTCTTAAGAGAGCCCGTAATGTGCTCGACACCTACTGGATCAGAGGTACAAGCAGCTTCGAAACGGGTGATCTCAGGGGCACGTTCATCTATATACTTCTGAGCTGCATTCAGAATGTCATCTGTATTTACATACACTCTAATGTAGGGTTTGGCGCCAAGTGTTGTCTGCAGATAACAATAATGGCAGTGACCCATACAGCCTGTACCAATCGGAATTGCATACTCAGCTGAAGGCTTAGAAGTATCGAATTTAAGAGTTTTACGGACGCCGACGACTAAGGTGCGCTTTGCAATTTTGTATTTTTCAAGCTCGCTGTCGCCGGGGAAGCCTGTAATCCGATTATGCGAGGTTGTCATTTTGATCGGTAAATGATTGCTCTTTGCCCACTCCATAATTCGCTGCCCTTGAGGATAATCTAATGCTGTAGGTTCAAAATAGACCAGTTCAGGCATAAACGGTTTGGTTTGCGATTTCGCTTGTGGCTTTTCAGGAGTTAGGATGCCAGTGGCCATAGATCGTACTCCTTTCCTTCATTCTCTTATGTAGTATTCGATGGACAAGCACCTTTCACCCCTGCCAAATTTCACGTTTGAAAAGCTTGTCTTTGCCAGTTAAGCAGTGTATGATACAAAGTGCAACAAATGAACGAGGAGGGTATCCCGATGGCGACCCCTAGTATGGAAGATTATTTGGAACGGATTTATTTGCTGATTGACGAGAAAGGGTATGCTCGCGTATCCGATATAGCTGAAGGACTAGAAGTGCATCCTTCCTCTGTAACGAAGATGATACAGAAATTAGATAAGGAAAATTATGTCGTCTATGAGAAATATCGCGGGTTGATTTTGACGCCTAAGGGTAAGAAGGTAGGAAAACGGCTGTTGGACCGGCATCAGCTGCTTGAAGATTTTCTGCAAATTATCGGTGTTCAGGCAGAGAACATTTATAAGGATGTAGAAGGCATTGAGCACCATTTAAGCTGGGATTCCATCACTTGCATTGAGACGTTGATTGAATATTTCAAGCAAGATCCTTCACGCTTAGAGGCATTATATAACTTAAGATCTGAGATAGATAGCAACTAAACTAAACAAGCGTACCCCGATGGGTACGCTTGTTGCTTTGAATGCACATGGTTTCATTAGTGATAGGGCGGTGGTGTTTCGTCGTTATCATCCCGTTTATTGCCTTGAATAACCTTGAACTTACGATTACGCTGTGTTTTGTACCGACCATAACCGCTGTTTTTCGTATATCCGCCCGGCGTTTTCCAGCGATGAGGGGGATATTTGTACAGCAAGAATATGATGCCAAGTACGAGAACAGGGATTACAAATGCGGTCGGACTCACCATTAGACGGGTTAGCATGCCTATAACAATCAAGATAACTACCGCAATACCGATGGGACCTAATCGACGATTCATCCGTTTCACCTCATTTTACAGCTAAGTTTTGACGATCTACTTCTCTCATTCGATTGAATGATGCAATGGCCACTTCGACCTGATCATCGTTAGGCTCTTTTGTCGTCAGCAATTGAAGCCAAAGCCCTGGATAGCCTAAATATTTCAATACTGGCCACTCTCGCATTGCATTAGTCAGACGAAGAAACTCGTAAGACACACCCAATACGACGGGAAGCAATAACACCCTCTGGTATACGCGTTCCCATAAATTATCATACGGGACCAAGGAGTATATAAATACGCCGATAATCACTGTTAGCACAATATAACTGCTGCCGCAGCGAAAGTGTAACGTATTGAATTGCTGCACATTACGCACGGTTAGTTCCTTGCCTGCTTCAAAGCAAGTGATGACTTTATGCTCCGCCCCATGATACTGAAAAAGCCGCTTGATGATGGGCGTTAATGAAATGATATACAGATAAATCAGAAGAAAAACGATCTTAATTAAACCCTCAACCAAATTGTGCAGAATCTGGTTGTCCCACGCACTGCTAAAGAGCAAATCCTCAACGACGGCAGGGACTAAGGTAAAGATCAATTTACCAAAAATAAATGATAAGACCCCAACGACTGCAACGCCTAGAATCATGGAAATGTTGGACATCAGGGATGGTTTTTCCTCCTGAACCGGTTCACCTTCTTCATCAGCGTAGACCTCAGCTGAGAAGTTGAGGTGCTGCGTACCTTTACCGCTTGATTCCGCAATGCCAACGATGCCTCTGATGAAAGGAATTTTCTTTAATCGGGTCATCCAAGGTTTGGATCGTTTGGGTGTTTCGAAGAATTGTATCTCATTGGTGCTTTTACGGCGAACGGCAGTCACGTTTACGGTTTGTCCCGCGAACATTACGCCCTCGATGACGGCTTGTCCGCCGTATACGGCTGTTTTATTGTCAGACAATGGAGGCCACCTTCCTAATTGAATAAATTCATCATTAATTGTAACGAATTCCTGCAAGAAAAGCTAGGCTGATTACTTCCCCATCATTTGTGCATACTAGAAAAAAGTCTTAACTGAATTATCGAGAAAAGGGGATTAGAGCGATGGTTAAGTATGAAGAAACGGTGCAGGAAACGAACAAGTGGACCTACGCTTTAAAGCTCGGCTTCTTTGCAGGATTAATTTGGGGCGCTTTAAAAAACTTGTTTTACTATTTAGAATTTACGAAGGTTGTCCCGCTATTTCTAATGAAGAGGTTGTTTACACCAACGTTTACTGAGTCATGGATAGGTCATTTAGTTGGTTGGGGCGTGTTCATACTATTTTCAATGGCCATGGCAGTTTTGTATACGGCACTATTCTCCAAAATTAAAGGTCCATGGATGGGGATTGGCTATGGATTAGCCGTGTGGGCCTTTTTATATTTGCTTGCAGGTCCGGTTCTTGGGATGTTGAACTGGATCAATAAGCTTGATCTAAACACGATTATTACCGAGGTGTGCTTATTCGTATTATGGGGCTTGTTTATTGGTTATTCTATAGCTTTTGAGTTTACGGATGAGCGAAAAAATGAGCCCGGGTTGGAAACGTAATTCATGAACTAATCTCTATATTGCCATACAGCCCTTAACCTTAAGAAAATGTTTCATTTTCGGCGATTCCTGTGGTAAAATGTCAAAGTGATATAACGTTCCATGTATTGGCACGTAAGGTGGCGGTGAAGGATTTGAGACGGATATTAGTGTTAAATGGACCGAATTTGAATATGCTCGGTATTAGGGAGCCAGGAATTTATGGGTCTTTATCTTTGTCAAGCATTGAGGAACGGTTGCAGCAGCTTGCTGCGGAATTACAAATTTCACTGGATTTCTTTCAATCCAACCATGAAGGCCAGTTGATCGATCGCATTCATGAGGCATATGGAACGGTAGATGGAATCATTATTAATCCGGGTGCGTTTACCCATTACAGCTATGCGATTCGTGACGCATTAAGTGCGGTACAGATTCCAACGATCGAAGTGCATCTGTCTAATATTCATAAAAGAGAAGCATTTCGTCATGCCTCTGTTACAGCGCCGGTCGTAATGGGACAGATCGCTGGTTTCGGAGCCTTGAGCTACGAGTTGGGACTGAGAGCGATCCACCAGCATGTGCTGGAGAAAGGATCAGATCATGCACAAAGCTAGGCTGGATAAGCTAAGAGCTCGAATGGAGCAAGCACAGCTTGATGCGCTGCTTATCACAAGTCCAGTGAACCGCACGTATATGACGGGTTTTACAGGTTCAGCTGGATTGGTATTAGTAACACATGGCGAAGCATACTTGATCACAGATTTCCGATATATGACACAAGCACCACAGCAGGCTAAGGACTACCAAGTTCTAGAACATCAGCCTGCAGACCTGCTTCGACCTGTTAAAGAGACATTACATCAATTACATATTAACCATGTAGGTTTTGAGCAGCAGCATGTAACCTATGCTGAATTCCTTTCATACGGCAAGCAGTTAAGCGGCATAGAGCTAAAGCCGGTGCAAGGCATAGTAGAGCAGCTCCGCGCAATAAAGGATGAGCAGGAGCTAACGATCATCCAAGAAGCTGCGGATCTAGCTGATAAAACCTTCTCACACATATTAGATTTCATTAAACCAGGCGTAAAGGAACTAGATGTTGCTCTAGAAATCGAAATGTTCATGCGTAAGAATGGGGCTACCTCAAGTTCTTTTGACACGATTGTTGCTTCTGGTGAACGTTCTGCGCTGCCGCATGGGGTAGCAAGTGATCGTACCATTGGTATGAATGAGTTTATTAAGTTAGATTTTGGTGCTTATTATCATGGTTATTGCTCGGATATTACAAGAACAGTTTATCTCGGCAAGTTAACCGATAAGCATAAAGATATTTATCGTATTGTACAAGAAGCTCAGCAGACGGCGCTAGACCAATTAAAGCCTGGTATGAGTGGCAGAGAAGCCGATGCAGCTGCAAGGAGCATTATAGAACAGTACGGCTATGGTGAACATTTTGGCCATGGGTTAGGCCATGGTATCGGCATGGAGATCCATGAATCACCCCGATTGTCCAAAGCAAGTGATGTTGTTTTAGAACCTGGAATGACGGTTACGGTGGAGCCTGGGATTTATATTCCGAATTTTGGCGGAGTTCGAATCGAAGACGATGTCGTAATGACAGATTCCGGGATTCAAATATACACGCATTCAACCAAGCAGCTGCTTGTCCTTGAACCGTGATGAAATTGATCTTTTTTGGAGGGAACTATTTTGATTTCTGTAAATGATTTTAAGACAGGTTTAACTATTGAAGTGGATGGGGACATTTTTACTGTTATTGACTTTCAGCACGTTAAACCTGGTAAAGGTGCTGCGTTCGTTCGTTCTAAGTTAAAAAACCTTCGTAACGGCAATACCGTGGAAAAAACATTCCGTGCCGGCGAGAACGTTGGACGAGCGCACATTGAGAACAAGGACATGCAGTTCCTATATTCCACTGGTGATGAATACACTTTCATGGATATGGAAACTTATGATCAAATTAATTTGACTAAAGCACAGTTAGAATGGGAAATTAATTTCTTGAAAGATAACATGATCGTTCAAATTATGAACTATCAAGGCGAAATTCTAGGTGTGAGCTTGCCTAATTCAGTAGAATTAAAAGTAACAGAGACAGAGCCTGGCGTAAAAGGTAATACGGCTCAAGGCGCAACAAAGAATGCAAAGTTAGAAACAGGCTTAAACGTACAGGTTCCTTTATTTATTAACGAAGGTGACGTACTAATCATCAATACTAGCGACGGCAAATACGTATCACGCGCTTAGTGGATATGAATGAAGGAAGCCCTTTGAACCATCCGTTCAAGGGGCTTTTTTTAGATGAATACGGGAATTAGCACGTATCGATATGCAAGTTATGGTATAATGTTTAATTGTGATGTATTACACATGGTTAGGAGTGAAACAACATTGGCTCTATTTGTTATGAAATTCGGAGGAAGCTCCGTCGGTGATGCTGGCCGCATGAAGAACGTCGCACAGCGCATCGTTGATAAGAAGAATGAAGGTCATCAATGCGTCGTCGTTGTTTCTGCAATGGGTGACACTACGGATGATTTAATCGATCTATCTAAGCAATTAAATGATAATCCGCCAGCACGAGAGATGGATATGCTGCTTACAACCGGGGAACAGCAGTCGGTTGCATTGTTGTCGATGGCGATTCATAAGTTGGGACATGATGCGATCTCATATACAGGATGGCAAGTAGGTATGCAGACGAATGACGTTCACGCGAAAGCTAAAATAAAAGATATAAAACCGCATCGCATCTTGAAGTCGTTAGATGAAGGGAAGATTGTCATTGTAGCGGGCTTCCAAGGTGTCTCTGAAGAAGGTGAAATCACAACTTTAGGCAGAGGCGGTTCTGATACGACGGCTGTTGCTTTAGCAGCCGCTATTCAAGCCGATACATGTGAGATTTACACCGATGTGGATGGTGTATATTCAACTGATCCGAGGGTCGTTAAGGTAGCCCGTAAGCTAAATGCGATCTCTTATGATGAAATGCTTGAACTCGCTCACTTAGGAGCAGCTGTACTGCATCCTAGAGCGGTAGAATACGCTAAACACAATCAAGTACAGTTGGTTGTAAGATCTAGTTTTACCAAAAATGAAGGTACATATGTTAAGGAGGAGGCAGCTATGGAACAAGGCATCGTCGTTCGCGGTATTGCTTATGATAAAAATGTAGCACGTATCAGTATTATGGGAGCCCAAGATGTTCCGGGCATTTTGGCGAAAGTATTCGGCAAGCTCGCTGAGAAAGGCATAGACGTTGATATTATCGTTCAGAGCGGTGTTATAGAGGGAGCAGCGGATTTCTCCTTCACTGTAGCACAAAACGACTTAGAAGCCGCCCTAGAGGTCATAAGCAGCGTACGTCATGATGTGCCTTATCGTGAAGTAACCTCCGAAAGTGAACTGGTGAAAGTATCGATTGTTGGCGCTGGAATGGTAAGCAACCCAGGTGTTGCTGCCAAGATGTTTAATATTATTTCTGACCAAGGTGTCAGTATTAAAATGGTCAGCACTTCGGAAATCAAAGTGTCCTGTGTGATCGACCAAAACAGCCTGACTGAAGTGATGCTTGCATTGCACAGCGGCTTTAATTTAGATACGAATCAAACCGTATTCGTAGGCGGTCCACAAGATCGCAGATAATTTAACGATAAATATTAAGATGGAGAAGGTACGTACTCCTCAAAGTAGAAAAGCTATTCCTTTGCAGATAAGTGCAGAGGAATAGCTTTTTATAAAAAGGTTTCAGAAGGAGGCATAATGCGAACCTCGTATAAAATTTTAAAGACTTGCGACAAAGGACATCAATTTTACAAAAGCAGCGATTGTCATACGTGCCCGACGTGTGAACAAGAACGGAAGCCTCGCACAGGGTTTCTTTCTCTTCTAATGGCACCAGCCAGAAGGGCATTGGAACACAATGGCATAACTTCGTTGAAGCAGCTTTCAAAATATAGTGAAAAAGAGGTTTTGCAATTTCATGGGATGGGTCCCAAATCTATACCTATTCTTAGAGCAGCTCTAGAGGAACAAGGATTATCATTCAAAAAATAACCAGCTGCTGGGTAATCGATATTACATCGAAACAGCTGTGGTTATATCTTTTCGTACAGAAAAGAGAATACCTTTAACAAGAAAGCAGTGATGCCGGCGGCCATTAATGGACCCACGGGTATGCCTTTTAAGAAGACGATACCGAAGATAGACCCGATGACAAGACCCACAATGAGTTGAGGATCAATCTTAAGCAAATCCAACCCCTTACCATTCATGTAGGTTGCAATAGCTCCGCCGGCGAGTGCAAGAATACCAGGCCAGGATGTAAACACATTAAGAATATCCTTGACATTGATTTTCTCACTGGCAAAGGGAACAAGTACCCCCATCGTTAAGAATAGAAGACCTAATTCTAAGCCTCTTCGCTCAATCGTAGACAGGAAGCGTTCAAGACTTGCCAGTTTAACGATCAGTAGAATGCAGGCAGCGGTTGTAATGATATGGGATCGTCCTAATAATCCAATAATAATCAAAATAACTAATAACACTTCTCCATTCATGCAAGTGACTCCTGTCCCAATGGTTTCTATCCCATTGTATGAAAAGGAGAGAGGATAATAGAACAAAAAAAGAGATGCTGTCCGAATCAGCATCTCTTTTTTTAACATTATTAGTCGTGAATATCTGCAAGAAAACTGCTAAGTGTTTCTGCAGCTTGCTCTTCTTGATCTCCATCAACCTCAAGGATCACTTCATCACCATTTGCAATACCAAGTGTCAACATGCTGATAGAGCTTTTACCGTTGACAGTTTTGCCATTGGCTTTCACGTTAATTTTACAAGGGAATTGGCTTGCTTGTTTAACGAACTCCTTTGTTGGTCTAACGTGGAACCCCTGTGGGCTCGTGATGGTTACAGTTTTGGTAATCATACAAGTACACTCCTTATTTCTTCTTTAACAAATGCTTTTATTTCATGTTGGGACCTCATAGCGAGGGCCTTACTAACATGTTCTTTCCATTCTGCTTTGGATAACTGACTGATTAATGAGCGGGCTGGGAGTATGGAGCTTGCGCTCATACTAAACTCATCTAGTCCTAATCCAAGCAGGAGTGGGATGGAGACTTCGTCTCCGGCCATTTCACCGCACATACCGACCCATTTGCCTTCAGCGTGTGCAGCATCGATAACCATCTTAATTAAACGAAGGATCGATGGATGACACGGTTGATAGAGGTAAGAGACATTCTCATTCATGCGGTCAGCAGCCATTGTATATTGGATGAGATCGTTCGTACCAATACTAAAGAAGTCAACTTCTTTGGCGAAGATATCAGCTGAAACCGCCGCGGCTGGAATCTCGATCATCATACCAATTTCTAATGTGTCTGAAATGATGACACCTTCTGATTGAAGATCGGATTTGACTTCTTCGAGCATTTGTTTAGCTCTAATCCATTCTTCGAGTACAGCAATCATAGGGAACATGATCTTTAGGTTTCCATGAACGCTTGCACGAAGTAAAGCTCTGAGCTGTGTTTTGAACATATCTTCGTGATTTAAACAAAGGCGAAGTGCTCTCAGACCTAAGAATGGATTCTGCTCTTTAGGGAGCTCCATGTAGGACAGCTCTTTGTCACCGCCGATATCTAATGTACGAATGACAACGGGTTTTTCGCCCATTTTCTCAAGAACATACTTATATATTCTATATTGCTCATCCTCGGTAGGGAAAGCGGATTTACCCATATAAAGGAACTCTGTACGGAAAAGACCAACGCCTTCAGCGCCGTTCTCAAGTACTTTCTCAAGATCTTGAGTGCTTCCAATATTGGCCGCAAGCTCGACATGATGACCGTCTTTAGAAACAGAAGCTTGGTCTTTAAGCTGCTTCAGAGCTTCTCTTTGCTTATCATACTGTGATTTTTTCTCATTATAGGTTGTAAGCTCTTGTTCACTAGGATTCATAATAACATAACCTTGCAGGCCGTCAAGAATCACTGTAGTGCCGTTTGAGAATTGTCGGAGGGTTGTGCCTACACCGACCACAGCAGGAATTTCTAAAGATCTTGCCATAATAGCTGAATGGGAAGTCCGGCTTCCAACTTCGGTAATAAAGCCTTGAACTAGGTTTTTATCTAATTGCGCTGTGTCCGAAGGAGTTAAGTCCTCAGCGATGATAATGCAAGGCTCTGCAATATCAGCAACGCTTTGTCTTACTTCTCCTGTTAAGTGACCCATGATGCGGTCCGAAATGTCCTGAACGTCAACTGCACGTTCTCTTAACAATTCATTATCCATAGCGCTAAGCATATCGATAAAAGCTTTGGACACATCATGAAGCGCATATTCGGCATTTACGCTTTCGCTATTAATCTTCTCGATAATGCCATCAACAAGATCTGGATCTTCTAAAAGCATTAAATGTCCCTCGAAGATTTCCGCTTTATCGGCACCCAGGCGTTCTTCAGTGCTTTTCATGATTTTTTCAAGTTCCACTTTAGCTTTATCTACAGCTTGGTTGAACCTTTGGACTTCTTCTTCGGGATTTGAAACTTTGGATTGTACAGGCTCGCTTTTTTCTTTGGAGAGTATAAAAATTTTAGCTATGGCAAAGCCAGCAGATGCAGCTATGCCTTTTAATACTGTAGACATGTGCTAAACTCTCCTTTCAAGGCGGCTGTGGTAAGCTTCATAATGCTTCACAACTTGCTGATGAATAGGGTGTGTATGATCTAAGCCTGTGTATTGGGTTACAACCTGTTCAATACCTCCAGCCTGGATATCCTTCTGCAGTTGAGCCGCCTCTTGATCCTCAGCGTAATCAAAAGCGAAACCAGCAGCCATTGCTTTTGCGAGATGCTCTGTTGACAATCCAAGCTCGTGTGCTAACACAGCAGGTCTAACTAATCTGTCGTTTGGCGACAGTTTACGAATCGGAGAACGGCCAACACGTTCAACTTCATCGGAAATGTATGGGTTCATAAAACGATTAAGTATTTTTTGAATGTATGCCTGATGAGTTTGAGGGTCAAATTGATATTTCTGAACTAACATTTGACCAGTTTCATTGAGTACAGATTCAACTTCGTGCTTGATTTCAGGTTTTTCCAGTGCTTTCTGAATCGTGGCACAGCCATTCAAATAACCATGGTAAGCCGTACAACAGTGACCTGTGTTTACAGTGAACAATTTGCGCTCAATGTATGGCTCCAGCTGATCAACGACATGAATGCCTTTAATCTCAGGGAATGAATCTAATACTTTAGAGCGATCTACTACCCATTCGTGGAATGGCTCTACTGTAACTTGCAGCGGATCCTCATGATGCTGGATCGGCACGATACGATCTACAGCCGCATCAGGGAAAGCAATTAACGCATCGGCTTGACTGTGAAGATCAGGATGAATATGGGAATAAACATGTTCCTTCAACTGAGAGCTTCCGCCGATTGCATTCTCACAAGCAATAATGTGCAGAGGAGTGGGGTTAAGCTGTAATCTAAGCTCAATCCCTTTGGCTATACCTGCTGCAATGTGCTTTAGAATTGATACACCGACTGCGGTTGTTACTAGGTCAGCGGCAGCAATAGCGTTAGCAACCGCTTCAAGATCTGAACCATGTATCGCATTGACATTATCAACAACAATTGTTTCTTGGGCTTCATCTGCTAAGGTGACGGTATATTGTTTACGTTGCTGCAGTAAGGAAACAAGTTGATCATTTACATCTACGAATTGAACTTGAAACCCTGACTGCGATAAAAGTAAACCTATAAAACCTCTGCCGATGTTGCCGGCGCCAAAATGAACTGCTCTCATGCTTCAATCCCCTGAGCAAAGATATCGTAAATCTCATCAACGGTAGTAGCCTTCAAAATACGAGCAAGTTGATCATCATCTGCACACATAATGGCTATGTTGGATAAAATATCCATGTGCTCATCGCCTACAGCAGCTAAACCGATAATGAGATAAGCTTTTTCATCACCTTCATATTCTACGCCTTCTGGAACATGTACGATAGAAATTCCTGTGGATTTGATTGTTCCTTTGGATTCGTTAGTTCCATGGGGAACAGCAATTCCGTTGCCTAAGTAAGTAGGGGACACATTCTCACGATCTAACATACTGTCGATATAATCATTTCCTACATGTCCGGCATTAACAAGCATTTGACCCGCTGTGATGATCGCATCTTGTTTATTAATAACGATTGCATTTGCTTTAATTTTATCTTTTGACAATATACTCATATCTCACCACTCCATTTTTGTTTTTATGAAATATTCAAGTTCTTGAGCTAAGAACAATTGAATGTTTTCCGAGTTTGCAGTTTCTAATTTCCTAACCATCTCAGTATTGAGCAGCATCGCACTGATTTCACTTAGAATTTCTAAGCTTGGCTTAGGCAACTGTTTAGGACCCAGCATAAATAGAATTTGGTGGACCTCATAGGGCCGTTCATTGCCGAGAATCAGCGGTTGCTCTAATCTGAACAACAAAATAAACGGATGATGCACGACATCACTTCGCGTATGGAACAAAGCTAGCCGTGTATCAGGAATGACTTGACTACTTTGTTGTTCTCTTTCTATGATTTGTTCAACAATAGGGTCAATATGCGTAATCCATTCCTTTGTTTTTGCAATGATACCGATGTTTAATAAAATATCTTTTAAATTATTTTCATGTTTGGACATGGATAGAGGAAGCACTTCGAAATTTTGAATTAATCGAATCGCTTCATCCAAGTATTCTTTAAATAATTTCAATTGCTTAAGTGTTGTTGCATCGGCTTCAGCTGAATGGCTGCCAGATATGACTGTTCTAAGCATGCCGCGTTGAATAGATTGTCTGATACGCTCTGTTTCCTCAGCTGTAAGCAATGGACTGATTTTGATATATTGATCAGCCGGTAAGGGCAAATCCACTGTAGAAAGGATTAAATTATAATCTTCCTTAGGAACACGAGCTGCTTCAAACCAAGATACATGGCCGATGAGATCAATCTGGGGAAACTCTTTGCTAATTCGCACCGCTAGGAGCTTCGAAGATCCAATCCCGCTCGTACATACAATCAAAGCTCTGATTGGTTGACTGACTTGGTTAGAACGCTCTATAGATGCTCCAAAATGCATGACAATAAAGGCGATTTCTTCGTCAGGCACATCAAGGTCACTTAATGTTTGCTGACATGCGTTTTTGACAATTTGAAATAAAATGTCGTAATCTTTCTTGATTTGGTATAGCAGGGGATTACGGATATTACCGCCATCCCGAATACGCTTAATGGCCGGCTCCAAATGATGAAGCAAGCCTTCTCTGAGTGAAAAATCTTTACTTAAAGGTATTTGCACTTCTTGTTCAACCAATCGAATCATGCGTGCAACCGTATCAGCAAGTTGAAAGTCACCAAGTTCTAACAGATTCAACGGATCTGAAGCTTCCCAAGCTTCGAATAGATGGGAGAAATACAAGATTTCTGCTTCAGGTAGATCAAACTGGAGAAGACTGATGAAATGATCGAGTTTCTCAGCAGCCTCATCTTTGATCGAAAAAGCCTGCGGCGAGAGCGTGTGTGTTTCTATCGCTTTGCCTTGTTGGATTCTTCTAATGGCTACCGAAAGCTTAATGAGCAGTTTTGTATATTGAGCTTCGGTCAAATTAGTGGGAAAACGTTCCTCCAACTGCCAAAGGGCTTTTTCAACATCGAAAAAGATTTGCTTTCCAACCATACTTAACAGCTGACGAGAGACGGGATGTACCGGAGGTTCAACAGAAGAGGTGAACAATTCAGAATCATCTAGTTGTTCTTCAGCTAATAAACTAATGGCGTGTCTTTTAGCGATTTCTGTGCCTTTAATTTGTACCCCATAACCGCGTCTGCGGAGGAGTATCAGGTTTTGTTTCTTTAACCAGCCTTCTAACTCGTCTAAATCACTACTAATAGTAGGAATGGCTACATGTAAATCATGAGATAGCGAAAAAAGCTTGATTGGATCATCCGTATCGAGAAGCCAGCTAATAATCAGCGTTCTTCTGTCCTGGGATGAGAACTCCTGCGTTTCCGATTGAGTTAGCTCGTCTTTAAGGGTTTGAAGTTGTTCGGGTTGACCTGTTATTTGGATACCTATTCCGGATCTTTTCTGGATAGATACGCCATAAGGCTTAATGAGCTGCTCAATTTCAATGAGCTCTCGATGTACGGTTCTTGAGCTGACCCCAATTTGTTCTGCTATGTCCCCAGCTGTGATTTCGCTTTGAATGTTTAACAACAGATCTAGGATCTGCCACTGTCGACTGGAACACTTCATGATACGCCTTCACCCTTATGATTAAAATGGTATAACGCCGACGGTAAGGTCAGCGTTATACGGGTTTATACAGCGAGCTAAGATAATCTAGTTACTAGTTCGTCATATTTTGGACTTTTTAAGAAGTTGTCAATTGAGATATGTTCAGCGTTTGGTGCTTGTTGAATCGCACGATCAGTCAACGTTTTATGTGTAATTACGATGTCTGCATCGCTTGGAATTTCACTGATAGCAGTGTTGGATACGTTAATATCTAAACCAGCTTCAGTAATTTTCTTGCGAAGAATGGAAGCGCCCATTGCACTTGAACCCATACCAGCGTCACAAGCAAAGATAATTTTGTGAACATCGCTTTTAGCTTTCTCAATTGTAGAAGCAGTTGCATTTGCAGCTTCAGTATTGCTGGAAGTTTCTACGATACCTTTGGATTGAGCTTTCATTTGTTTTGTTTTGGATTGAGCTGTTTCTAAATCTTCTTCAGTGTTTTTGGTTGTTTTGATAAGTACGGAAGCAACCAAGAAGGAAACGATTGTAGAAGTAATTACCCCACTGAACATTGAAAGCAATCCACCTTTAGGCGCCATTGCAATGTAAGCAAAGATACTACCTGGTGATGGAGCAGCTACTAGACCTGCATTGAAGATTAAGAATGTGAATGTACCAGTGATACCACCCGCGATTGCTGCAAGAATCAGACGAGGGTTCATTAGAATGTACGGGAAGTAAATTTCATGAATACCCCCGAAGAAGTGAATGATAATCGCACCTGGTGCAGATTGTTTGGACATGCCTTTTCCTACTAACCAGTATGCAAGTAGAATACCTAGACCAGGACCAGGGTTGGACTCAAGCATGAAGATGATGGATTTACCAGCAGTTGCTGCTTGATCTAACGCGATTGGACCCAAAATACCATGGTTAATTGCATTGTTAAGGAATAGAACTTTCGCAGGCTCGATTAAGATATTTGCTAAAGGAAGTAATCCAGAATCGATTAGGAAACCAACACCGGAAGCTAAACCTTTACTTAGAACTTCTACGACAGGACCGATACCTTTGTAAGCAATTAGTGCAAGTGCTCCACCAATGATACCGGATGAGAAGTTGTTTACTAACATTTCGAAACCGGAACCAACTTTACCTTCGATGGATTTATCAAATTTCTTCAAGATCCATGCTGCCAAAGGACCAACGATCATGGCACCTAGGAACATTGGGATTGTGGAACCAACGATAACCCCCATAGTTGCTACAGCACCGATAACTCCGCCTCGAGTATCATGGACCATCTTACCGCCTGTGTAACCGATAAGCAATGGTAGCAAGTAAGAAATCATCGGTCCGACAAGTGCTGCTAAGCTTTCGTTAGGAACCCAGCCTGTTGGAATAAAGAGTGCAGTAATCAAACCCCAGGCAATAAATGCTCCAATGTTCGGCATTACCATACCGCTTAGGAATCGGCCAAACCTTTGGATCGATACTTTGAAATCTTCGTTTGACGCATTGTTTGTTGCTTGACTCATTTAAACATCCCCTCCTAGTTAAAATCCCTTTACAGAATTCATCTGTATCGGTGATTAATTAAATCGTAATGTAAACCGCTTACATATTCAATTCAATGATAATTAGCTTTCGTCAACGACTCTGTTGACATGATTTGAAGTGCTTCTTTCAATGCTAAGCGGCGCAAGGGTTTATCCATCTGTAACAGCTTGTGCAAAAAGTTGGAGTTCCTCGTTGATATTATGTCAAATGGGGGTTGATTTTAGCCTGATGTAGTCAATTTCACATAAAGATGGGACTGTAAACAAAGAAAAACCCCTCCATTTGGAAGGGGAGAGGTAATGCTATCATCCTATAAAGCAGATTGTGTATCCGCCGGAAGCATAGTGTTTCCTTTTAAGATGGGGACGATTTGAAATTTATCCATTTGAGCGCAGTATTGCACATCCTCAGATAAGCCCAGCTTGATAAACCTCTGGCCGTTGGAACAATTGAGCAAGATATCTGGTAACTGATCCTTATGCAAGAGATAGGCTGCCCGCATGGCCATTGCAAAATCATTCATTTCAAAATGTAAAGCATCGTTTCGTTTTAATATTTCTTCTAATATATACCCTGCACAGAGACCGTCTTCCAAAGAAAATTGATCGTGCGTGCCGGCACATAAAATGGTCACGTCTCGTTTGAACTGAAGTGCTGTTTCAGCGCAGCTCGGCGCATTTAACATACAACCTGCAAGTACATTTGTAGATTTTTGAGCTTTGTATATGGCGCGCGTGCCATTGGTTGTGGTCAGGATAATTTTTTTGCCGCGAATACATGGATCCATGTATTCAAATGGCGAGTTTCCCAAATCAAAGCCGT
This sequence comes from uncultured Paenibacillaceae bacterium, assembly GCA_964447355.1. Classification (GTDB taxonomy): domain Bacteria; phylum Bacillota; class Bacilli; order Paenibacillales; family CAYUSG01; genus CAYUSG01. The sequence goes on from CAYUSG010000037.1 coordinate 17,614, forward strand.
TTATTTTCTTGCAATATCGTTCACCCGCCAACAAGTGGTCTCCAGGATGAAGCTGCTTAGCTTGGTATACCGTTTCAACAGGTATTACACCAGCACTCCCATAGGCTAAAGCGGTACAGATGGTACTTGTTGCGCGAAGAACATCAATGACGATCGTTGTTTTGTTCTGAAAGTCTTCTGTACGCGCTTCGTTGACACTGGGAATGGCATCGATTTGCATTCCTTTCCCTCCTATTCGTACATTTGAAGCGTATCAGATCGAAGTCCCCGTCTTAATGCCTCCAAAGATAAAATATCCGATGGCGCGATATTTCCCAAATTAACATCTGTGCCTAATAGTTTTAGTAATTCCACTTGTTGAGATTTGAGCGGGGCTTCCCACATGATCAAGTCCGCGCTTGGAATTTTCTCTAACAGTTCATTTAAATCATCGGTGCGACACGCGCCATGCTCATCGTAAATCCCTACGCCTTTACCTGACTCCCTGCCTTCTATTGTTACCATTTCAGCACCATGTTCGATATCCTGTTGAATCGTTCGAACACACTGGTCTATCTCGATAGTCGATCCCCAGAACTTCTTGCCATACTCCGTGTGGACGATGAACTGATAATCAATCGCTTTTAGAATTAAGGATTTGCGCTGCTCTGGTTTAAGTTCAATCGTTCCGTCGGAGACTTCTATAGAAGAAAATCCGAGCTGCTGCACCATTTCGAAGAAGGAATCAATCGTATTCTGCATGACGGCTACTTCCAGAAAGGTGCCCCCGGGCATGATGTGAATATTGTGTTTGAGTGACATGTTTATTTTTTCCTTAAGGATGTGTTTGGGATACAAGGCAGATGTGCCAAAGCCAATTTTAATGATATCAATATGGTCACCGCTTGTTTGAAGTAAATCTTCAAATGATCGAAGTCCTAAACCTTTATCTATCACCATAGTTTTCCCTGTTGTTCGAGGTTTTTGTTGACGTTGTTTCGATGGATCAGCAAGTGCTGGATGCCAGTCAATGTGAGACATGATTTCCATAAGCTCGAATCTCCTCGCTGTCAGTAGAATGTATGTTTACTAAAGGCAATATATGCAATGTTGGATAGGGGCGTGCCTAATGATGCCTAAATTGATACAAGCCTGCATACATTGAAGGGGACAATACTTTCGAAGGGGAGTTTGAGACATGATTAATAAATTTGTAATGGGCATGGTTTTGCTCCGTTTGATTTCCGGCAGTATTGAGTTGATAGCAGCTTATATTATGTATCGGATGAATTCTATAGATAAAGCACTGCTCGTTAACTCAGGGCTTGCGGTGGTGGGACCGTTAGTATTGTTTAGCACTACAACGCTTGGCTTGGTCGGGTTAGCGGGTAAACTCTCCTATAACAAAATGGCGTGGGTGATGATTGGAGTGACTTGCATTTTTATAGGCATATTAAAGAAGTAATCCGTTTAGGAATATGTGGAAGAATCTCGTTCCAGATGAATATCTATTAAAAATTTAGGGCCGCTCTAGCATATTTGGATAAGCCCAGCATACATATGTTGTAAACGACATAAGGACAACTTAGGAGGAGCCATGCTGACACCCTTTAAAGGATTGCTGCCGTCAGGCATTTATGCGTTGTTGGCTGCATTGCCAGACAAAGTGCACAAGCAAATGCAAGAGCTGAGAATACGAGAGAATCGCCCGTTGGAATTAGTGCTTCCCAGTGATTATGGATTTGTCTCCATGCATGGAAATCTAGTGACTGACACAGACAAAGCCTATTACGCAACGCATGCGGATTGCTTGCAATTGTTAGATTTGATCACAGAGCATTCTTTATACAGCTTTGAAGAGGAACTGAAACAGGGATTTATCACGGTCGCAGGCGGACACCGCGTCGGGTTATCTGGCAGGACCGTTCTAGAGCGGGGCGAGGTAAAACAAATCAAGCACGTCACAGGCTTTAATTTCCGTTTTGCAAAGGAAATTAAGGGGATTGCCGGAAAAGTGCTTCCGTTCGTTTGGGATCAACGATCACAAACGGTGCACCATACGTTGGTTATATCACCCCCGCAGAAGGGCAAGACCACACTGCTTCGAGATATGATTCGAATGCTCAGTCGAGGTGATTATCAGCCAGGCGGCAGTGTGAAAGGCGGATTGAAGGTTGGGGTCGTTGATGAACGCTCTGAACTAGCTGCCTGCTATCAAGGTGTCCCTAAATTCGATTTGGGGCCTCGAACCGATGTTATGGACGGTTGTCCCAAAGCAGAAGGCATGATGATGATGGTTCGTTCGATGTCACCCGATGTACTGGTCGCTGATGAAATCGGCCGAAGTGAAGATGCTGCTGCCATAGAAGAGGCCGTTCATGCTGGTATTCGTGTGATCGCCTCAGCGCATGGCTACAGTTTTGAAGATGTCACGAAAAGGCCGATGCTTCAAAGATTGGCTGAGCAGCATCTGTTTACGCGATACATTGTGCTAGCTGCCGAGGGACTAACTGGGACGATCGAGGGTGTTTACGGACCGGATGGCAAACGTTTAGAGCTGAAAGCCTTAACGAAAGTGAGAGGTTTATATGATTAAGCTCGTAGGTGCGGTCCTCATCTTGTTTGCCAGTGCAATGCTGGGTTGGTATCAGGCTTTGATGCTGGCCAATCGCCCTAAACAGATTAGACAGCTGATCGGTGGGCTGAAGCGATTAGAAACGGAGATTTCCTTCGGGTTAACGCCGCTTCCTGTCGCCTTACATCTAATAGCACAGCAGCTTAAACCGCCGATATCCCTTCTTTTCATGGATGTCGCGGATGAATTGTCCAAGGGTGACGGCAGGGTGACAAAGGAATGTTGGGAGGCCTCCATCGAGAAGCACTGGGCGAAAACATCAATGAAAAAGCCTGAACAAGAGGTTCTGCACCAGCTGGGTTTTGTTCTGGGTGTAACCAGTAAAGAGGATCAGATCAAACACCTTCACATGGCCATGAATCAGCTTCAAGTTGAGGAAGAATGCGCAAAGCAGGACCAGTTACGTTACGAAAAAATGTGGAAAAGCCTCGGCGTATTGGCTGGAGCGTTAGTCGTCATTCTGATGTATTAAGAGAGGTGCCCTAGTAATGAATGTAGATGTGAACGCAATCTTCCAAATCGCTGGCATAGGCATCATTATCGCTATGATTCATACCGTGCTGAAGCAAATGGGTAAAGAGGATATGGCCCATTGGGTGACGGTTATCGGCTTTGTTGTTGTTCTCTTTATGGTCGTACGCATGCTGGATGAGCTGTTTAACGAGATCAAAACCATTTTTCTCTTTCAATAAAACATACTACGTTAGCCGTGGCACCCATTGAACCCTTAGGTGGTGAAACGCGTGGAGATCATACAGATTGTAGGACTTGGTTTATTAGTGACGATACTGTCTTTGGTCATTAAGGAACAGAATCCGTTATTTGCTTTTCTGCTGGCTGTATTCACAGGGATTGCTATTTTTTTATTCTTAATAGGCAAAATTTCCGAGGTCATTCGTGTACTGGAATCTTTAGCGAATAAATCAAACATCGATATGATTTTTTTGAAAAGTATTCTGAAGATCATAGGTATAGCGTACATTGCAGAATTTGGAGCCCAGATTGTCAGGGATGCCGGGCAAGATGCCATCGCTTCGAAAATTGAATTAGCCGGCAAAATACTCATCATGGTGATGGCTGTCCCAATTATCCACGTTATTGTAGAAACAGTGATGCAATTGCTGCCGCAAGTTTAGGAGTTGAAATCCATGAACATGCCATTTCAGGTCCGATGGATCGCTTGTTTGATACTAAGCACCGCTTTGCTGATCGGCTTAACGATCACGTCCTATGCACAATCGCCAACGGATCGCATCATTAAAGAACAGGCCGAGCGGCTCAATACGGAACAAGTTGAATCCTATTGGGATCAGCTGCTGAAGCAGTATGGCGGATTTTTTCCGGATGGGAAGCAGCCCACATTCATGGATTTGATTGTACCCGGCGGTGAAGGGTTGAGCATCCGTACTATCTTCTCGGGGCTGCTGAGGTTTTTCTTCCATGAAATTATGTATAACGGAAAATTACTTGCTTCTATTATTATTCTAACGGTGTTCAGCATGATATTAGAAACACTTCAAAGTGCTTTTAATCGAAATGCAGTCAGTAAGGTGGCCTATTCTATTTCCTACATCGTGCTTATTATTTTAGCGATTAACAGCTTCTCTGTTGCGATAGGTTATGCAAAGTCTGCAATCAGTGACATGATTCATTTTATGATTTCAATGATACCGCTGCTGTTAACGCTGCTAGCATCTATGGGTAATCTAGTGTCCGTTTCGGTGCTGCATCCGTTAATCATATTCATGATTCATTTAATAGGTACCTTAATCTACACCGTGGTATTCCCGCTCTTATTCTTCTCGGCTTTGTTACATATTGTGAGTTCGCTGACGGACCGTTACAAAGTAACGCAGCTCGCTAATTTGCTGCGGAATGTCAGCGTAGCGCTGCTGGGGGTATGTCTTACCGTTTTCTTAGGTGTCATTTCTGTTCAGGGGGCTACAAGTGCGGCGACGGATGGCGTAACGATCAGAACAGCTAAGTATGTTACGGGCAACTTCATACCCGTTGTAGGACGAATGTTCTCTGATGCAGCTGATACCGTTATTGGGGCTTCATTATTAATTAAGAATGCGGTTGGAATTGTAGGCGTCATTATTATTATCATGCTCTGTGCTTTCCCAGCCCTCAAAATTTTGACTCTTGCTTTCATTTACAATTTAGCAGCTGCACTCATGCAGCCGCTGGGAGACAGTCCTATTGTTCAGTGTTTGCAGACGATTGGGAAGAGCTTGATCTACGTGTTTGCGGCCTTGGCATCCGTAGGGCTCATGTTCTTTCTTGCGATTACGATCATGATCACAGCGGGCAACATCTCGGTGATGATGCGGTGAGAAAAGGTAGGAACGTTAAATGATGCATTGGATTTCAACTTGGCTTAGGGAGATTATTTTGGTCGTACTGCTGGCAACCTTTGTTGACTTGCTGCTTCCGAACAGCTCCATGCAGCGCTATGTGAAAGTAGTGGTAAGTTTATTTATTCTCATGACGATTCTATCTCCGCTCATCCTGCTGCTTAAGACGGATTTTGATTTTAATCAGATGGCGCTGAAATTTGAAGAGGTTAACGGCGGGGGGCAGCTGCAGACGAGCGCTGAAATGCCTTCCATGCAAAAGGTGTTAAGAGAGGGCGAGGCGCTTCAAGCAGAGCAGGTTGCTCAGACGAAGCAGATGGTTGAGAAACGCATCGCTGAACATATGCGTGAACAAATTGAAGTTGAAGGCGGAGTTTCATTAAAGCAAATTGCAGTTACCACAGCAATACATAAGGATGAGGGGTATTACATAGACCAGGTTGAAGTCATTTTGAATCCATTTCATAAGGCGTTGCCGGCTGCTTCTGGACTTCAGCAGAACCATTCGCAGAATGTTGATCCGATAGCACCTATCGATATTAAGGTGGAATTATCCGATCAAGAACAGCTAGAAGCTAGCTCGGAGAAACAGCCGGATTCAGAATGGAAAGAGCAAGCTGATAACGTCCAAGCATTGCTTGGGAGCAGGTGGGGGCTAAAGGATAGTCAAATTGCCATCAAATTTGAGACTGCTGATTCATCGTAGGAGCTTTTTCGCAGGGGGGTGTTAATAAATGGCCAAGTGGTTAAAGCAGATGGAGCAATGGATAGGTGGCGGTCCTGGAGGTGATAAACGGGTCCGAACGTTTCGCTATTTGATTTTAATAGGATTAATTGGGGCTGCTATTATGATTTTCACTTCCTTCCTCAATGTGAAGCAGGTTGATCCTTACGCGCAAGGGAGAGATTCCCCGTCTCCTAATGATAATACCGAGGTTTTTCTAAACCGCGAACCAGAGCACTCTCCATTTGCGAATTATGAACAACAATATGAACAGCAGCTCAAAGATATTTTGGAAATGGTAGTTGGCGTGGAACATGTGAATGTGATGATTACGATTGAATCTACAGAGGAGAAAATCATCAAAACCAACCAAAATGACACACAAACTGTAACGCAAGAGAAAGATACTGGCGGTGCCACGCGTCATATAACGGATATTAGCCGCAACGGGGAAGTTGTACTTTATGAGATTTCATCCGGGCAACAAGCTCCGCTTGTCGTCAAAACGATTAAACCTAAGATTAGGGGGGTGATTGTGGTCGCAAGTGGAGCAGAGAATGCAACGATTAAGAAGCTGTTAGTAGACGCTGTGCAAAAAGGTCTGGATGTTCCTTCACACAGAATCTCTGTAATACCTAGAAAGCAACAATAATTTAGAAGATATGATTATAGGAGGTCGTATTCGATGAGAAACAAAAGACAAACGATTTGGCTTGTATCCATGCTGGGACTAATGGTTGTCCTGTCCGCGTACTATTTATTTACCGAAGATGTGAATGAGATGGACTTTGCCTCTGCTGAGTTCAATGCTGAAGAAATTGCTATGAACGCTGTAGAGCAGTCCGAATCATCTGTTGAGATGACGATTGAGGAATTGACGGGCGAGAATTTTGGTCTGGGCGAGCATAGCGAGCCACTTACAGAGGCTGAAGGTGAGGTCAAGACAGATGAAGATATATTAGAAGAAGTTGAAGCTCAAGCAACATCGGGACAAGATTTCTTTACAGCGATGCAGTTAGAACGCATGGAACAAATGGATAAAGAAAGTGATCGTCTGCTGCAAATTATTACAAGTTCAGAGAATAACACGGAGGCCATGAATCAAGCTTATGAGCAAATGCAGACGATGGAAGATCAATTAAGTAAAATGAACAGCATTGAGGAACAGTTAATGGAAGACTTTGGCCAGGTGTTTATTGAAAAAGATAACAATCAATGGAAAGTATATGTGCAAAGTGACAATTTAGAGAAAAGTCAGGCGGTCAGCATTTTTGACTTGGTTATGAATGAGATGGGAGCAAGCGCAAGTGACGTTGTAATTGAACGAGTGCATTAAACATTGTTGTGGAAATTGACTCCTATGAATAATGAATTACAAGAGTCCGTTATCATTCGGACTCTTTCCATTTCTTTCGTTTGTGATATAATACTAACGTTGTGGTTCAGCAACATACAGATTAAATGAAACAAGCATTTTAATAATTGCACTTATACGCGTTCCATAACCAGTTTGTTTCTCAAACGTTGAAGGAGTGAAATTGATGTTTAAATTAAGTGAAATCAAGGAATTGATCAAACTCGTAGATCAAACTTCCGTTCAAGAATTGGAAATTGAGAACGAAGGTTCACGTTTGTTTATTCGTAAGCCGGGAAAATCAGAGTCTGTTATCGTAAGTTCACCTATGCAAGCAGCCTTACCTCATAACATGCAGGCAACACCGCAGCAAATGCCTCAACAAGAATCTAAACCGGTTGAAACCGCTGCTCCTGCACCGGCAGCCAAAGCAGACGAAACTAATTTACATACAATTACCTCACCGATGGTAGGTACGTTCTATACTTCTCCGTCTCCAGATGCAGCGCCTTATGTCAAGAGGGGGGACAAGGTGACTGAGAAAACGGTCGTCTGTATCGTTGAAGCCATGAAACTGATGAATGAAATTGAAGCCGAAGTAAAAGGTGAAATTGTTGAAGTTTTAGTAGAAAATGGTCAGTTGGTTGAATTTGGTCAGCCATTATTTACGGTGAAACCTTAAACCATTTGCTATCAATCAGCATGGATGAGCGAGAAGTTTAGGAGGATACGATCTAATGAAGTTTCAGAAAATTTTAGTTGCTAACCGCGGTGAAATCGCCGTTAGAATTATACGTGCATGCCGTGAAATGGGCATTGCATCGGTTGCGGTTTATTCCGAAGCGGATCGTGATGCACTGCATGTCAAGTTGGCAGACGAGGCTTATTGTATAGGGCCAACCTTGTCTAAAGACAGCTATTTAAACTTAACGAATATTATGAGCGTAGCCACACTAACTGAATGTGATGCCATTCACCCAGGTTATGGCTTTCTAGCAGAAAATGCGGATTTCGCAGAGATCTGTGAAACCTGTAATATAACGTTTATTGGTCCGTCCCCCAATGCCATTAGCCGTATGGGAGACAAGTCGGTAGCGAAGCAAACGATGAAAGATGCGAATGTACCGGTCATACCCGGATCAGACGGATTGATCGAGGACTTGGATGAAGCGATTCAACTCGGACGTGAGATCGGATATCCCGTACTGATTAAAGCAACGGCTGGCGGCGGCGGCAAAGGCATCCGGATAGCGGATAATGAAGAGATGCTGGTTCGTCAAATTACCGCAGCTCAGCAAGAAGCTCAGAAAGCGTTTGGAAATGCGGGCGTTTATTTGGAGAAATACTTAACAGGCATGAAGCACGTTGAGGTGCAAATTTTAGCGGACAAGCATGGGAATGTGGTCCATCTTGGGGAGCGTGACTGCTCTGTTCAACGCCGCAGACAGAAGCTCGTTGAGGAAGCACCTTGTCCAATATTAACGCCTGAGATTCGCCAGCAAATGGGTGAGGCTGCTGTCCGCGCAGCTAAGGCTGTTGAATATTCAGGTGCTGGTACGCTTGAATTCTTATTAGGGCAAGACGGCCAGTTTTATTTCATGGAAATGAACACTCGAATTCAAGTCGAACATCCGGTTACTGAGATGATTACGAATACTGATATCATTAAAGAAATGATCTCTGTCGCTGAAGGCAACCCGCTGTCATTCACACAAGATGATGTTGTTATTAACGGATGGTCCATCGAGTGCCGAATTAACGCAGAGGATCCAAACCGTAATTTCATGCCATCAGCAGGACAGATTCAATTTTACTTGCCGCCTGGTGGTCTAGGCGTACGTGTAGACAGTGCCGCATACCCTGGATATACCATCTCACCGCACTACGATTCTATGATCGCTAAATTAATCGTATGGGGCAAGACAAGGGAAGAAGCGGTAATAAGAATGAAGCGTGCCTTAAATGAATTTGCCGTAGAGGGCATTCATACTACCATTCCATTCCATTTGAAGCTCTTGGAACATAAGAAGTTTTTAGCTGGTGATTTTGATATAAAATTTTTAGAAGAACACGATGTGAACGATCCAAATTCATAAGAAGAAATTCGATGTGTTTGAATCAATTTCATAATTATCAAAACTGCGGAGTTTATCGCAATATTATAAAATTGATTCGTTTGTCATATTTTTCTGCAAATGCTATATTATAAATTAAGACAGCTTATCTCATTATACTAGCTTCATTACAAATGAGCTTGCAGCAATGCAGACTTATAGGAGGTGTGAAACAGTGAGTACAATAACGCCCGATTATGAAAGAACAGATATGGGTCACATTCAAATTGCTCCTGAAGTCATTGAGGTGATTGCAGGCCTTGCGGCCATTGAGGTTGATGGGGTGGCGGGCATGAGTGGCGGCATCGCCGGAGGCATAGCTGAATTGTTAGGCCGTAAAAACCTTGCCAAAGGCGTTAAGGTGGAAGTTGGCCAAAGAGAAGCAGCCGTGGACGTTTCGATCGTCATTGAATACGGTCACCGTATTCCTGACGTCTCAAGCGCGATTCAGAAAAATGTAAAGCATGCGATTGAATCGATGACAGGTCTTCAAGTTGTTGAAGTGAATGTACATATCCATGATGTTCACTTTAAACTTCCAGAGAAGGTTGAAGCAGAGGTTGTGCATCGCGTTAAGTAAATTACAATCGAATGGATTCGGAAATCGAAGACATAACCCCCTACGAAAGTCAGGGGGTTTCCTTTAATATAGAAAGGGGACAAGCTGCATGGGCCGGATCATTGATCGTTTCTTTTTATGTATTTACAGCTTAGCCACAGGTATACTGTCGTCTTATGTATTATATTTTAGCGTGATATGGTTATTGGATGGGAAGATGACCAATTTTTCTGTTCCAGCTGAAAGT
>CAYUSG010000037.1:27592-28347 GCA_964447355.1 uncultured Paenibacillaceae bacterium
TTCCGCCCCATCCATTGATCAGAAAACAGACATTGGCGATATAAAAATTTCACTAGCTACGGTAGAAAACCTAGCGTTAAGGGCGGCTTCTAAGGTGAAGGGAGTACATGATCTTAAAGCAAGAATTAATGTAGGTCAAGCGGGTCTTAATATTGTCATTCGTGCAGTAGTGGACGGAGATGTATCGATTCCGGATATTACCGAAGAGGTGCAAAAGACTGTTAAAGGTCATTTAGAAGAAACTACAGGGATTCCTGTAGCTGATGTTTCGGTATTCGTTGCTAATATTGTGCATCATCAAACATTTAAGAGCCGAGTAGAATAGAGGTGGTTTCCGATGTGGAAAGAGCTGTTGAATGAACATAAAGGTGCTGCCATCGGACTAGCTATTGGCTTATTTCTTGGATTGATTTATTTGATTGTAGGTTTTTGGAAAATGCTGATGTTTGGTTTGATTGTTCTAGGTTGTTTGTGGATGGGTCACCGTGTGGACCGACAAGCCTCTTGGTTTAATCCTGAACCTGTTACTCGTTGGCTGAGCGAGCGCTGGAGAATGTTCAGATAACTGAATCCATTTCATAATGCGCTGAATAACAGGATTACAGATTATATATGATTCGTATGTATTGCTGATGATGTGTGATCGATTCTGTTGATTTTTCTTATTATGAAATGGATTCAAATCCCTATCAAAAGGGATTTTTTTGTTGCTTAGGAAATTATGCATCAATAAAAACTGTGGATAAGTCGATATG
>CAYUSG010000038.1:0-7483 GCA_964447355.1 uncultured Paenibacillaceae bacterium
TCCATAAAGTGTCTGATTATGGCGATTTGATCCGTGGATCAAACTCTCCATAAAAGTTTATAGAAGCTTGTCTTAAGCTCATTTCTTACATTGGCGTTATTCAATCAGAAGATTAAACAACTTTTTTCGTCGATTTACATCGACATCTTTTCTGATCGATTGATCAGGTCCGATAAGCGTTCGCTGTTCAGTTTTCAAAGAACAATTTATTTCGTCGCTCGTTTTGGCGACTTTTATATCCTAACACATTCTCCGATTCAATGCAAGCTTTATTTTTTCCTACAAGCATTTTTTTAATCTCTTACATTTAATTTACTGCGCCCTGTCTTAGCGGCGAGATATAATATAACACATTTTAAAAAACGAAGTCAAACCCATAGTATACCAATTTATATTAAACCCACATTTCATATGTATGCAGTTTGTCGTGTTAGGTTAAAACCCAAGCTTCAATCCCTAACTTTTATCTCAGATCACAGCTTATAATAAGAGCTTCTATCGGGGCCAATCAATGACATGCGTTCGTGCTCTTAATACAGCTTTTCTTGAAGCACTGGAAAGGCCAAACTCCGCTCCAAATTTATACTTTCCGATGTTATAAAAACAATTGCAATGCTATGAGCAGTGCCACCCCTGGGATTCCAAGCAATCCGACAACAGCAAGGGTTCCATAATTAATCGGCACATACAACCCGTCCACTATTCCGGTTGAATTCATTAAATACACCAGCACTAGCCCGATAATTGAATTCACAATAATGACTCTTAATATATTCGATAGCCATTTCACTTTAATGAATAACAAGAAAGCTAGTCCAACACACGAGCAAACAAACACAAAAGGCCATATTGAATTCATGAACCCGTCTCCTCCATGACCTCCCTGGACATTTCGTTCAGTACATTTAATTTCTGTTTCTTAGCTTGTCTGAGCAGCATATCGTACTTTTTCTCAGCTGCTTCAAGTGCATATATCGCATAGTCAATTTGATCCTGCTCCATCACATAGTTCAATTGCTCATTGGCAACAGTCCAGCGCTCTCTTGCCTGTTGAATTTCTTCGATCAGCGCTAAGTTCTCATCGCTTACTACTGCACTTTGCTTTCTGACTCTAAATTGTTCTACCCACTTCTTCATAGATAATAGCCCCCTGCCATATGATTAACCTATCTGCGAATCAACCGCGTTATCGAATGTCGGCAAGATACAATCGCCATATTTATTCTTTAAGATGAAATCGTCAACTAACGCGATTCTTCTTGTGTATTAACACAAAATTGATTCATACATCATTCATATGGCAAAGCACGCCTTGTTTAGAACAAAAAAAAGAATCCTTGTCCAATATAGGACACGAATTCTTCTGAATCATGTATGTTACATTTCTCTTCGCCCTTCTAAAGCTTTTGAGAGTGTAACTTCATCTGCATATTCTAAATCGCCGCCAACGGGCAAACCATGCGCTATTCTAGTTACTTTCAGACCGAACGGTTTAACTAATCGTGACAAGTACATCGCGGTCGCTTCGCCTTCTATATTCGGATTGGTTGCCAGAATTAATTCCGTAACCTTGTCGTCGCTTAGTCTTTGCAGTAATTCTGCAATTCGAATATCATCCGGACCAACACCCTCCATTGGAGATATAGCACCATGTAGTACATGATAATAGCCTTGGTAATCCTTCATCCGTTCCATGGCCACTAAATCCTTTGGTTCTTGTACAACACAAATAGACGAACCGTCCCTGCTCTTATCCTGACAAATACGGCAAGGGTCCGTATCTGTGATATTGCAACAGACCGAGCAATAGTTCAAATTCCTTTTCACATTCACTAGCGCCTTGGCAAAATCAACGACATCCTCTTCTTTCATTCTTAATACGTGAAAGGCCAGGCGTCCTGCCGTCTTAGAACCTACGCCCGGTAAACGGGTAAAGGCATCGATTAATTTGGCTATGGGTTCCGGATAAAACAATGAACTATCCCCTTCTTCTCACACAGGGTGAGCCATGTTGTCTTAGAATAAACCTGGTATATTCATTCCGCCAGTAAATTTACCCATATCTTGGTTTGCAATTTCTTCTGCCTTGGATAACGCATCATTAACAGCCGCCAACACTAAGTCCTGCAGCATTTCAACATCATCGGGATCTACGGCTTCGGGCTTAATCTGAATGTCTAATATTTTTTTATGGCCATTTGCAGTTACAGTAACCACACCGCCGCCAGCAGTGCCTTCGACTGTCTTGTTGCCTAACTCCTCCTGAGCCTTCATCATTTGTTCCTGCATTTTCTTTACTTGCTTCATCATTTGGTTCATATTGCCCTTCATTGGAAAATCATCCTTTCTTCTATTGCTTATATAGTAAAATGGCTCCAGTCCGGCTATGACGTTTCTTCTTTAATCGTAACCAGGTCTTCACCAAATAACTCAATAGCTTCATTAATCCATTCCTCTTTATGCTTACCTTGCGGTTCTGCCTCGTGTACCAGCTGTAATTCTTCTGCAGGTTGTTCGATATGTGAAGCAGTTGCATGCTTCCAGTCCTTCTGCATCACCGTAACAAGTTTTATCGGTTTTTGCAAGAATTTATGAAGTACTTGTTCAATCAGCTGTTTATTCGCCGGTTTCTCAGTTGTTTCACGATGAATGGTATTTTTAAACGCTACTAAAACAGCATCGTTAGTAGCAGATACAGGCTCCCCATCTACAAGCCATGCATGAACGGTAATCTTCTGTTCCTTAATTTGATTCAGAACCTGTGCCCAAGTCCCAATAAGCGCTTTAAATCCTGCCTCATCTTTTTGTTTCAGGAATACATCTACATTCGCGCTTAATCCTTTAACATGCCTAGATACTTGAGATAATTTCGGCTCGATAGCCGGCTGAGAACGCCCAGCATTAGAAGCACGTCCCATTGCACTTCCGCCGCCGCTCGCTATTTGCTGTTCCAGCTCAAGTATTCTCTGCTCGAGCTTCTGTAACTGTTCCATCAGCTGTGGAGACGGTGGTAATGCGCTGTTTGCTTGTTCATTTGATCCGTTCATCGAATTCGAAGAACACAGCTTCATTAAAGCTACTTCTAACAAAGTTCTAGGCTGAGCTGAATATTTCATCTCCACCTGGTAGTGATTAAGAACATCTATCATTTCGAAGAGCTGCTTATTCTGGAATAATGTGAACGGTGATTCCGGCAGCTCACCATGCTGTTCTCCAGCGAAGTCGGGTGCCATCTTCATGACCAATAGATCCCGCAAATATTGAATAAAACCTTCAATACAACGTTCCGCACTCTTGCCCTCTTGCATCAACTGCTCCACTATCCCCAGGGCTGTGCCCAGATCACCTTCACCTACAGCCTTGCTTATCGCCGCATATTGATCTTGGGCTACACCCCCTGTCATAGCTAACACATCAGCATACGACACAGTCCCATCCGAGTACGAAGAAACTTGATCCAATAAGCTTAACGCATCCCGCATCCCGCCGTCCGATAGCCTCGCAATATAACGCAGCGCTTCCTCTTCAGCTGAAATGTTCTCCTGTTCGCAGACCGAACGAATTCGGGCTAACTGATCCTCTAGAGATACTCTGTGAAAATCAAAGCGCTGACAACGAGATATAATGGTTGCCGGCAGTCGATGAGGCTCGGTTGTGGCCAGAATAAATATAACGTGCTCAGGCGGTTCCTCCAGTGTCTTAAGCAGCGCATTAAAGGCCTCGGTCGTCAACATGTGCACCTCATCAATAATGTACACTTTGTAACGCACCTCTGTAGGGGCGTATTTTACCTTGTCACGAATATCCCGAATTTCTTCCACACCACGGTTGGAAGCCGCATCAATTTCTACAACATCCATGACCGCACCTGAGGTAATTCGCTGGCATGCATCACATTCATTACATGGTTCAGCCGAAGGGCCGTTCACACAGTTAACCGCCTTAGCGAAGACTTTTGCAGCGCTTGTCTTACCTGTTCCCCTGGGTCCATTAAACAAATAAGCATGCGTAAACCGCCCTTCCCGCAATGCGTTCTGAAGGGTTTGTGTAATATGCTGTTGTCCTACGATATCTCTAAAAGCCTGAGGTCTCCAGGCTCGATATAATGCGATATGATTCATGTGGCCCTCTCCATGTCTTGTGTCAGAATCATTGTACAAACATGACCCTTTATGACATTATACTATATTATCACCTTAACTGAATAACCTAAAGACCGTCTTGGCCAAAAAGCCGATTGCTGAAATGTGCCGTTTCAATATCATCCTAAAATTTTCCTGCTGCTATAAACACAAAAAAACGCCCATTCGGACGTTTCTGCACATTGTTATTAAATGTTTAAATCAATAAGAACCGTGCACCTGCTATCGATTTAACCGAACCAAGCGACATCTATACCTTCAGCTCGAGTTAGGCTACCCCTCGGCACATGGAACATCCTACTTACGGCTGCTTTCTTCCGAACCTGACCGGATTCATAGGCTTCCATTGCGAAGGACCCGACTGTCAACACTGTCGATATAGACTCTAGACCTCACATCAGCTAAACCTCTAGACAGGAATTCAACCCCGCTACAGCGGATTGCGGGTTACAGGGCACCGCTACCTCCCCATCTAGCACGGTAAAACTAAGTATAACGAAACAGCCAGCAAATATCAACCTGCAGATAAAATTGGCATTTAAACTTCCTAAACTTCCAATCATGGCATGCCATCCAATCTAGCCGCTATGCGTTTTCCTCTTCTAATGTAACCGTTACGATATAGCGGGGCAGCATCATTTGCACGGCTTCATAGGCGTCTGCGCGGACTTCGGATTGCTGTTTAGTGGTTAACCCTTTGGATACACGTATCGTGACATGTGCATTAGAGCCGTTAAAAAAAGTTCTTGAGGACTTCACCTGCTTAATGCCCGCCAATGCCTTGCGAACCATCTGCTGATCCTTAGACCTGTTGTGATAGGTTGGACTAGTGTGTAAATTAGGATTAGCATTGGTAAATCCCAAGTACCCATCGTTCTGATAACTTTGTGTTTGCGTTTGAGGCTGTTGTACCTCTCCACAACCAACCATAATAAGCGCCAAAATGGTAATAAAGGAAAGCAATTTCAAACCTTTTTTCATACAAAAACACCTCCCTGAAGGTTAGATTAACCTTGGGAGGCTGTTCGTATACGGATGGCTCATGCGCTTTGAAGCGCAATCCTATTAGATACCGTATTTTTTCTTAAATTTATCCACACGACCACCGGCATCGAGAAACTTCTGCTTGCCTGTAAAGAATGGATGGCACGCGGAACAGATCTCAACACGTAGGTTTTGTTTAATGGATCCCGATTCAAATGTGTTACCACAAGCACAAGTTACTGTAGTCACTTGATAATTCGGATGAATTCCTTGTTTCATAATTCGTTCACCTCTTTCCGCCCTGAATCCTTTAGTACAATCCAGAGTTAAATTGACACATGAAAAGATTATATCATGTTTAAGTTTCGAGTTGCAATACCTAGTTGCATTTACCAAAGCAATGAAAATATAATAGCTACACCAGCTTATGTTTTCGCCTAAATGAATCTGGGGGAACATGCGTGTAAGAGCCTATGACGACATCAGGAAGCTCTTGCTTAAAGATCTCGATCATTTGCTTCATACCATATTGTTCACCTTTGGCTTTGGGAATTAACGAAAGGTAACTCTCAGGGTCAATATTCAAATTCCGCAATTGGATCAGGCGCAGACCCGTCCTTTTGACAAAATCGATCATCGCTTCGATCTCTTCCTCACGATCGGTTACTCCAGGAAAGACCAAATAGTTAATCGATGTGTATACTCCTTGGTCCAACGCATATTGCAAAGATTTCTCCACGTTCTTCAAGGTATAACCTCTCGGTTTGTAATACACATTATAATGTTCATCTAAAGCACTGATCGTACTTACGCGCATTAAATCTAATCCCGCATCCACAATCGCACGAATGTGATCCGTTAAGCCGGCATTTGTATTGATATTAATAAAACCTTGCCGAGTGACCTCTCTTACCCGCCGAATAGCTTCAATAATGATCGGCGCCTGTGTTGAAGGTTCGCCTTCGCAGCCTTGTCCGAAACTGATAATGCTGTCCAGCGCTTTGAGCTGTTCGAGCATAATCTCAACCACTTCATCGACATGCGGCTTAAAGTTCATACGGGTTTGCGGTGCTGAGAATCCCCGATCCTCAGGTTGATCAGATAAACATCCGTAACATCCTGCATTACATGAAAAGGATACGGGAACGCCGCCTTCCCATCGCTGCAAGAAGGTATTAGAAGCTGTCAGGCATTCATATTCAAGTGCACACTTCGTCAGATGTTGATATAAACGATTCTCTGGATATACTGTATTCAAATGCCTTACTTTAGCCTCCAGCTCGTCCACATCACAATGTCTGGGATCCCACTTGTAAGGATCGTCACTAGCATCAGCCGCAACGTAAAAGCCGTCTTCTCTCCACACAACGGCTGTATATCCGAAAATGGGGAGCAGCTTGGACGGGTCTGTCTTCACATAGCTTGGCAAATGAAGCCTAGTATAGCCCTGTGGAAGCAACGCACCCACCGCATGATAATTCCCTTCGAGCACCTTCATTTCCCCGGTCTGTGGATCTAATCCAACCGGTTTCGTATCAGGCAAACTCACCAGCGTTGCTCCTTCAGGCAGCGGAATAAGTTCTTCATCCAGCAATTCCATGATCGTCTCACCGCTTCGTCCTAAGCCCCAAAGCGAATCATGCTCATATACATTCCCTTGTTCATCTGCATATACCAAAAACATAGCACTACTCCCTATATGATCAAGATACAGAGGTTTTCACTCTTTTCGTTCCCTTACTAGCCGTCCCAGTACTACCTGTACTAGTCGCATTGTTGTTTGTCGTGTTAGCCGCATTCACGTCAAGTGATTGTAAAAACTCTTCATTGGTTTTCGAATTGGCAAGCTTCTTCAAGAATCCATCTACGAAATCGTAGGATTCGTTCATATTTTTGCGGACTGCCCACAGCTTCTCCAGCTCTTCCTTGCCTTGAAGCAGCTCTTCTCTTCTAGTGCCTGAGCGACGAATATCAATAGCAGGGAATATCCGGCGTTCTGCAAGCTTACGATCCAAATGAAGCTCCAGATTACCTGTTCCTTTGAATTCCTCGTAAATGACATCGTCCATTCGAGAACCTGTATCAACCAAGGCCGTAGCCAGTATGGTCAAGCTGCCCCCTTCCTCCACATTCCTAGCCGAACCAAAGAAACGCTTCGGACGATGGAAAGCAGCAGGATCAATCCCACCGGATAAGGTGCGGCCCGATGTAGGAATAACAAGGTTATATGCACGTGCCAGCCGTGTAATACTATCCATTAATATAACAACGTCTTTCTTATGCTCTACGAGACGAAGCGCGCGCTCTAAAACCAATTCAGCATCTTTAACATGGTTTTCATGCAGCTCATCAAACGT
>CAYUSG010000038.1:7493-27884 GCA_964447355.1 uncultured Paenibacillaceae bacterium
CTGTTACTTCCTCTGGGCGTTCATCAATAAGCAGCACGAACAATTCAATATCAGGATAGTTCGAAGAAATACTGTTGGCAATTTGCTTTAACAATAAAGTTTTACCAGCCTTCGGAGGAGCTACAATCAGCCCGCGCTGGCCCTTGCCTACAGGTGCGAATAAATCCATGATTCGGGTGGAAAGACCGGTTGGAGTTGTTTCAAGCGCAATTTTTTCTTGCGGATATAGAGGAGTAAGCGCAGGGAAGTGAAGTCTTTCGGCGGCAATATTAGGATTCTCTCCATTCACTGCTTCCACATGAAGCAAGCCAAAATAACGTTCATTCTCTTTCGGCGGTCTGCATTTACCGGAGACTAGATCCCCTGTCCTTAAGTCGAATTTTCTAATCTGAGAAGCGGAGATGTAAATATCCTCAGCACTTGGCAAATAATTGATCGGCCTTAAAAAGCCATACCCTTCTGAGAGGATTTCCAGAACACCTTGCATAAACATAAATCCACTTTGCTCAGCCTGAGCCCTCAGTATTGCAAAAATGAGTTCTTTCTTCTTCAATGTTCCATAATAAGGAATCTGATATTTCTTAGCTAACGCATACAGATCTGTTAGCTTCAACGTTTCCAATTGTTCAAGATGCAATTCCATGTAAAATTATCACCACTCTATATAAATTAGGTGTTCTATAGCTTTGACATAATTTAGGTCACATATACTTCTCAGCCGTTAGTCTTCGCTAGAAACTCTCCATACCTTGCCGCCCAGCTTCGTTAAATTCTCTACTAAATGATCATACCCGCGGTCAATATACTCTACGCCAGTGACCTCTGTTTGCCCTTCCCCTACCGTCAATCCAGCAATAACTAAAGCAGCACCCGCCCTTAAATCAGTGGCTCTGACATTTGCAGCGTTCAGTTTACAGCCTTCTATAATAGCTGAGCGGCCCTCAATTCGTATATTCGCTCCCATTCGAACGAGCTCAGGCACTTGTTTAAAGCGATTGCTGTACACATAATCGGTAATAATACTGACACCTTGGGCTTGCGTGAGTAAACTGCTCATTGGGGATTGTAAATCTGTGGCAAATCCGGGGTAAACAAGCGCTTTAACATCGACGTTTGAGTAGTGATCTTTTCCAACAACGCGAATCGATTCATCCATTTCAAACACATGTACACCCATCTCTTGAAGTTTAGCAGTCAGGGCTTCCATATGTTTAGGAATTACATTGTCAATGATGAGATCGCCTCTTGTGGCTGCAGCAGCAATCATGTAAGTTCCAGCTTGAATCCGATCAGGAATAATAGAGTGCCTGCATCCGTGCAGCGAGGGCTGCCCTTCTATTCGAATCGTTTCCGTTCCTGCCCCTTTAATCTTTGCGCCCATGGCGCTTAATAGCGTAGCAACATCTATAATTTCAGGCTCTTTCGCCGCATTTTCAATAATCGTAGTGCCTTTGGCCCGTGAGGCCGCAAGCATAATATTAATCGTCGCACCTACACTTACAACATCAAGATAAATCTTTGCACCGCGAAGTTCCTTCGCTTCAATATGGATCGAACCGTGTTCATTCGTAACTTTAGCTCCAAGGGCTTCAAACCCTTTGATATGCTGATCAATCGGACGAGGTTCAAAATTACATCCCCCCGGAAGTCCAATTGTCGCTTCACCAAATCGCCCCAGTAATGCGCCCATTAAATAATAGGAAGCGCGTAATTTCTTAACGTTCCCATTGGGAAGCGGCTTGGAACGCAAATGGGAAGGATCAATGATCATTTGGTCCTCTTTCCAATTAACCGTTGCGCCAAGCTCTGTTAGTAATTCTGTGTAAATTGCAACATCACTTAATTCTGGCAAATTATCTAAGATGACAGTGGTTTCGGCAAGCACCGCCGCAGGGATAAGCGCAATAGCACTATTCTTGGCCCCGCTGATTTGTACGGACCCGCGAAGAGGACGTCCACCTTCAATAATCAATTTGTTCATCCATTGATCCCCCTGATTCATACAAAAGAAGATAAGAGGAAAGCCATCCCTGCTAGGGGTGGCTTTCCTAGATTAGTCCTTAATTAGGCTTGGTTGTTGCTGCCGAATAGTTGAATTTTGGAACGAACTACTTCAACCATCGATTTGGTAGCTGGACCTAAGTATTTACGAGGATCGTATACTTTCGCATCGTTAGCAAGCACTTCACGAATAGTGTTTGTGCAAGCTACTTGATTCTCGGTATTCACGTTAATTTTGCCTACGCCTGCTTGGATTGCTTTCTTGATCATATCATCAGGCACACCAGAACCGCCGTGAAGCACTACGGGAACTGGAATCGCTTGAGATACCTCTTCAATAATGTCGAAACGAATGTTAGGCTCGCCTGCATACATACCATGTGCTGTACCTACAGCAATGGCTACACAGTCTACTCCTGTTTCTTCATAGAAACGAATCGCTTCTTCAGGTTTAGCTAAAGCTGCATCAGCTTCGTCTACGCTGATATCATCCTCAACTCCGCCAATGGTTCCAAGCTCACCTTCAACGGAAACGCCCATAGCGCGAGCTGCTTTTACAACTTCTTTCGTTAAGCGGATGTTATCCTCGAAGGAATGGTGAGAACCGTCAAACATAACAGAGCTAAAACCTGCACGAATACAAGCCATAGCTACTTCGAAAGTGCTGCCATGATCAAGGTGCAGCGCAATTGGAAGACCGGATTCTTTAGCTGCTGCTTCTGCAATGGCAACCGTATATTCCATACCCATATATTTCAGTGCGCCTTCGCTGACACCAAAAATAAACGGAGAGTTTTCCTCCTTTGCAGCTTGTACAATCGCTTTAGCAAATTCAAGGTTGTTCATGTTGAACTGTCCGACCGCAAACTTGTTTGCTTTAGCTTTGGGTAAAAATTCATTCATTGAAACTAAACGAGTCATGATTTGTTCCTCCTACTTTATTTATGTAAACCGTCAAAGTCATACTTGCTTATTATAGCACAACATTTTACGGTTTGGTAAACTCTCACACTATAAAATTAGTGACTATGGATGGACTATCTCGACTGACACTTATGACATAAGTCAGAGCTCTAAGCTTACACGATGGATTATCAAAGCAAAAAAGACCCTGCTTGAGGATCTTCGCATCACACCATGTCTTAAATAACCAACTTGTCCGAGCTTGAATCTGAATTTAATTGGCTGTTAACGGCATTGCGCATTTCATCAATATCAAAAGGTTTGGTGAAGTGGGTGATCGCACCAAGCTCAGTCGCTTCTTTAATCACATCCAATTCACCATAAGCTGTCATCATGATGACTTTAATATTAGTATCAATGTCTTTGATATGCTTTAGAATTTCCAAGCCATCCATACCTGGAATTTTCATATCCAAAAGCACTAGATCTGGAGACTCTTTACGAACGATGTCTAAGGCTAACTTACCATTTGACGCTTGGAACGTGGCGTACCCTTCACTGCTGAACACTTCCATAAGCAGGACTCTAATACCGTTTTGGTCATCTACAATGAGTACCTTCTTCTTCAAAATGTCACCCTCCTAATTCGACTTAACAGCAGTCCCTGTAAAGATCTAATCATAGTAGGGTTAATTCGATAAAATAAGGTAAATTCCTGCTCAAGTCTCACTTTTTTCCTAATATTTTAACATATCGTTCCAATTCAGTCATCTTCTGCAGCCTTTGACACCGTTTCTTCTTCAAGTTCAGTCGTGTAATCCTTTGTATGTTAATGCAGCCTTCACAAATTCACGGAACAACGGCTGAGGTCTGTTCGGCCTAGATGTAAACTCCGGATGGAACTGAGTTGCTAGGAACCATGGATGATCAGGCAGCTCAACAATCTCTACCAATCGTCCATCTGGTGAAGTACCTGAGAATCGGAAACCTTTGGATTCCATTAATTCTCTATATTCATTATTAAACTCGTAACGATGACGATGTCTCTCATAAACTAACTCATCCTGATAAGAAGCCATAGCAAGTGACCCCTCAGCTAATTTACAAGGATATAAACCTAGACGCATGGTACCGCCTAAATCTTCTACATCTTTCTGCTCAGGAAGCAAATCGATGACAGGGTAGGAGGTGGATGGGTTAATTTCTGAGCTGTTCGCCCCTTCAAGCCCCGCAACAGAACGAGCAAATTCAATAACAGCCACCTGCATGCCTAAACAAATCCCAAAGAACGGCACGCTTTGCTCACGTGCATAACGGATCGCTGAGATTTTCCCTTCGATCCCGCGATCACCGAAACCGCCAGGAACTAAAATCCCGTGAACCCCTTTAAGCTGGTCCGCTACGTTAGCATCATTGATTTCCTCAGCATTCACCCAACGGATCTTGACATCAGCATCACTTTCAATGCCGGCATGTCCAAGTGATTCCACAATACTTAAATAAGCATCATGAAGCTCAACGTATTTGCCCACGATGGCAATTTCTGTTTGTGTCTTAAGATGCTTCACACGTTCTACAAGCTTCTTCCAATCCGTCATATCCGGCGCGTCAGCGCATTTCAGCTTCAAATGGTTCACCACGATGTCGTCAAGGCCTTGTTCGCGAAGCATTAGCGGCACCTCATATAATGTATCCGCATCTCTTGCTTCAATCACGGCATTCGCATCGATATCACAGAATAAGGCCAGCTTGCGCTTCATGTCATCTGACAGTTTATGCTCAGTGCGTGTAACGATGACTTGCGGCTGGATTCCAATACTTCTAAGCTCTTTTACGCTATGCTGGGTAGGCTTTGTCTTCACCTCACCCGCCGCTTTTAAGTAAGGAATTAAAGTGACATGTATATACATGACGTTTTCCCGGCCGATGTCGCTCTTGATTTGGCGAATAGCCTCCAAGAACGGCAGGCTCTCGATATCCCCCACCGTACCGCCGATCTCTGTGATAACGACATCCGATTGCGCTTCTCTGCCCGCACGAAATACGCGTTCTTTTATCTCATTGGTGATGTGCGGAATAACCTGGACGGTACCGCCTAAATACTCCCCGCGTCTTTCTTTCGTAATAACGGAGGAATACACCTTACCTGCTGTAACATTGTTTGCCTTGGATAAATTAATATCAATAAAACGTTCATAATGCCCTAAGTCCAAATCCGTCTCTGCACCATCATCGGTCACGAAGACCTCGCCGTGCTGATAAGGACTCATCGTGCCGGGGTCAACATTGATGTAAGGATCAAATTTCTGAATCGTTACCTTCAAACCCCTGTTCTTAAGCAATCTGCCCAAGGACGCTGCGGTGAGCCCCTTCCCGAGGGATGACACAACTCCGCCTGTCACAAATATATATTTCGCCACTGAAGTACCCTCCTAATGTTACGGGATGTATTGTTATAATCTAAAAAAAATAAAGTGACACCCGCAAAACGCGTCACGGGGCACTTTAGGATAGACTGCATCACTTATTTTAAAAAATCTACAATATTCGATATTTCTAGCCCATGCAATAGTTTACTCTCTACTGGAATACGATGTCAAGGGAGTCCTGAACGTTATTTATCGTCTCCGTCCTCATCGTCAAACTCTTCGTCATCCTCATCAAAATCTTCATCGTCTTCCAAATCCTCATCTATCTCTTCATCTTCATCCAGATCGTCATCTAAATCTTCCTCTAGGTCGTCCTCATCCTCTTCAGATTCTTTGTCGTAATAGTCATCTGAATCCTCATCATCGTCATCTTTGGATTTATATCCATCAACATCTTCTTCAAATGGATCAATTTCATCCAAGTCTTCCTCATCATCATGATCATCATTAATAATACGCGGAAACTTCGAACCACCTACTGCACCATCTTCACCTTTATCGACAGGGTACCAGCGTTTCAGGCCCCACAGGTTGCTGCCTACACAGGCAAAACGGCCATCTATGTTAATTTCAGTATACAGCTGAGCAATAACCTCCATGACTTGGTCATCAGAGATGCCTTTAATCTTCGCTATTTCCTGCATTAAATCGCGGTAATAAAAAGGGTTGTTAGCCGCCTTTAATACCTCAAAAGCCAAGTCAACCATTGGCATTTCTTTTGCTTTTTCCGGGCTAATTTTTAGGGTGTATTGGTTACTCATCAGAACACTTCCCTCCGCACAATTTACTGAACTTTAAATGATTGCCACGAAGTAACGTTATCGGAACGGCTCCAAGACAACGTGACCGCTTCTTAACGGAAAATCATCTTCATACTTCGTCATTCATGAGCCGCATGCAAAGCGTACTCATTATGCTGTTATTAAGTAAAACCTATTTTAACCAAAAATGCAACTTTAACTCCTCCAACCCATCCCATTCAGCCCAAAAAAATAGCGAAGAGACCGAAGTTCTCCCCGCCTAGCGACTGTATCCAACTTAGACGAACTTTCTGGCGCCGCCTGCCTTACCTATGCAAGAGCCCGAATAAACTCTCCATTCATCCTATGAACAATAACTTGGGATGTCACCGACGAATGCCTATTTATTCAAAAAAAGGCCTATTCATTATGCAAGCAGGCTTCCCCGCACATACAATATGTCGAACTTTCATAACTAAGGGGGGTAAATCATGCTCTGGAAACCATTCATTCAGACTCTTGAACAAGAGCTTGCCGGCCAGCCCCTCCCGAGAACGAAACACTTGATCCGTTTCAAAAGCATGAAAGATTATCATGCCTGCAAGCGTCAGATTGTTCAATCGATAGCATCCCCAAAGGTGAAGCAAGCACTGACATTCCTTCCCTCTGTACGCTCCATCGCTTGCCCGCTGAAAAGCAAACTCCCATTACTCCATCATCCCGGCATTGCTTCCATAGACAACGATGAACTCATTAAGCTCTCCTTTGAAAGCAGTGCACTGACCGCACCATCCTACATCAAACCCAAGCTGGCTCATCCTATCCCTTGGGGAATTCGACGGATCAACGCCCCAAGAATATGGAAATATGCATTAGGCGAAGGTGTCCGCATTGGCGTCATCGATACAGGCGTGGACTTTCAACATCCTGATTTACAAAAATGCTTAGGCAGCGGTATCAATGTGATTCGACAAAGTACGCTGCCCTACGACGATAATGGACACGGCACTCACATCGCAGGCACCATAGCAGCACATAATCGGCAAGGCATGCTTGGGATTGCACCTAAAGCTACGCTTTATCC
This sequence comes from uncultured Paenibacillaceae bacterium, assembly GCA_964447355.1. Classification (GTDB taxonomy): domain Bacteria; phylum Bacillota; class Bacilli; order Paenibacillales; family CAYUSG01; genus CAYUSG01. The sequence goes on from CAYUSG010000038.1 coordinate 14,651, forward strand.
CGTCAAAGCCTTTGATCATCAGGGCTCTGCTTACATTTCGGATATCATCTTGGGGATTGAATGGTGTATCAGGCAGAACGTGGATATTATTAATATGAGCTTTGGGATGAAGCAACGCAATCAAGCGCTGTATGAAGCAGTACGGCATGCACAAAAGGCCGGCATTATTGTAGTGGCATCCTCAGGCAACGATGGCAAAGGCAAAGGCATAGACTTCCCTGCACGTTTCACACAAACTATCGGTGTAGGCGCAGTTGACCACAAGAATAAAATCGCCGTATTCAGTAATCGCGGCAAGAATCTAGACCTGTACGCACCCGGCGACCGAATCGTATCGACATGGCCCGGCGGACAGTACGCCCAGCTCAGCGGCACTTCGATGGCAACCTCTCACGTTACCGGTATTATTGCGTTGCTCTTATCCAGACATCCCAAGATTAGACCTGTAAGTTTAAAAGTCCACTTAAAACGAACGTCCCGTAAAATCATTCGCAAATCGGCAAAAGCTAAAAAAAAGGAATGGATTGGCCTCATTGATGCCATCCAAACCTTTAAACCCCTCATCTATAAAATTAAACTGTATCGAAAATAAATCGTTTCGATTACATGCGATCTGGAGCAGATACCCCTATTAATTTCAGTACATTCTGCAGTACGGTTTGCAGAGCAGACAGCAAGGCAAATCTCGCTAGTGTTAAAGCTCTATCTTCCGTAATCACGCGCTCCGCTTTATAATAGCTGTGAAATTGAGCAGCCAGCTCATAAACGTAGCGGATGATTCGATGCGGCGCATACTGCTCTGCCGCTGCTTCTATTTCCTCAGGCAGCTGGCCCATTTTAAGAAGCAAGTCGTATTCTGGCTCTGCTGACAGCGGGCTGAGATCGACTGAAGTTAAATCTGGCAGTTCAATGCCTTGCTCCTCAGCTTGGCGGAAAATACTGCATATTCTTGCATGTGCATATTGCACATAGAATACTGGATTCTCATTCGACTTGGAAACGGCCAAGTCCATGTCAAAATCCAAGTGAGAATCCATGCTGCGCATCGTAAAGAAGTAGCGTACAGCATCCACTCCCACTTCATCCATCAAGTCTTCCATGGTGACGGCTTTACCCGTCCGCTTAGACATTTTGACCTTTTCACCGTTTTGATACAAGCTCACCATTTGCGCAATAAGAACGGTCAGTTTATTCGGGTCAAAGCCCAGCGCTTCCATCGCTGCTTTCATACGGGGAATGTAGCCATGATGGTCCGCTCCCCAAATATTAATCATGCGATCATAACCTCGGGCATATTTGTCCCGATGATAAGCAATATCCGGTGTTAAATACGTAAATGAGCCGTCATTCTTGATCAGCACACGTTCCTTATCGTCTCCGTAAGGTGTTGTCCGCAGCCACGTGGCCCCTTCCTCCTCAAAGGTCTGACCCTTGTCCTTTAGCTCCTTTAGAATCTGATCCACTTTTCCCGTGTCATACAACGAAGTTTCACTGTACCATTCATCGAAGCGAACGCCGAAACGGCCCAGGTCACGCTTGATCTTACCCAGCTCTTTCTCAAGCCCGTAAGATCGGAAGTAAGCCAGCCGTTCATCTTCAGGAAGCGATAACAAACGATCCCCTTCCTGCTGCACCAGTTGTTCTGCAAAACCTTTGATGTCTTCGCCATAGTAGCCGTCCTCCGGCATTTCAGCATCCTTGCCTAACGCTTGGGCATAACGCGCCTCTATCGATTTGGCTAGATTCAGAACTTGGTTCCCCGCATCATTAATATAGTACTCCCTTGTGACGTCATAACCAGCGGCATCCAATACATTACATAAGGCGTCCCCTACAGCGGCACCGCGCGCATGTCCCAAATGTAAGCTTCCTGTAGGATTCGCGCTCACGAACTCTATCTGAATGCGCTGACCATCGCCAACATTCACCCGTCCATAGTCCTTACCTTGTGAAATAATTTGCGGAATCACTTGATGCAGGTAATCTTTATTCATATAAAAGTTAATAAAACCTGGCCCTGCAATATCAATCTTCGCAACATGCGCCCGCTCCGTATTTAGCGCTCCCACAATCGCCTCAGCAATTTGTCTTGGGTTTCGCTTAGCCATGCGCGTTAGCTGCATGGCCGCATTCGTAGAGAAATCGCCATGCGCTTTATCCTTTGGCACCTCTAGTGTAAAAGCAGGCATATCTGCTGCGCCCGCTAATCCCGCTTCAACCACGGCTTCTCCGATCGCATCGATTAAGGTTTGTTTCACCTGATCCAGCACATTCATGATTGCTGTCCCTCCTGTATTTCTAATTTCAATTGATACGTCCCCATGTTCTGTTCTCCTACGTATAAATCATAAGACCAATGGATCGTTCCAAGGCCATCCTCGAGTTCAATGTTAATGTCGTGGGTCTGGGTTACCAGCTCCATCCTAAGATGCGGGGACACATAAAAGCCCGCCCAGCGCTGGTTCAGATCGAAGGTTTGCTCGGATTGGATGTCACCATGCCGAAGCACCTTAATCGAAGGCTTGTCCACCTGATAGCTCACATCCACCTTCACAGTAGTCATCGTCTGGCCCATGTTAGGATCCTGCTCAGGGTATCTTATGTATAGGTGCTTGCCGCGCTCAATCATTTCACCGTCGGCAATCTGATTTAAGCTTTGTTCCTTCGAGGCGCTCTGAATATGAACTATGACTTGTCTTTTCATATATGAACACGTACTCCTGTCTTCAAATTGGTTCAAGTGTAACTCAAACGCCTGGGAAATTCAATAAAAGGGATGCCCAAGTATGCTGGACACCCCCCGTCTTATACTTTATTTCACAAAACCAAGCAGCATCTCACGTACGAGCTTAGCCGCAACAATTTGTGTCTGCTCTGTTGGATCGTATACAGGCGCTACTTCCACAACATCAGCACCAACGACGCGAACATCTGAACCCGCAATCGCATGAACAGCAGCAAGCAACTCTTTAGAAGTTATGCCGCCAGCTTCCGCTGTACCTGTACCCGGAGCAGCAGAAGGATCCAGCACATCGATATCAATCGTCACATAAACGGGCCTGCCCGCTAAGGAAGGCAGCTCCTTCTGAAGCGGCTCAAGCACATCGAAGGGATGGAAGTTCACATGCTCACGGCCATATTCGAATTCCTCTTTAGAGCCGGAACGAATGCCGAATTGATAAATGTTCTTGCCTCCCATCAGCTCAGCTGCTTTACGAATAGGGGTAGAGTGTGATAATGGTTCCCCTTCATAACTTTCTCTGAGATCCGCGTGCGCATCAATATGAATAATCGCTAAATCTGGGTATTGCGCATACACTTCTTGAATGATCGGCCAAGACACTAGATGTTCCCCGCCTAAACCTAGCGGAAATTTACCATCAGCGAGTAACTTACGCACATATTCCCCTATCATGTCCAGTGAGCGGCCTGGATTACCGAAAGGCAGGAGCAAATCCCCTGCGTCGAAATATCCCACTTCGTCTAACGTTCTATCTAAATAAGGACTGTATTCCTCTAAGCCGATGGATACCTCACGAATTCTCGCTGGACCGAATCGGGAGCCCGGACGAAAGCTGACTGTAAAGTCCATTGGCATGCCATAGATGACAGCCTGAGCCTTCGCATAATCCTCAGTGCTGGCAATAAAAATGTTACCTGAATATGCTTGATCAAGACGCAACGGTTACACGACCTTTCTCTTTGTCTACTCTTAATTATGAAGTGAATGGGTTTAGATGTTCGATTACTTACATAGATCTTCCACAAATTTAGGCAGCGCAAATGCGGCCTTATGTAATCTTGGGGTGTAGTATTTGGTCTCAAGCTCAGGCAGCTTAGCATCGTCTACCTGCAACGGATCGTGCTTCTTGCTTCCCATCGTAAAGGTCCATAATCCACTTGGATAAGTAGGAATATTCGCGCAGTACACTCGAACGATAGGGAAAATTTCTTTGACGTCTTTGTTCACCTTCTGGATTAAATCGGCTTTAAACCAAGGGTTATCCGTTTGCGCTACGAAGATGCCGTCTTCTTTCAATGCTTCGTAAATGCCTTGATAGAATCCTTTCTCGAACAACTGTACTGCAGGACCTACCGGTTCAGTTGAATCGACCATAATGACATCGTATGTATTCTTATGATCATGAATATGCATGTAACCGTCATTCACAATGACTTCTACACGAGGGTTGTCCAACTCGCCCGCAATTTCCGGTAAATATTGTTTCGAATACTCGATCACCTTGCCATCAATATCGACCAATACTGCTTTTTCAACTGCTTGATGCTTAAGCACTTCACGAACCACACCGCCGTCACCGCCGCCTACGATGAGAACATGCTTAGGATTCGGATGTGTATGAAGTGCAGGATGTGCCACCATTTCATGATAGACGAACTCGTCTTTTACCGTGGTCATAACCATGCCGTCCAGCACTAGCATTCTACCGAACTCTTCCGTTTCAATAATAGCCAGGTCTTGAAAGTCCGTTTTTTCGGTCACTAGGGTTTGTTTAATTTTCGCTGTTATCCCGTAAGTTTCTGTTTGTTTCTCTGTGTACCACAATTCCATCGCTGTATACCTTCTTTCATCTATCTAATTTGGATTTTGTTAGTATAGCTCAATCGATATAAAATCATGAATATTATTATAGTTTATCAGTGTAGAAATGCAACATTTTCCTATTCGTTATCTTCAGCAGCATAATTATAGGCACACGTGGATTTTTTTACATGTTCCATGAATAGACTCCCCCATGATTTTCCATACTAGTTCTATAGGTAAAATTACTAGATTATCGCTAGTGGAAAGGAGTGCCTAAAACAATGAACGATGGTAACAACACGCTGCCTCCACGCTCTGAGCATCCGAATCAGCCCTCTAGGCTCTGGATTTGGACGAAACGCTCGTTTTCTTTCATGCTTACGGTCATGATTTTGGGCGTGGTCTGCTCAGTTCTGTTCCTGTTTTATTTAAGAGCCCAAGCGCTGCCGGTATCCACTGTGCTGCAAACTTCCTCTATTGTCGATATTCATGGGGAGGTCATCGATTCGTTCCATGCAGGTCAACATCGTGATCTGGTTACTTTAGATGAGATTTCCCCTGATTTAGTCCATGCTACACTCGCGATTGAAGATCGCAGATTCTACGACCACTTCGGTATTGATTTGAAAGGGACACTGCGCGCTGTACTGATTAATTTGAAGAACATGTCCAAGGTTCAAGGTGCTAGCACAATCACTCAGCAATTATCCCGTAATCTTTATCTAACCCACGACCGTACTTGGTCCCGCAAAATGAAAGAAGCGATGTATGCCCTCCAATTGGAGATGCAATACGGCAAGGATGTTATTCTGGAAAAATATTTGAACCAAATTTATTTCGGTCATGCCACCTACGGTGTCCAAGCCGCTGCACAGATGTTCTTTGGCAAAGATGCCTCCGAGTTAACCTTAGCCGAAAGCGCACTGATGGCAGGCGTGCCAAAAGGGCCCGGCATTTATTCTCCCTATATCAATGAAAGCAATGCAAAGGATCGTCAGAAAGTGATCTTAGAGGCCATGGCGGCCCAAGGTTACATAACTGAGGAAGAAGCGGCAGCAGCGTATCAGGAGGATTTGAATTTTCAGCCCCTGCAGAAATTGCCTGAGCAAGCCCCTTATTTTCGAGACTATATCCAGCATATCGCGGTTCAGAAGCTTGGGATAAGTGAGCAGGAGTTAAGCAGCGGTGGTGTGACCATCTACACTACGCTTGACCTGCGGGCTCAGAAGATAGCAGAGGAGGTGATTCAGCAGCAGCTTGAGAAAGCGGATGAAGAGATGCAGGCGGCATTAATAGCCATAGACCCTAGAAATGGTCACGTGAAAGCAATGGTAGGCGGCCGGGATTACGCAGATAATCAGTTCAATCGTGTATTCGCCACCACCCGCCAGCCGGGGTCATCCTTTAAACCGATTGTTTATTTGACAGCCCTTCAGCAAGACGGCTTCTCACCTGTCACACAGTTTAAAAGCGAGCCCACCGTCTTCACCTATGACCAAGGGCGCAAAACATACAAACCGCAAAACTTCGGTAATAAATACCCGAACGATTATATTGATTTAAGACAGGCCGTCGCACATTCCGATAACATTTATGCGGTACAGACGATCATGCATGTTGGTGAAGAGAAGGTGATTGAAACCGCTAGAAAAATGGGAATTCACAGCAAGCTTGAGCCGCTTCCCTCCCTAGCCCTTGGGACATTTCCGGTCAGCCCGTTCGAAATGGCTTCCGCCTTTGGCGTTATTGCCAATCAAGGAACGCGGGTAGAACCCGTAGCCATTCTAAAAATAACGGACAGCCAAGGCAATATAGTATATGAAGCCAAGACGCGATCGGAAAAAGTATTCGATCCTGCCTATACTTATGTCACCACGCAGCTCATGGAAAGTGTCTTTGACCCAGGCGGCACAGGCTACCGGGTAGCTAATGTTATCAAACGGCCCGCTGCTGCGAAAACAGGAACCACGAATACTGATGCTTGGATGGTTGGGTTCACTCCGGAGCTGTCAACGGCCGTTTGGGTAGGCTATGACCGAGGACGTAACATCAGTACGTTAGAATCCTACTACGCAGCACCTATTTTTGCAGAGTTTATTGAACGCACTCTAGAACCTGTACCGCCTAAGCTATTCCCTATTCCAGAGGGCGTCACAAGTGTGTATATTGACCCCGAAACGGGTAAGCTGGCAGGTCAAGATTGCCCGCAAGCACGATTGGAAACATTCGTGAAAGGGACTGAACCCGTTGAATTCTGCACCCTCCATGGAGCGCACGAAGACAATGAAAAGATACCTGCTCAGCCTGTAGCAGAGGAGGAAGAGCGCACTTGGTGGGAGGATGTTAAACGTTGGTGGAGTGAGTAAGCCTGATACAGCGGACTATCTTACTATCCATTCACCAAAGTCTATATCGGGATCTACCCCAGGAACGGAATCTAATGCGGGGGGATTATAGTTAATATCAATGGAGCCGCTGCCGCTGTTGTATACAACGGCTCCACCTGATCCAATTCCCCCGAACATTCCATTGTCCACAACAACACCTGCATTAAATCGGGTCTCTACACCCGAGGCGACAAAACCGTCCACCTCCATCCCATAAACATATCCCCTGATAATAATCTCATTAAGCGCGAGCATCATGCCGCCTACATTGAAATTTTCCAGGCTTAGAGTAAATATAGAGTTCCCGGCGTAAAGCGACCCACCTATGAATATATTTCGATTATGTGCATTAAATTCAATTTCCCTCTCAGCATAAATAGAACCGGCAAGATTAAAGTACTGTTGAATCGGACCGTCAAACTTCACCATTTGGTTACTGCTTATATGTCCCGCCATCGTTACTCGGTCTATGCCAGCAGCAAATGTCACGCTGTTTCCGACAATCGTCCCGCTTCCTTCTAATATTAAATCCTCTATATTTTGAAAAAACACAATATTACCAAGCGCGCTAATATCACCATTCACCTTTAAGTAACCTACACTGCCTTGAAAGTCGATGAACGTATTAGAATGTATCGAATTATGAACCGTTAAGTTGGGGATGTTCCGGAATCTCAAGCTGTCGCCTGCTCTAATTCCATCTCCTATTACAACCTGTTCCAACGAACCTTGAAAATCGATAAAACTTTGACTGCTAAGTACTCCATCGACCGTCATCTTTAATACACTGCTCGGGAAAACGATGCCTTGTTTAGCGATAATATTGCCCCTTACCGTTAAATCTTCGATATAACCGCCAATCGTCAGTGCTCCTTCTGTTATCAGATCCCCGTTAATCGTTAATTTTTGATGCGTATTATTCAAGTGAATATGGCCTTGTGCGATCACATCACCGTCGATGATCATCGCTCCGTCAGGTTGAATCGTAATATTGCCAGTATAACGTAAAGATTGGCTCTGATCTGAGGTCACAGTTATATCACCGCTTTGCAGAGTGTAATCCTCAGTATTCGGGTCCTGTACAGGGTACAACGCAGTTGAAGGAATTGGGCGTTCACTCAATTTCTCGTTGAAGAAGGGCTTTAACTGGTTCTTGTAATCGGATGATGGGATACTGTCATTAAAATTGCCATTGTCCACTGTTAGCTTGAGTCCATCCGTCAGGGTCTCAAAAGGATTATAGCCGCCGCTAAACAAATCTAGGCGGTCTGCAACACCTGGCTTGCCAAAGATTCCGCCTTCCTCGTTAAGCAAAACGTGCTCTTCACCAGCGGTCCCCTCTACCAAAGCATCCACCTGCAGCGCCAACGTTCGTGTCGCTTCAAACTCACCAACGCCTGATGTCGCGGTAAATTCCAGCTCCGGCGGCACTGAATCGCCATTGAATACAATGCTGAGCCGATCATTACCATCGTAAAACTCAAGAGGGATCGAATGATATGCGTTAACAAATGCTTCTAAGTCGCTTTCGCTTACCGAAATATTATGGTTACGGATGGCTTTAATCAAGGCGTTTCTAATTACATCGAGCCCTGATTCAGCCATGTACAACGCACGTTCTTCATGATAAGCACGCAGGGTGTTATGGTGCGTTTGCCCAAGTGTCATGACCATCGGCAGCGTTAGAACCGAAATGACCATGATCACAACCAAGACTAAACTAAGCGCAGATCCCTTTTGATTTATTCGTTTCAAGGATAAAACTCCTTTCCCTGATTCATGTATTCCTTTACAATTGAAATAAAGCGTTATCTACAGAAGGATGTGTTATCCAATGAAATCCGAAAAAGGATTTACACTTCTTGAGGTGCTGGCAGCAGTAGCCATTCTATCTGTCGCAAGTCTGATGCTGTATACCGTATTCTCCAATGCGACACTTTTCTCTGCCCAGCAAGAGCATCAAGATCATGCGGTCAACATTGCTCGGACCGTCATGGAGGAGGTCCGTACCAATCTAATGAATCAAGACAGCGTTGCTTATGGGGGCCAGAATATAGATTTGGCATCTCTTAGAACACAACCCGCACCGTTCGAACATACCGTCTTGTTCCATCCGAATGCAGCAGACAGGCAATACCGCATTACTATTCGGTCACTGCCCTTCACCTCACAAGACATTACAGTAACCGGCTCTGATGGTGACTTTTTCACTTTAACAACGGGAGATCATTATCGCCTCATCGAAGTCGTTGCCGCTCCTAATCGTGGAAGCGCTGCCCACTCCGATGCAGTACTGCAAAGCTATGTGAATGCAGGTGATGGGTCATGAATATATTAAAACAGCAAGATGGCGTCACGCTGCTCGAAATGTTAGCGGCCATCACCCTATTCAGTATGATTATCGGTATTGTCGTCATGCTGCCGCTGCAGACACAGACGACATCCACGAATATCATGACTAAATCCCATGCTTTGAATCAAGCGAGTTATCTTACGCAGCACATAACGTCCCAAATGAGAAGCTTCAGTCAAACCCTGCTCGGTGTAGACGACCCTGACGATGACCTTCTGCTTGGATTCATACGTGAAGATTCCGATGTGCGGTATCTTTATGATGAGGCAACCGACACGATATCCGTTCAACTCACAAATGAGGGCGGTGAAACGCAGCAAGTTCAGCTTGCTGATAACATCTCCGATGTGGCCATTGCCTTTGAGCCTGTCACCCAGCGACTGGCGCTGGACCTGACCTTTACTTTAAGTAACGGACAAACCTTCGATTATGAGACTGCTATATACGCTCGAAATTGGGATGAAGAATAGATATTATATCGTCCTCCACGCTCTGAAATCTATAACGGGCAAAGGGATGTAAGCCGGTGGATTCGGTGGAGGATTCTCATCAATGAACACCGTACCATAGAATACATTATACGAAATGGTCCCCCCTGCGGATATGCCTCCAAGCTCCACTGCTCCCACACCATCATAAAAGGTGATATAGCCTTTGGTCGCAACGTAGCTGTTCACGTCCAGCGCTGTGATATATTCGAAACATTCGATGGAGGTCCCTGCAAGCAAGGTCCCGCCAATCATCACATTGTTCAAATGTCCCCCGAAGCTGATCAAGTTGCCTGCATACATCGATCCCGCAATGTCCATATTTACATTGTCGTACGTATAAATGCTGTTCACAGCGTAGATCGATCCGGCCACCGAGAGACAAGGGCCATTTATGGATGCCGGGCATGTTACTATTCCACCTATCTCGTCTCCCTTATTAGCTATATTCTCTTCAAACTCTATTATATTCCCTGCAACTATGCTCCCTGTCATAGTCATGTTTCCTATCTCTGTGAAAACAATATTATGGCCAATGATATTACCGCTCCCTGTTAAATGTAAGCCATAGATCCAATCATCTAATGACGTAAATTCCAAATTGTGTTGGCTGGCCAAATCGCCTTCAATATACGTATTCTCTACAGTGTTATTAAAATACAAATGCCCGCGTGACTTAATCGAATTCTTCACATTCATATTCGAAATGTAATCAAAGTTGATTTCACCTTCACTTCGAATGCCGTTATTCACCGTCATCGCATCTATACTATAGAATGAGAGATCACCTTTAGATAGAATGGCCCCGTCCACGACCATCTCAACAATATTACCGCCAAATTCACCATCAGAAAATGTAATGGATTGAGCTGAAAGAGAGCCTCCGATCTGAGCGTAATCAAGGTAATTGCCGAAAAACAAATGACCCGTCGTGCGAAAATCCCCTGTCACGATTAAATTCTCTATCCCCATAAAACTAAGGTCGTCCCCTGCGATAAAGTCCCCATATACCGTGAGACTCTTAATGTGATCGTTGAAATCAACCGTCCCGTTTGTGATCACATCACCGTTTATAATGATATTGTAATCATCACCGTACTTACCTTTCCAAAAATAAATGTCTCCACCCGCAATGAGATCACCATTCACAGTGAGCGGATCATCGTTTTCTGGAGGTGAGAACGTGATATCTCCCGCATAGGTTAGAGCATAATCAACATCATTATAAATGATGGGCGAATGACCCGCTGTCAAGGTGTACCCTGATAGATCAGGAGCTTCTAATGATATAGACTCCATCGTAAATTGAGGGCGCTCAGCCATTACAGCATTAAAATAACCGTCAAATTGTTTCGTATAGCTTTCCAACGAAATAGAGGTGTTGAGATTCTGGTTGTTAGGACTAATAATAGTACTATCCGCTTCTCTGAAATAATTCCCACCGTCATCTATTATGTCTTGGGATGCAACCGCAGGCTGACCGAATATCCCCAAAAGCGGATTCTCTAAGAGCTCTCCTAAAGGCGCGGCAGCCAAATCTAGCTGCATGGTCCGTTCTACTGCTGTATTGCCGCTGCCTACAGTAACCGTTACCTCTAAGACATGGGGCACTCCTTCCACGAACCGTAACTGAGGTCGATGATCCGCATTGCCAAAGTATTCGATCGGCAAGTTATTGAAAGCGGTTACGAAATGATCAAACTCAGTTGGGCCCAGGCTGATATCCTCTATATTGATCGCTTGGTTAAGCGCCGTAGACACCAAATCAATGGTCGATTCGATCATATAGAATGCTCTTTCCTCATTTTGTGCACGAATCGACTGTGCCTCCCCTTCTTCCAGAGTCATAAACAGTGGGGCAATTAAGACACTGAGCATGACGACCGTAACCAGCACTAGATTCAAGGCGCCGCCCTGTTCATTCATTATACGCCGCATCGCAGGAGACTCCTTTCTTGAGGCTTAAACATTAACTAAATTATACCACGACACACCAAAAAAGACAGAGCCTCCTTGCCGGCCCTGCCTTTTTTGCGTCCTAGTATATGGTGAAATATACTTGCTTTATTGTAGCTGAAAATGGACGTTCCTACAACCGCTTGTCACTAAATCGTCATAGGATATTTTATGACTCCAGCGTTTCCTTGAGCACAGCAGACCTTTCATACATCTCAGCATTATTAGCAATTAATGCCTGCTTCAGCAACGCCTTCTCTTTATCATTGAGTCCGTCCAATATCACTTTACGTTTCATAGCTCGATCCATCTTATTCACGTGGTCGGCCAGAATTTTATATCCTCGACGGGCTTCAGAATCCACCAGCATATCACATGCCGTTACCCCTGCATAATAAGCTCCCTCTTCGGTACGGTCCACTGCCACCCATACGATCCAGCAAAGTCTTCCGTTCGGCGTATCTTCCTTATTGGGAGTAAACTTGATGCCCTTCTCTACTTTACTCTTCGCATGCAGCGCACCTACATCAATGTAGGCCTCGTCACCGTCAATGATTATACTGGAAACATTACTCAGGTCAATCGAACCGGCTCCAAATCCTTTATGATTCTTCGTACCGCTCACAACATTCAATGTTAGCTTCTGCTTCTTATCCTCCATATTCAACACCTTCCGAAATCGTTCTCTAATTTCTTAGGTGAATCAATTTCCTAATGAGCTCGTTGTATGAAATTGATTCTTGTGTACAACTTTTTTCTATTTTATCTAATAATCCGGAGATTGCAAACATATACATGCTGTAGATGCTTGTCAACGGGGTGAAAATAATGAATCCGAAGCGAACAAAATGGGTTATGCCAGTGTTCATTTTATGTGTATCCATCTGTCTAATGTTCTTAACCTTCTTTACCTTCTCACACTTTCTGCCTCATAGGAGTTCAGCTGTCCCTGTTATCCAGGGGCCTCCCAAAGCAACCGAGACACCAAATGCTAAAGCCAAACAAGACCAAACGCTGGAACAACCGCAGGAAAAACCAAAACCCAAACACCTCAGCAGCCACATTGTAGAATATCATATTTCGGTAGCACTTGATGCTGATCGCAAGGCTTTGGATGGCACCCAGTCCCTTACGTGGAAGAACCCAGGGACGCTGCCGGTAGATGAGCTGTACTTCCACCTCTACCCTAATGCGTTTCAATCCAAGGCATCCACATTTATTCGCGAGTCCGGCGGTAAACTGCGTAATGACGAGATGAAAGAGAACAACTTTGGGTTCATGCACGTCAATGAAATTAAAACCGTCTCGGGTCAGGATTTGACGACTACGATGAAATTTGTTCAACCTGATGATGGGAATGCAAGTGACCAGACCTTGATGAAAATCAAACTGCCAGAACCCGTGTTGCCTGGTGAGGAAACCACCTTAAAAATGAAATTTCAGGTCCAGCTGCCCTTTGCTTTCGCCCGTATGGGTTACGTTGATGATTTCGTAATGGCGGGGC
>CAYUSG010000039.1:0-27766 GCA_964447355.1 uncultured Paenibacillaceae bacterium
GAGAATTGTCTTCAAAGTTATGTTGATAGTAATGGCTTTCGAAATTTAGGATAATTTTTATCTGCAATGGTGTCACCTGCTTGTATCTATTTATCGTGTTTTGATGGCTTCATAAATCGTATCAACGGAACGAAGCGCTGTCAATTTATGTATGACTTTCCCCTCATGAACAATACATAAGCAAGGAACAGAATGAATCGTCCACGCCTCCATCAGTTGGGGTGAATAAAGAATCGAATTTTTAAATATCGGAATACAAGGGCCTACTTCCAGCGCAATACGAATCATACGCTCTGCCAGCTTACAGGTTCCGCATAAAGGATTATGAACGTATACCGCAAACGGAAATCGAGTGGACCCGCTTAAGCTCAGCAGTTCTTGCTCAGAACACTCCTGCAACTTAGAGGCACCTCCTGTTGTCAAATTAAACCGATTATATCAAGCAAACCATCCACCAGCAACACCAAAATCGACATCGAACGACATCAATATACTTATATATAGCCGTTCTGAATCATTCGTTACAATATGAGAATAATGAACACAGGATTCAGAAACCATCATTTTACACTATAAACGTCTAATAACATATCTGGAAATGGATATAATACAAAAGTCAAAGGAGTATATTATCATTTTGGGGGTATCAAACATGAACAACTTAAAGCTGTTGCTGTGCGGTAGTTTAATAGCGGCTGCGATCTGCTCTCCCATCGGGGCTGTTGCGTCCACCATTGACCAGTCAAAACAACACATAACGCACCCTAAGCATCATAAAGCATGTGGTGAACATGCTCGTATCCATCATGACAATTATCTCATGCTGCTTGCAGAGAAATATACGCCGCAGGATCAAGAGAATTGGACACAAGCTTTACAAACTAAACAAACCTTGTTTCAACAGTTCAAAGCATTAAGACAGCACGAAGGCTTTAAAGCGCTGAAAGAACAATGGAAGAAAGATAAGAAGCATCAAACCTTCTTTACGAATGAACAAAGAGAAGCTCATCAAGCGCTTCATGCGAAATTTACCGAGGCAGTCAAAGCCAAGGATGAGAATCAATTGAAAGCCATTTTGCCGCAACTGCTTGCCGAGCAGCTTGAAATGAATAAGCTTTTTGAAGCTAAGATTGCAAAATGGCAGGAAGCATTAAAATAACAAACACTTCTATTAACCTTTACTTTACTTGGAGACTTAAAAGCTCCAGCTCAACCGAGAGTTGAACTGGAGCTTTTAATTACGCTTTCCATTTTATATTACAGCCAAGACTTGGTTTCTGCTGATCAGAAACCGCTTCACCCTTTAAGATCTGATCCAGCGCAGTACGGATATATGTGCCTGAAACCGGCACATCATTGCCTGGCCTGCTGTCATCTAATTGACCGCGATACACACACTTCATGTCTCCATCATATATGAAAAAGTCAGGTGTGCAGGCTGCATCATAAGCTTTAGCGATCTCCTGCGTTTCATCGAACAAATAAACGAATGGAAGCTGCTTCTCTTCCACTAAAGCTTTCATCGCTTCAGGCGAATCGTCTGGATACTGCACCGCATCATTCGAATTAATAGCAATGATAGATACGCCTTTCGCTTGATAGTCCTTAGTCAGTTCAATTAATCCATCCAGTACGTGCTTAACAAACGGGCAGTGATTACAAATAAACATAATCAATGTCGCTTTGTCAGATTTCAAATCTTCTAAACTTCTTGTCTCGCCTGTTAATGGCTCCAATAGTTGAAACCCTGGTGCTTGACTGCCCAAAGGAATCATATTAGATGGTGTTCTAGCCATAAATAGTTTCACCTCATCAGTGGGTTGTTTTGATATAGTTTAACCCAATTGACTGGAAAATTCAAAGCAAACGTCCAGCATCATACCACTCTTGTCAACCATTCCTTGGATTAAGTCCCCTCCTGATGAAAAATCCATTCATTTTGCATGACATGAATCAAATCCCCGCGCTTCAGGCGATGAGGTTTATAAGGTGATAATAATTGACCATTTAATTGACTGCCGTTTTTGGATCCTAGATCCTGTATATAATATCCATCCTCTCGTCTCTCAATCTCAATATGAACCCTCGATACACCTAAAGGAAAAGTCACAGCGCAATCAACATCATCTGGACCGCGTCCAATGATAAACCTGGGGCGATTCACCTCAATAACTGTTAGTTGTTCCTGATGCTGCATATGAAGATAAGCCTTGACCTCCTTATCCCTTTGCGGCTCTAAATGATCGTGCTGAGCGTTAGGACCAATCCATTCTGTCACATCTCCACCTGTACTTAAAAGTGTTGTTTGTTCTGCTAAGTTCAAACGATATTGCTGCCAAGACATTGGCGGCTGTACCTCATCGGATATGAATTGTTCTGGTTCGTCCGCTGATGCGATATTTCGCCGAGATCTAATCCCTAGCTTATGAGTCAAGTATAGCCCTTCCAGCCAAAACATCAGCAGTCCAACAGCAATATAAAGGTAAGGCGTCTCCCTTGTTGAATAATACTGGTTGCCAGTGTAATAGATAAGTGATAAACCTATTAATAACAGCATGAAACTCAAAACCAACCACAGCGTTTCTTTCTTCCCGCGCGAATACTTTGGTTTAGAGTTCAACTCTTGATGAACAGCTTCTTGGTCCAGTTTATTCTCTTCCGGATGTCCTTCGTTTACCGTCGGTAAATTAATATTAGATTGCGGATCACTGCGTTCAGGGAGATCAATTCTGAAATCTTTCCTGCTCTCTGTTATCTCATTATCCATAACAGATGAACTTGGATGATGCTCTTCTATGATCGTTAATAACAACGTCCAATCGGGTTCTTTCTCATTCCGCAAGACCTGCTCATCCAGCGCTCTTAACATCGCTTGTATCCCGGAACCTGACAACTCTTGAGTGTACGGTAAGAACGATATGATCAGCTGCTTGAATGCCTCTAAAACGCTCTCGTTCTTATCCACTTCATGCAGTGGTAAATAGGTTAAATACACCTCATCTATTTTAGATCCGATAAATATAAACTCAGATTTGAATATGATTCTCCCGCCATCCAGCATGTAGGCGTTTAAATCTTGTATTCGAAGTATGATAGACTTTAACACTTCGTAAAGGCTATTTAAACTAATAGACGACGCCTGGAGGTAGTGCTTTAACATTTTTCTAGAACCTATATGATACCGCAGCGTAACCTCATTCGTGTCCATGGCAAACTCCAGTTTTAATAATCCCGGGATTTCATTATATTGAAGCATGTTAAACTCAAGTGGCACTACATCTTCAATTTGAAAAGCTGGTTCACGCCTTATACATAAGTAAGTCTCCTGATCCCTAAAGAAATCATAAGCCAAACCATAAACATGCTTGATAAACACGCTCACCCTCCAATCCAGCTAAACGCTTCAAAATAATATAGAGCCGTTAATGCGCCGGGCACAACTGCAATCATAAACGGAAAGGTTAATTGAGCATGCTGCACAGAGTCCTTGAAACGAAAACGTTTGAAGCATAGAAACTGAACTAGGGTGAACAGCACATTCTTAATCCTATCGAACCCGTCCTTCCTGCAAACTAAAACAATAACACCAATACAGCCAGCAAACACAATAGAATACATCATCGTGTAAAGTGTAAATTCAATTCCCATGATCGCTCCTATTGCAGCAAACAATTTAACGTCACCCGCCCCTAATGCACCCAGAAGGTAGAGGATGAACATAAATCCAAACCCAACCGCAGCACCGATGATAGCCAGGATGAAACCTTGAAACGCATTTGTATAACTTTGATACACGATACCCGCTGCGACTCCACCAAGGCAAATCTTATTAGGGATGCTGGTGTACTTTAGATCTGTGTACAGCGAAACCAGCAATAAACCAGCTAAGATAAGATACGGGATATACAACACAATGCCCCCCCTTATAATTAACTAACGGCCCAACCAAACATGCTCTGCGGCATATTTCTCTATGACAATGGTTCGTTCGAAGAACGGTATGGGCAGCTTAACTTCATATTGTACTCGGATAGATAAAACCGTTGCTTGTTTATGTAAAACGTCTGGTAAAACCACCTCTACCACTTCAATATGTTCTGGTTTCAGAATGGAGCCTCTCGCGTAGTGAACTACAATGGGCTTAAAAGCTTTGTGTAACACTTGACTCGCGGCACTAGAAACCCCATCTTCCAGCTGATTACGATGATGCTGCTCCCATTTCATCCATGTAAACAAGAAATCGGGTAAGACAGCGGCATATTCTTCTATAAAGCTCTCTGCTTTTATGACATGATCCCTTGCCGTATTGGCCTTTTGCATGAGTTGTTCAACCGTTTGGATGGGTTGTGTCTGACTCAATCGATCGTAGATCAATGGAACAGGATAAGCATGAGTAGATAGCTGCTTGACGGTTTCCGACACCGCGGATTGTAATGCAATCTCAAGAGCACAAACATAAACAAGTGATATTAAGACTAGAAGAAAAGCTAAAAATAAGGGAAATATTATCGAGGCCTCAACGATGATGCTCCCCTTTTTATTCCTTAAGAACTTTCGAGCATGGCACGATACACTAGTACGATTGGACAGCTTGTTTGCGAACAATGGCATGACGATAGGAAACCTCCTTCCCCATCCAGTCCATCACAACTGGCATATACCACAGCTTAAGCTTGCTTTCTGCTGAGGCAACAAGGTAGGTATGAGCTTGGTCTAAGCTTTTACCCGTGTTAAGCTCCACTAAGGCCATCATCCGGTACATCATGTTATCCAAACGTCCGTGAAGCAGCATGAATATTCTGAGGTAATCCTTGTAATTTAATGTTAAGGCAGCTGGCAGCTTAGCCGAAATAACAACCTCTTTGCCATGCAGCAAATCCAGCACATCATCCGCTGCTAGAACAGCACCTTGTGCTACAGCAACGATCAGCACGAGCATGGGTGAACCTAATGAAAGAATAGCCTTCTTAGGATCCGTCAGCGCTTCCATGGTTCGAATTGCTAACCTCATCAAGAATAGTTCTGACGCCGCTGCAGAATAGTTTTCGAAACAGCTGTCAAATCCATATAAGATGTACTCAGCCTCCTGCTGCTGCAAAGGATGACTCATAGGATTGGAGAGCACCGTCGATACATTGTTCCGTTTTTTTCCGTGCTGATCACGTTCTTCGCCTAGTGTACGATAGCTGAACTTACTTAAGGCGAACTCGTTGATATACATTTCATCTCTCAAGTCCAAAGCCAGTGATTGGACCGTGTCCATTAAATTCATCGCTTGGTCACCAGCTTCTTCAGCTGTAAAAGCGTCAGATTGTTCAACAGAGAACACTGTACCGCCCTCCATAGCTGGACCTTCTTTTAAATTATGCGCTCTATATTTTTGATACAGCCCTGTCGTGTTGTCTTGGATACTACCATTCAACGTGCCATATTCGGTCTGAAATGATTGATTTCCGCACACGCCTAATAAGGACTGAATGTTTCTTAATGTATTACGATACTTCTGTTCTTCTTTTGCTTTTGCATCCTCCAGCTGTTCTTGTGCAGCTTTTAATTCCTGTATATCTGGGAGTTTATTGTTATAGAGCTTCTGAAAACCGGATTGGAACGAATCATTTTGTTGTCTTAAGCTGTCAGCTTGAACATCACTAGGATGTATTATCTTCTGTACACCGCTTCGAAACGCTTCGAATGCAGCTGTTGCCGCGGCTGCATCGGTAGTATACGTGTCAAAATAACGATCTCCGAATACATCTATATGGTCAATGACTTCATTTGCCTTCAAATCATTTTTTTCAGATTGCATCGCTTCGAGCTTTTGACTTAGCGCTTGATCCTTTTGCTTGGCCGTCTTCAAGTGTGCTTGCAGCTTAGGAAGGGCTTCTTGCAGGCTTTGCTGATCATCATTGATGAGCTCCTGAAGCTGCATCAGCTGCAGTTTAAATTGGGCCATCGTCTTGATTAACTGCTCTAACGCTTTTTTCTCTTGTTTGATGTCTTTGATATCCTTCTTCAAATCATCGATTTGATCCTTTAGACGGGAAATCGTAGATTCACTGGGATTTTCAGAAGACCTCTCATCCTTTAATCGATCCCGCTTGGAATCTAATGAACGCTCCTTCCGCGACAATTTGTCAACGATTGAAGTATAATCAGCCTCCAACGATTGTTCGGTATGATCTCCAAGCTTCGCCGCCTTATTGTCCAATCCCTGGATATACGTGTTATAGGACACGTTCATAGCCAATGCATCACGGTGCATGTGCTCCAATTCCTTAAACGCTGCGATCAAGGCCTCATTCCTTTGCTGAATGAGTGCCTCAAGTTCCTGTGCCTGCTTCGTATAGGTTGAAGCCTGATTCATTTGGTCTTGAAATGATGTACGATCCAATTTATCCATGAATTGTAGGGTAAACTCAATAGGAGCCCGGTACTTCATGTCCTCAAGTATTTGCTGCTTAAATACTGACTGATCAGCTAATGAATGCAGACCTGTCAGCATAAAGGGTGATTCATCCAACTCAACTGGGGCTAGACTGAATCCTTCAGACGTCTCTTCTCCACCTGTTAAATTCAATTGCAGCATCTCGCTGAATAGCTTTTGCTGCTTGTCCAGCTCCTGGCTTTGTCCAAATAAACCGTAGTTTAGAAGTTCAGCATCAAATTGTGCCATTACCGATCTTAGTGCTGCCTTTAATGCTGCTTCGGTTTGATGTTCAGCGATTTTGATTCGTGCCCAATCGGTCAGAACCGCTTGAAAACAAAAGATAGGCACGAATATGATTAGAAAATAAACAGAAATAGACCCTTTGGTTTGTTTCATCGTATCGCTTCCTCTTTATGAATCACTAAGATCATGAATGTACAATAACAACGATCCCCATTCTGCTTAATTCATTTAAAAGTGCTACAGAAGGTTTCTTACTACCATGAAAAAAGTGCCAAACGACCCCTTGAGTGGAACCTGTGCGCAGTAACTCGTGGTCTTTACGCAATTGTTGTCTAATTTGAGATTCAGTAAAGTGATAGTACGCCTGATGAATAACGCCTTGAGCATCCAAAGCATCAATCGTTCGCTTACCATACTGCGTGTCCATGGCGCTTTCTGCCCCTTTCGTCATTCGGCGCACATAAGCGACTGCTTCTTTATGGCTGGATACAACAACTCGCTTCTCTTCTGCTGGAGCAGGCTCTTGCATTAATTGTCTCGCTCGTCTAGTCGATATCCGCCTGCCGACCTCTCCAGCATAGGACCTGACTAAGTCAATCGTTCGGATAAATTCTGTAGGCTCGGCAATCGTATATTCAGTACTTGCCTTCATATCATTTTCATTGAAGAACATCCTCACGAAACTGGGCAGCTTCATACGTCCGCGTAATTCAACCCGTATGACCCGCTCCAACACATTGGTATCAAACGCAATGCTCCCATCTATTCCTGCTGGAAGAGACACTCCCGCTTTATACAGCTTTCGGGCGATCAATCCGTTTCCACGCTGATGCTCGTTTACAGGGAGTTGTATTGTAAGATCACGCTGGTCCTGCAGTCCAAGCAGGCTCAGTCCCCCATCCTGAGTTAAACGCCAATACAGACCATCCTGCTGCTCGGGCGTAAAAGCACCGGTTTCAATCTGTTTATAGCTGTTGTTCCATGTGTAAGCCAGACGCTCGGCAGTCGTTTCAGCCCAGTACCCTAATACCGCCTTTTGATAAACAAAGATAGTAAACAGAATCAGACCTATCATGACGATACATATAAAGGGAAAAATAAGCGTCGCCTCAATCGTAAAACTGCCCTTTTGGTCAAAGAATCGATGCCGCTTTCGTTTTACTTTTCTAATCATATACGTCCAATTATTCCGGACTCGGTTCAGGCTCACTAGGCAAATTAATATCCGTAGTATTTTTGAAATTGTTCATACTATCATTCGTGTCAGTAAACAATCCGTTCACCCAACTAAAAATCCACTTTCTAAAAGCAAAGGCGATCACAACGATCACAGCGATAATCATAATCATCTCCAACGTCCCAATACCGCGTTCATCCTTCCAAAACTTCAACCAAAATTGCTTCATCTCATCTTCCTCCTATTCATTCATTAACATCATAGCCGGTGCAGCAACTATCACCATAATGGCGATAAATATGAGCAGCATCGGAAAAATTAGCTTTGACGAGGCCTGCTCCCCTAAGGTTTTGGCCTGAGCTTTTCGTTTCTCCCACAAATCCCTGGACAGCTCTCGAAGTGACAGTGAAAGATCCTCACCCCCTTTGCGGTAATTCATCAGAATAGTCGTCACAAATACCGAAACCTCAGGCACACGGCAGCGCCGGTTGAAATCTTCCAGCACCGCTGGCAGCGGCTTCTGATGCTCCATATCTTGACGCAGCCTGAAACATTCGTATCTGAAAGGGCTTGTGAGCGGTTCAATTGAAGCTTCTTCTTGTTCTGTACACCGCTTGAGGGCATTTTGCAGTGTTTCCCCTGCATTAATTAACAGCACTAACCTGCTTACGAAGTCAGGCAGCTCCAATAAGATCAGCTGCTTCCGTTGTTCTATGGCCGCACTGGTCCGCTTCTTAATCCAAAACGGAAGTAATACCATGAATAATAAGAAGGCGGCTATGAAAGTGGCTTCCTTAGTCAACAAGTAGAAACCCATTAACACTACGCCAATGTAAATACCTAATGACAGCCACCATGAAATTTGAAGCTCTAATGCCAAAGGTTTCAGTCTACCATGTAATAGTTCAAGCTGAGTAAGATAGCTTCTAAATCGTCTAGTCAACCCTCCATGGGCATTCCATTTCACAGCTCCATATACACAAATGGGCAGAATAAGACGGACTGAACGCTGTTCATCCTTCATACGGGCATTCCATTGTAAAGGCGGCGGCAGCTTCCGCTTAACCTCTATCCATATCGAGCTGACAGCTAATCCCAAGATCAAGAACAACCATAACACCCATAACAGCATAGCTCCCCAAATCTCCTAAACTTTAATAGTCATGATATTGTTCGAAATCCACATTCCTAACAATAACAATGCCAAACATACAGTCATGATTACGCCCCCTGCGGCACTGTACAGCGGCTGCATATAATCTGGGGAGCCTAATGTTAAGAAGGCGACGATAATAAATGGAACCACTTGCATTATATTAGACTCAAATTTCTTCTTAGCCAGCATCACAGTAATCTCTTGCTCAACCTCCATCGTTTCGCTGATGTAATGAGCACTGCGACGAACGACATCAATCAAATCACCGCCGATACGTCTGCTTATTCTCAACACTTCTGAGAAACGAGTAATCTCTGCCAGGTCGGCACGGTCGCTAAAGGACTGAAACGCTTTTTCAATAGGCTCGCCATTCGATAGTTTCCTAATGATGATCTCCAGCTCGGTGATCATATCTACAGAAGAAGCATAGATAAACTTCAAATCCTGCAGTGCTGCCGTTAGTGCATTTTCCAATGAATGCCCTGCAGATAAAGAATGAGCCAACGCGTGAAGAAGCTGCTTAAATTGCTGCCTTAGCTCCGCTTTTCGTTTATGAATAAGCTGACGCCTTAAGTGCCGAATATATAACAGCCCCAATAAAGCACCGACCAAAACCATGATGGGCTGCTTATAGAAGATAAAGCCTACACATCCTCCAGCACTCCCGCAAAGCACAGCATATATAACTAGCATTTTACGAGGTAAGATGACTCGGTTATAATTGGGCAGTCCATCTAATGACAGAAGTTTCGCTTGGTCAGGTTCTTTGGATAACTGGGCATTCCTTAATTTTGCAATCACATTAAATGTGGAGAGAGGAACTTGTATGGACCGTCGATCTTTGGACAAGAACCCATACACGACCAGACCCAGAATAACAGCAACGATAAACATCATGAATGATCCCCTCCTCGTTCCGATTCGAGGTTAATACCTGCTAACTTTGCCTTCATCTGATGATGAATCGAATGCGTTGTTCGTCTAAGCTGGCCTATAACACGCCCTGTTGAATCTTCATCTTGTTCTTCAAATTGGAATAAAGGATTTAGTACAACTTCACCGTCATGGATACCTACGATTTCGCTAATTTCCATTACTCTTCTAGTTCGATCGCGTAACCTGCTCAAATGAATAAGGATATCGATGGCCGAACTGATTTGTTTCCTCACGACCGTTATGGGCAGCTCCGCCCCGCTGAGAACCATCGTTTCCAACCTGCTGATCATATCCGCGTTGGAATTAGCATGACCCGTGGACAGCGAACCGTCATGACCGGTATTCATAGCCTGAAGCATATCCAAAGCCTCTGCTCCTCTGACCTCCCCCACCACGATTCGATTAGGCCGCATCCTTAATGAGCTGCGTATCAGGTCGCGTATAGTGATTTGGCCTTTGCCTTCGGAATTCGCATTCCTGGTTTCTAATCGAACTAAATTAGGTATCGTTCGCAGCTGGAGCTCAGCTGAATCCTCAATCGTTATCACACGTTCATCAGCAGGTATCCACTGCGATAACGCATTCAGGAACGTCGTTTTACCCGACCCTGTTCCCCCGCCAATGAAAATGTTATAGCGGGCTTTAACCAGTTGCTTCAGAAGCGCTGCTGCTTCTTCGGATATAGCTTGCTTATCGATCAAATCTTCCATCGTCAGCGGCTGATCAGGAAACTTGCGAATCGTAAGTGCTGGTCCGTTCAATGCGATCGGCGGCATCACAACGTTAACCCTGGAACCGTCTTCTAACCTCGCATCAACGATAGGTGAAAACTCATTCACCACCCGATTCACTTTCCCAACAATGGTTTGTATGACGTTCTCTAGCTTTTCCCTGTTCTCAAATCCGTATGGATATGCTGAGACAGCCCCCTCCTTCTCAATAAAAATGTCACATTCACTATTCACCATAATTTCTGTTATGGCGGGATCCTCTAACAGCGGCTGTAAAATATCCATACCTCTTAACGAGTGAAAAATCCGACCTACAACCTCCTTCATTTCATTAGAGGTGAGTCGTCGTTGTTTCGAAAGTTGGAATACTTTATGTTCGATTTCAGCTTTAACCTGTTTATCACTCAGCATCTGCGTGACATCCAGCTGTTCTAATATGTCATCTCGAAGCTGAAGCACCCACGCTTCCTGGAGCAAGCTCTCCACCATATCGGCAGACCCACCTTTCCCACAGTTGTTCAATTTGGCTCATATACAGTTGATGCTGTAATAAGTGTCCCGCTTCGGTTATCGCCTTCCATTCAGGAACATACGGCAGGAAACCGTGAAATTCATTCGCTATGGAGCTGCGGTTCAATTCATCTTGCGAGCCTGTATACTTGTTCAAAATGAAAAAAAGCTTCTGCTGCCAACGCACAGCATCTTCCCCACAAAGCTCACCACACTGATCCAAATAGTGATCCACTCGATGCTGGCTTCGCCAATCAGATGATACAAGCCACCAAATACCATCGCTCCGTTGCAGCGCCCCAACCGTCCGTTGATGAAGATAAGGGTCAAGGTCAATAATGACCAGATCGTAGCCTGCTTTATACAGAATAAAATCAATGAGCTTCTGTGTATCTTCCAGCGATAATTCATCCAGATCTCTTAAATGATAAGCAGGTTGAAAGCTAGGCAGCATTTGATCTGTCCCGACTGTTCCAGCAGCAGGCAATAACCCTGTCTGGCCTGAGTCTGTTTTCAAGAAATATAACAACTCGGATACATTCATCAGCTGCTTTTCGGTCAGGCACGGTGTTGTTGGAAAGGTCTCAAAGTTCAGATAGAACACCTTCTGCTTCTTCTGATGCAACAGCATATTAGCAAGGACATAAGCTGTTGTAGTCTTACCGCTTCCCCCGTCCATAGAATACACACTAAGCACCCGTTTGCTAGGTTGAATCCATCCGCCATTACCCGAGGATCCCGCTAGCCCATCATTACTGGGCTCTGGAACTGCTGGACAAGTTTGATCTGCAATTTCAATCAATTGACGAAGCAGCTGCGGTAGCGGCTGGTATAACTTCACTTTAGGAACTGTGTGTGTCTCGATGTTCAATCCAAGTCCTAATTCCAATACGATTAGCCTTGAACTTGCATATTGCAAAATCTCCTGAGACATATAACCGTCCTCACAAATGATCCAGTCAGCCGCATCCAATGACATAGCAAGCAGTTCCGCCCCCTTCTCCTTGCCGCACCAGCATTGAATGTTGCATTGTAAGGCAAAGGGTGACTGCTTAACGTACGCCATCAATCGTTCAAGATATAAAGTATCATCCATCCAAAAATGAAAGGTGAGTTTCTTCACACGTTGTCCCTCCATGTTAAATCCATAATGAGGCTAAACCATATACGATTAGGCACAAACCAGCTGCACATATACCGAGTAATATACGATGTTCTTGTTCTTTCAAACGCTTCCACCTGCTTTCAAATTGGCACAAAAAAAGCACCAACGAACAGGAATATACATATTCCTATTCGCGGTGCTTCCGCGATTTCTATAGAATTAAGATTACATAAAATATACCATGGACTTCCTTATTTTACAATATAAAAATGACAATCTAAAAAATCAGCCAGCGTTTACGTTTTCTATTAAGATTCACAGCCTGTTTAGGTAATACCGCTGAAAGCAGCGGTTCCATCGCTTGAAACATAGCTTGGCTGTATTGCTTATGATCTTGAAGCAAGCTCCCCTGCCAGCGACACTTCATGACATCAATTGACGGATAGCTTGGCAGCATACAGCTTGGACGAATAGGTAAGCTGCGCTCCCATTCCTTCATATACGATAAAGGCTCCATCCGATTGCCCACAAGCAACACTTCTTTCCCAGCCTGCTTCCATTGTTCAATGACATTTAACCGATCCATGACCTGCTTGCTGTTCATCTTAACGGGATCAGGGCTTGCGACGACCAATACGACATCGGCCATCGTCGTCCATTCCCTCATCGATTCGTTATCCCATTGCTGGGGCATATCAATGATGATCATTTGGTCCTTCAATTGATGCAGCCATACGAACCAGTTCTCATCATCATTTAGCTCGTTACGATCTGGGTTAAGCGGGTACCAGGTTGTGTATCCTGTCTTCCACTTTGATACCGCTTTCATATGATGCTCCGATGCTCGCTCTGTGTAGAATGTATATGTCTTTGGCGCATGCCTTGAGCCATGCAGCCATTCGTACAGCTCGGGTGATTGACTAGGATGTTCAACCACAGCATTAGTAATCCCTGCTAGATGCAGCATTCTAGCCAAACTTACACTTACAAAGGTAGATCCGACACCGGGATACAAACCACATACAATGATATTCATTCTCTCCATTGGTGTAATCGAAAGGTTCGTCGCATCCCTTGCTTCCGGCTCACTATTTTGCAGGGTTAGAACCTCAGTTTTCTCTTTCATAACAGCCAAGCATCGATCTAGTGCGCGTCTCACATCAGCAGCGCTCTGAAAGCGGTCCGACGGGTCATCCTCAAGCAGCTTTTGAATGACCACTGAGCAATCCAACGAGAAGTCAGGATTGATCTGATGCAGCGGCTGCTTAGACGTATAATAGTATTGCCCTTTACTTAGCAAGTAATATAACGTTGCTCCCAGCTGATATAAATCAGTTCGATGATCCGTCTGGCGGCCATGTAGCTGTTCCGGTGCAGCGTAAGCAAACGTCCCTAATTGCAGCGTATCCTTAGTCTGGCCTTGCTTGAAATGACGGGCTGTCCCAAAATCTATCAATCGAATATGCATATGCTGGTCCAGCATCAAATTACTAGGCTTCAGATCTCTGTATACGATTGGTTGAGGCTGTTGATGATGCAGATAACTTAACACATCACACAGCTGCAGCCCAAGCTCCAGCACCGCCTGCACGGGAGGATTCCCCTGCTCTCGATCGAACCATGCTTGTACAGTCATGCCTTCGATGAACTCCATCACTAAATAGACTTTCTGCTGCATTTCATCATGAAGATAATCAACCATTTCAGGAAGAAAAGGGTGATTCAGCTGCATCAACACTTCGGCCTCTGCATGCAGTGAATATCCTTCAGAGCCGTATTCCGAAGCTTCGATTTCCTTCACAGCCCACTTTTTCCCGTTTAACTTTAAGTCTTCTACTAAGAATACGTTACCCATTCCCCCTTCTCCAATACGCTTAAGCATTCGATATCGACCGCCAATCACGTCGCCGTTCCATAATGGTCCATGATTCAAAGTGCAGTTTCCTCCTTCACTATGAATAATTGATGATTTAAGACTATTATAGGCTGTTCTTCAAATTTGTCCAGTAACTGGCAATTCAATGCCGATTATTTAAACAATCGAATCACATACATCACCAGCGAAAGCACAACACTGATGAGAATACAGGTGACAATCGGGAAATAAAATTTAACTTGTTCTTTCTCAATGACAATATCTCCCGGCAAGCGTCCCAACTGAAGGAAACGTCCGCCGATTTGCCACAGCAATCCTGCAATAATGAGAACCACTCCCGCCAGGATCAATAATTTCGCAATAGGATTCAAACCTAACACCTCCTCAAACAATTAAATTTCCTCACTAAACAACTACAATCCATCACTTTAAAGTATATGGGAGCATGTTAAAGCATCTTGAAGCAATGGTATGAGTACTGGTATCGTTATCCACTTCATTCCTCTCAGCACTTATTGAACAGTTCTGAAGGCACGAGAATCGATTTCCCAATGCACCACGGATCACGATATACTTAGTACTGTAGATTATAAATCTAAAGGAGTGAAGAGGCTAACCATGGCAAACCTGAATGAAGCCTTAGAACGAAAAAATGAGCTATTGAAGAAACGGATTTCATCAATGATTTTGCGTGAAAATCAATATGGACTAAACAAACAAGAATCCCGCCTAAAACAAAGATTCATAAGAGAAATGCACGAAAACAACTACCATTTAAAATAATTAGATCTTATTCGGGCCCAACCCGCACCTTAATGTGTGAGTTGGGCCCCGTTCTTTATTGCGTCTGTTCAGCTACATGCTTGGCGATCAACACACCATGATGCCGTCCATTCTCGATAAAAATATCATTAGAGCGCTGCCCGCCGGCAGCAACGCCAGCAATATATAAACCCTCAATGTTCGTCTCCATCGTCTCAGGTTGATAGACAGGAACCCCGCTATCTGAGTCAAAGCGAACCCCAGCCTTCACCAGTAGTTCATGATGCGGCTTATAACCTATCAGTGCGAATACGGCATCATTCTCAAGCACGAATTGCTCTCCTTCTCGCTCTATGACGATAGAACGCGGTCTAATCTCCAGTACATTGCTGTTCCAGTACATTTGAATCCACCCTTTATCTACTGCGCTTTCAAATACTGGTTTGATCCAAGCTTTAACGCTTTCCCTTAAGCTGCTCCCTCGGTATATCAGACTGACTTTAGCGCCGCTGCGATATAGATCTAATGCGGCCTCAAGCGCATTATTCCTTCCCCCGATAACAGCTACGTGCTGTTTATAGTAAGGATGGCCCTCGGTATAATAATGAGAAACCTTAGTTAATTCTTCGCCCGGAACCTCTAAACGATTAGGCTGGTCAAAATAACCCGTAGCCACTACAACACGTTTGGAGCGATAGTGTCGTTGTATTCCTTCCTTGTCTTCAGTAATCATTTCGAAAGTATGCTCCAACTTCTCTAACTGAACGACCGTTTCACCGCATTGAATGTCCAGTCCGTAATAATCCGCTACTTTTCGATAATAGGCTAACCCTTCTTGTCGCGTTGGTTTTTCGTTTGGCGTAGAGAAAGGGAGACCTCCAATCTCTAAGAGCTCGGGCGTACTATGAAACACCATAAATGTAGGATAACGATAAATGGAGCTTACAAGATGATACCTTTCAATAAGTAAAGGGCGCATCCCCTTTTGCTTACATTCAATAGCAGCTGACAGACCGCAGGGTCCGGCACCGATAACAATGATATCAAACACAGGTTATTAACCTCCTTGTCCAACATTAAAGAAGGCAGCAACCATGGACAAACTAATTCCATGGCTGCTGCTCAATTATTGTGCAGCTAGAATATCCTTAATGATCTCTTCCCGCTTTTGGTTCACTTGTTCAAAATCCATAGCAGCACTATAGTAGGATTTAATTTGATCATGGATATATTTGGCCTTTTTCAAAGCGTCTCCCCCTAGCGACATCTCATGAGCATAACGTCTAGAGACAGCTTTAATATCCTCAGCCCTTTCCTCTTCGACCTTCGGATTCATACAAAGCTCGAACATGTCAATCACTTCATCACGAGGCCCATCTGGGTCAACCACATGCGGGGCTGTACCGTCTAATACAGCAACACTCAGTTCAGGTAACAACACCATATCCAAACTGCTTGGATCTAAGCCGCAGGGAAAATATTGCACACTTAACCCTAAGCGTTCAGCCTGCTTACCCATTTTTCGCATCATAGTAGATTTGCCGCTTCCTGGTCTGCCTTTAATGATATACCGCTTCTGAAGCTCATCGGTAAGATTGTCATAATAATTTACAGCACCCTGTGCTGTGGCCGCGCCGAACAGCTTTTGTTGAACCGTGCCCTGCAGCGGACTTCGTTCAACGCCATCGAATACTCGCTCCAACAACTCCTTAGTCACTTTGTTAGCCTTAAAGAAGTCCATCGCTTGAATATAAATCTGTTCCCATTCATCATGTATCAGCTTAGCCTTTTCATAATGGCGATACGCGGCTGCTAGATGCAGAGATTTACTTTGTATAAGCGGTTTAATGTCATTCTTATGGGCCAGCAGCTGTTCCCTGTTCCAATAGTCTCCAAGATTAATAATGTGATCCACTATCCCTGGATATTGCGGTTCCATACAGTGCGGGAAGGTACCATCTACAAATCCTGCCTGGAGCTTAGGAATGATTAATCCATTGATGGATGGATGATTCAATGAGCAGTGGTATAGTTCAGCATCCAGTCCTTCCTGTAACGCAGCTTGGGCAACGCCCTGAATAAACGAAGACTTACCCGTTCCAGGTCCGCCTTTGAGAATAAACAACCGCTCTAATCCCTGGAATGTTTCCTCATAAAGCGAGAAGAAACCTTGTGAGGTGTTTCCTTCGGCAAAGTAATGCTTTACTTTCCCCATAAGTGTCACCCTCCTCTAGTCTGACATCGAAGTAACCCTATTTATATATGTATGCGGTTGTATAAGAGGGGTGAATGCCTACGCCAAAACTTTATACCACGGACGGTCATCGTTCCATTCGATCTCTACCTTCACTTGAAACGACCGTTCAATTAAATCTCGGTTTAACACCTTATGTTTGGCTCCTGCAGCAACTAGCTTCCCTTGCTCAATCAAGGCCACATGAGTGAATAGCGGTATAATCTCCTCCATGTGATGAGTGACGTATATAAGCTGAATATTCTCTGCTTCCAATTGCTGCAGCTGCTTCAGAAAATTCTCTCGTTCATACAGATCCAAGCCGGAGCAAGGCTCATCCAAGATCAATATCTTCGGTTCCATAATTAAGCACCTTGCCAGCATTACTTTTTTGCGCTCTCCTTGGGATAACGAACCTAACGTTTGATAAGCCGCATGGGCTAAGCCTACTTTATTTAGCTGCTCAATGGCTTTTGCTTTCACTTCTTCGGGGATCTCTTGGTAGAAACGAAGATAGGCGTAAATGCCTGTAGCCACTACTTCCCACACCGGATCTCTTGGCGTAAATTTCTCAAACAAGGATTGACTAATGATGCCAATTTCCTTGCGTACCTCCCGAACGTCGCATGCTCCATATGTATAGTTCATCACTTTCACTGAGCCTGAACTAGGGAATTGATATCCCGTAATGAAATCTAGCAGCGTTGTTTTGCCAGAACCATTTCGTCCAAGCAGCACCCAATGCTCGCCGTCATTCATATGAAGCGTTATATCCGAAAGAATGTCTCGATCGCCTCTGCGGAAAAATATCTCATTCAGATGTATCAACAGTCCTCACTCCATTCTATCGCATTGCATGATTAAACAGCTTGACCCCGTCTGGAAGATTAGGGTAAAGAGTCTGGTACATTTGAAGCCGTCCAATATCACTTGATGTGTGCAAATAAATCGTTTTGGGGTATTTGCCGCTTATGACGATATGCTTCGCTACTTCCAGACCTGTAGGTTGCCCCCAGCCTAAATCAAAATCAAGTGAGCAAATATGTATGTCACATTCGTCTATTAATGTCACACATTCCTCTACGTTTCGAGCTAAGACGAATCCTTCAGGACAGCGTCTCATATCATCCAAATACACATTAATCATCAGAAAGCCCACCTTTGAAAGCATTAAGAAGTGAACGTAACATTTCTATCTGATCCTGGTGTGAATAACCTGCTGAAGTCGGAGTTTCTAATACAATTGGGATATCACCCATCCAGGAGGAGGTTAAAAATGCCAACATACGTTCTTCCCCTATTGTACCCTTTCCGACAATGGCGTGTCGATCCTTAAACGAACGCGTACTATAGACGGAATCATTGCAATGAACCGCCTTTAAATGTTCAGCGTAACCTAAATCATGGCCTTTCTGAATGAGATCGAGGACATTACGCTCATTCCATAAACCGCTCGCGAATGCATGACACGTATCAAAACAAAAACCTACGGCTTCCGGCTTGTCACATAATGCTCGAATCTGAACCAGCTCTTCCAATTGAGTACCCATCGGAGCCCCGTCACCCGCTTGATTCTCAATCAACAGCATGGCATTCCCGTTCCATTCAGCAAGCACCTCATTTAGTGTTGAAAGGATCACATGATAGCCTTGTAGAAGATCTTCTCCTTTGTATTTCCCAAAGTGTACAACAACA
Organism: uncultured Paenibacillaceae bacterium; assembly: GCA_964447355.1. Lineage (GTDB taxonomy): Bacteria > Bacillota > Bacilli > Paenibacillales > CAYUSG01 > CAYUSG01. The sequence goes on from CAYUSG010000039.1 coordinate 18,852, forward strand.
CCAATAGATCCGCACGCTTCTGCAATGTCCAAATCATTAAGCAGAGATTCAATCACAGCTTTGCGTAATGTCGGTTCTGACACCGCCAAATTAACCGGATAAGAAGTGTGCGCGATGGATTGAAGATCGTGCTCCATACAATAAACCTTACACTGCTCAGCATCGTTAGGATCAAATCGTTTGACAGACAAGCTTCGGGGGTTTTTAGGGAAATATTGAAAAGAGCTAGCCCCAATGCTTCTAGCCGTATGGGCCGCCTTGGCATAACCTTGACGGATACTAACATGGCAACCCAGCCTCCCTGACCACTGGTTATTATTCGAATACAGCGCGCCTCTGTTATGAGCGTGTGATCGAATCTGTGACGTTTGTGATAATCGTTGTATCCTCTTCATCCGAATCACCGCTGACAGCCTTTACAATAAAACATTTTCCGCGATGCGAATGTATCTTTAGTAATTAAGTGACCGCAACGACGGCAAGGCTTGTCCTCTTCATCATACACTTTGCAGTGTGCGTTATAGCCCCCTGTGTGCTTGTCCTGAACGGTAAAAGGATGCTCCATATAACCTCCCAAACCCACAGCCTCACGCAATAATTCACGCATGGAGGTGTACAGCTTCAACTGTTCTTCTTGGGACAATTCTCTGCATTTTCGATAGGGCAGAATACCTGCATGCCAGCACATTTCGTCGGAATAGCAATTGCCGATTCCAGCTACGAAACTTTGATCTACTAATGTTGTTTTCAAAGCTCCGCTTCTAGATTGAATCCGCTTCAACCACGCCTGCGCTCGAAAATTGGGTTCAAGCGGTTCAGGACCCAGCTTTCTGAAGACATCCTGCAGCTGCTCTTCTGATTTCAGATGCAAATACCCTAATCGCAGTCCAATGAAATAGAGCGAGGAATTTCCAAATGTTAATTGAACTTGAATCGTTCGATCCGGTCGGTCCCTTTCTGATCCGAAGAACATCCATCCGCCAAGCATGAGATGCAAGAGCAACGCCATTCCATGATCCAAGCGAAAGATAAGATGCTTTGCTCTCCGTTCAATATTCACAATTCTGTGACCGCAAACAACGCTTCTAAATTCATCGCTGGGCACATTAAGCGACTTTTCCCGTGACACTTCAATGGCGGTGATCATGTTTCCTTTCACGAAATCATTGCAAAAGCTCTTGTATGTTTCCATCTCAGGCAATTCAGGCATCATCCATTCCCCTTCTGATCGGTTTGCTGCTAATTTTCCCTTTCGAAGTGGAAATATGCGGAGACAGTACTTTGCTTTGCACATAACTTTAAATTATTAGTGTGTCAGATTATTACCCGCAGCTGCCTTGAATACTTTAGGCTGGCTTCGTTTGGTTAACTTGCGTTTCAAGCGTTCCGACCGTTTGATCAATTGTTCTTGCAACTGCCTGTGCTTGCTGTTATCTCTAGTTAACGCCGCTCTGCTGCGATTTAATTCAATCGCTTGATCAGTGTAAATTAACGCCGTATGATAATCCTTAACCTTGTGTTCATAATACATAGCCAGCTCGGTCCAAGGTTCAATAGATCCCCATTTCACATAACGTTCATGCTTTGTGCATGCCGCCCATAAATCGACCGCTTTCTCCAACTGACCTTGCTTCTTAAACCACTGACCCATCTCTGCATAATAATCCTGATGTCGATCTTTTTGGATGATATCGTCCATAAGGCCTTCTGCTGCAAGTGTCATCCCCATCTTATCCAGCCAAAGCGCTAATCTGAATTGATCATCACAAGTCATGTGATCAGTGTCATAATGCCCTGCTAGTACCTGGGCAAAATACGTGCTCAAGCTCACCAACGTAAGGATATCAATTTCATTGTGCTCGAATACCTTCCGTATCGTCTCCGGCTGTTGATCGTTAAGAAATTGAAAATATAACGAGGGCGCCATCGCACCCGGCAAATCATCCACCCGTTCAATTCCCAGCTTCTGTTCCTCTACCACCCCTAACCTGCATGAAGGCAGGCTGTGCTTCCATAAACTGCGTGAGGCATATAAATAATCTAAATGTACAAAAGCATTAGAATTCAATGGTAGACGGTGCATGACAAAACGATTCATCACTAAAGACCAATCAAAAGCCCTTCCATTATAAGAAACAAGATGGCTGAACCGCTCAAAATGAGCCTTCAAATCTTGGAGCATAGCATATTCTTCGGCTGGATTCCGAATGAGCATCTGCTGCAGTACAAAGCTGTCTGCTTCAAAGTGTCCAATTCCTAACATGAAGGGCACATTTCCCGCACCTAATCCTAAACCCGTCGTCTCCGTATCGAAAAACAACAGCTTCCGAAGCTCCACACGGGATGCTGGATGAAAGGTTTGAAGCGACCCTGCATGCCGTTCCAAATCACCTAATGCATACATGCCATGTTTATATTCAAATGGGTACTTTCGCTCACGTTTCATATAAGTGCCATAATCATTTTCAACCTGTACACAATCGACAGCAGACCACGCATTTTCATTTAATGGAGACATTTGGTGTGCCGTTTGGACCGCACGAGAATCTGTCTGCTCCGACGCTAGGTTTGTTTGACTAGATTTCAGACGCTTCAGTCGATCTCTTAATGCACTCATAAGTCTGCCCCCAATTTACTTAACAACTGCTTAGCTAGAGCTTTTCCAGTCAGACCTACCTCTTCAATTGGACCTACGCATGCGGGACAACCACTTATGCACGAGCACTGGTTCAGCAGCTTAGAGGCATGATCCATTAACATCCCATGCAAGTCATAAAGTTTACCGCTTAATCCGATGCCGCCGGGGTATCGATCATAGAAGAATATAGTCGGTTTCCCCGAATGAACAGCCTTCACCTGCGGTACAACCCGAATATCAAATGGATCACACATCAAATACAGCGGTGCAATATGAATGAGAATATTCGCAATCCCAAGCAGAGCAAATTGCAAATCATTCGCAGACATCCCCTCACTGGCTTCGCTCGTAAACGAAAACCAATAGGAGCTGGAATGCAGCTCTTCCTCGGGCAGATGAATCGGACCCGATCCGATATTCTCATGCGTTCGAAGTTTAATTTTCTTAAAAATCGTTGGTTTGGCGTTGACGGTCACTTCGCCATAATAACGTTCCAGCTGCTGCCCCTCATCCTCGCGATCAATATGCAGCACTTTAAGCTGTACAGCCATCTGCGCATCGGTGAAATAATCTACGCTCACTTCGCGCACGTAGGCTTTCTTCTCCTCGTAGTCCAGCTTCTCGACTTGAAATTGAGTGCCTTCATGAATATAAATCGCTTCCTCGTGTATGAGGGTTGGAGCACTGAATCGATCCACTTCCCCTATGACTCTAGTGCCCTGCGTGCAGTCTATGATGACAAAATTCTCTTGAGCTGCAGAACGCAATGAGATATTGTGCGCAGGGAACGATTGATCCATCCAGTACCATCGGTCTTTTACCCGATGCAATACTCTTTCCTCCACTAAAAATTCAAGCATATCCTTTAAAGATTCGCCTCCAAAAGTTTCGTCCTCCATGAAAGGCAATTCATAAGCGGCGCATTTAATATGATCAATTAATATCATTAAATTATCGGGATGAATTAACGCTTGTTCTGGGCTTTGATTAAAGAAATATTCTGGGTGCTGAATAATGTATTGGTCCAACGGATTGCTGCTGCCTACGAGGAATGTAATGGCGGTTTCAGCGCGGCGCCCTGCCCGACCCGATTGCTGCCACGTACTAGCGATAGAACCCGGGAAGCCATTAATAACACAGGCTTGAAGCTGTCCAATATCTATGCCTAGCTCGAGTGCATTCGTAGAGACCACACCGCGAATTTCTCCTTCGCGAAGCCCCTTCTCGATTTCACGGCGCAGCTTGGGCAAGTAACCGCCGCGATAGCCTCGAATCGACTTGCTGCCCAACTCATGCTTCACCATATCCTGCAAATACGTGAGTAAAATCTCAACCCTTACTCTGCTGCGAGCAAATACGATCGTTTGGATGTTATGCCTCAACAATAAGGCCGCTAATTTCCGCGTTTCAAGCACACTGCTTCTACGGATGCCTAATTGTTCATTGACCACTGGTGGATTATAAAACACAAAATGCTTCTCACCCGCAGGGGAACCGTTGCGATCAATCAATTCTACCTGTTCACCTATGAATCGCTCGGTATGCTCTTTAGGGTTCGCAATTGTTGCTGAAGCGCAAATAAACTGAGGATTAGAACCATAAAATCGACAAATCCGCTTTAATCTTCTAATGACATTCGAGACATGACTGCCAAAAACACCTCGATACGAATGCACCTCATCTATGACAATATAACGAAGATTCTCAAACAGCTTGACCCATTTCGTATGATGCGGCAATATCGCCGAATGCAGCATGTCTGGATTAGTGACGACAATATGTCCGGCGTTACGAATCACTTGCCTCACAGTAGGCGGTGTATCCCCATCGTAGGTATGTGTTTTGATATCCGCTCCCATCATGTCCGCCATCTTCTGCAGTTCTGCAACCTGATCTTGGGCAAGCGCCTTCGTTGGAAATAAGTACAGCGCACGAGCGCTTGGATCTTCCAGCACCTTCTGCAATACTGGCAAATTATAGCATAACGTCTTTCCTGAGGCTGTTGGTGTTACAGCTGCAATATGATGACCATGAACAGCCTGCTCAAAAGCTTCGGCTTGATGTGTATATAAACTTTGAATGCCTTTATGCTGAAGGGCCTTGCAGATATCTATATGTAATTGTTCAGGAAACGGGACATGTTCCGCAGGTCTTGCCGGTATTGTCCGCCAATGCGTCACATGCTTCATAATGTCTGGCTGATCTTTAACCCAGTTAATAAATTCATCCAAATTGGCGAACGTGCCTGTTAAATGATTCATGATTGTTACCCCTTTTCTAGCGAGTCAAACCGTCTGTTCATATCATTCATTGTACAGAATACACGTTCGCATATCAATGTTTCTTTATTATTCAACAATTGATCCATTTCGACACTGCATCCTTCGTGACAAAGGCAATCCATGTCATTTCCTGCGCTTTCCCGGGAAAAGTAAAACCGCCTTCCACTTGAGAAGACGGTTTTCACACATCTAGTATTTATGTAGCACTGTCGTCATAATCGAATCGAAAACCATCCATCGGCAAGCCACCCGTGTTGACTTGAAGGGTCTGATTGGAATGCGGAATGCGTTGCAGCTTGCTAAGAACTTCACGATACGAGATGATCGATTGATAATCGATACCATTGTTAATCGCCTCTCTTAGGGCTTGTTCGATAACCGCAACATCATTTCCGTTTAAATTCATCATGAAAACGACTCCTTTGTTCTATACTTCATTCGTCACGTTATTGTAACCTCCTTAATATAAAAATATGCCGCTTGCTCAAAAACATTCCATTATTTAAACCATCCTTTACGCCAAAACCAAAAAAACATGGAAACACCGATCAATCCCATGAACACTAAAATAATAAAGTAGCCATAATGCCAAGTCAGCTCTGGCATCACCTTAAAATTCATCCCATAAATCCCGGCGAGGAACGTGAGCGGCATGAAAATGGTCGTTATCACTGTCAGGGTTTTCATGATCGTATTCATTCGATTGGAGCTCAGCGACATATAACTGTCTCGAATATCCGAGGTCATCTCACGATTCGAATCGATCATATCACTCAATTTTAATAAATGGTCATGAATATCCGTAAAATACACTTTCTGAATGTCTACCCCTTCAATATGCGAGGAATTAATGAGCCGATATAATAAATCTCTCATCGGGACAATCGTTCGCCGCAGCTTCAATAACCGAGCTCTAACATCGAATAAGTCATTCATTATTTTCACATTAGCACTTTCGGTTTCCTCTTCAAATTGATTATCCAGCTCTAACAGCTCATCCTCAATCTGATAAAGGCTGGGAAAATAATAATCCACCAGCTTGTCCATCACAAGGTAAGCAATATACAGAGGCCCGCTCCTCCAGATGCTTTCTTGCTTAGCTGCTCGCTGCCATACTTCTTCAATTTCCCTTAAGGACTTCATGTGATAAGTCACCATGTATGAACTGCCCAAGAACACATCCACCTCATCTGCTTCCAAGGTGCTTGCGTTAATGGCATGAACTGCCATAAAGTGGTAATTATCATAATAGTCCAGTTTAGGTCTTTGTAGTGCATGAAAGCAATCCTCAATGGCTAACGGATGGAATTTGAAATGGTGATCCAGCAGTACCGCTTCTTCCTCCGTAGGTTCATCAAAATCGACCCAGAACCATTTTATACGTTCACTAAAAGTATCATCAATACTTAAATCCGTCACAATCTGATACGAATGGTCAACCCCTAAAATTCTGATCAATGTAACCCTCTCCTCGTGACATCCGTCGTACCTCAATTATACAATAAAAGGCCTCAGGGACCCAAAATCAGCCAAATAACGCTGAACCATCCCTAAGACCTCGTACTGCCTTGCATTTTAACTTTATTACAGCTTAATTTGTAACACATCTAAATCATATCACAGGCTTTATTTTTGCGTATCTTTTTCTAGCTGGTCATAGTAATCTTCAGCCTTCATATCCTCAATAAATTCACCTGCATATTCAACTTCACCAAACCAGTAGATAATACCGTAGCCATGTTTCTTACCCTCTTTAAAATTACCCTCGTACACTACGCTGCCGTTTTCGAATATCGTCCCAACACCGTGCCGGTTGCCGTATTCATACTCGCCCTCATACAGTTTAGTGTTCGGGTATTCCTCATATTCCGTTCCTTCACCATGCTTCTTACCTTTTTCGAACTCACCGACAAATTTAATGCGGTTTACACCTGAATACAGTGTACCTTCACCGTGTCTTTCCCCTTCTTCAAATGTCCCGCTGTAAATTCTGTAGCCATACTTTTCATCGAACTCTGTTCCTGTTCCATGTTTCTGATCACGGTACCATTCACCCTCATAAACAAGCTTGCCATAATAATACAATCGTCCAGGCGTATATCCGGTTGTTTCTTTCAAACCGTTCACATAAGTGCCTTCATAGTACTTAAACGCTTGTTCACCACTGCTAAGCTTGGTTAAATGAAAGTAATCAGCGTCAATATCATCTCTGTCTTCCACAATTTGATACGTGATACCCGTACCATGCATCACACCGTGCTTGAATTCACCAATGTATTTATATTGCTTTAATTCGTTGATCAATTTACCGTCATCATATTCCACTTCACGAATGTATGCGTGGCCAAAACCCGAGTAGTCTGGGTCTTGTTTATTATTACGATACAAGAAGCCCTTACCGTCCGGCTTATTATTCTTCCATTTACCCGAGTAGATCAAGCCATCCTCAAGTGGGGCCCATCCTGAGCCTTCTCGTCTGCCTTGCTCGTACTCGCCATGATATACGATTGACTCATTATCATACTCGGTTCCAAAACCGTGCTTAAGCCCTCTATGAAATCCTCCCTCATAGACAAGCAGACGGTCCATTTCCTCTGATATCTCTTCCTCTTCGTCTTCATCATACATATCATAGTTTGGATTAAAGTATTCTGAGAATGTAAACAATTTGTCATTTTTGTAAAGCCAACCGTATTTTTCGGAGACACCATTTAAAAATCCACCATAATATATGAGGTCCTGATCCAGCTCCACAAGATTGCCATCTTTAAATATTCCTGTTTTTACATTCGCTCTTTCTTTATCTTTATTCAGAATCATATCCTCAGGACTAATTCTATAATCATCTTCTGTGGGTTCATCATTGAACGTTCCGTTGGTATGATCTTGGTTGTTATCTTGAATCGTGTAAGAATAAAAAGTTCCCTTGCCGTTTTCTTTATTCTCTAACCATTCTCCTTCATACTTCACCATACCGCTTTCATAATAACTGCGACCTTGCCCGTGTCTTTGATCATTTCGCCAGTAGCCCTCATAAACGATTTGATTCGAATCATCATATTCCACACCAAAGCCGTAACGCTGATTCGACTTAAATTCACCTTCATAAACTAGCGCTTCATCAGGACCGAAGAGGTATCCTTTACCATCCATTTTGCCATTTGCCCAGTATCCCTTATACAGCATCTGTTCTTGAAAGCTCACGACCCCGTTACCATGCATCGTCCCGTCTTTAAATTCACCTTCATAGACATTGCCATTCGCGTAATAGAAAATACCTTTACCATGGGGCAAATCATTCTTAAATGTACCTTCGTAAACCAGTCTTCCGCCGTCATAAAGCTTACCTTGCCCCTCCATGCTCCCCTGCCTGAAGTCCCCTTCATACCACAAGCCGCCTTGCAAGCGATACGTTCCTTCACCATGGGCTTCTCCATTTAATTCTCCACCTGAATACACCAATGACGGGGAGGCCAAGCCCTTTGCAATTTTCGTTCTTAATGCGGATTTGACATACCACGTATCCGTCCGCTTGGCATAAAATTTATCCGCATCTACATGCTGCATGAACCGTTCAAATGGAACGAACAACGTGCCTTTCTCTAACGTGGATGGCAGTGTAAATACCAACCCATCCACTTCTACCTGCTGCTTGCGGGGTATGATTTTCACATTGGAGTATGGTTGCGTTAACTCTGTAATTTCAGTATCTGCATGCCATTTCAGCTTAAAGCCCAAGCTTTGAGCCAGCGGCTTTACCGGCAACCAAAGTGTCTGATCTTCAACATAGTCTTGATTGTTAAAATGGACCACAACGCCATCAACCACGACTTTAGTGCCGGAGGCAGCATGCGATGGAGTAAGCAGCCCTGCTGGATTCAAAACTGTAATGCATACGATGAATGCAAGCAGCAAAAAAATCTTTTTCATCTGTATCCTCCCTCGTATAATAGTTTTAGAAGCTCATCTTAAGTCAATTTCCAGTTGATCCGGAC